>NZ_JAJNAY010000001.1:2588456-2924147 GCF_021010565.1 Chryseobacterium turcicum
CTTACAACAAAAATTTTTACAGATGGTTTTTTTCAAGAGAGATTAAAATTAAAAATGAACCTGGAAAATTAGTTGAAACAAAAGAAAGTAGTTTAAGCTATTACAAATCAGGTTTGTATATAATTGCTGAAAATGGGACAAAACTAAGGTCTCTGCAAGAAAAAAAAATTTATGAAAATTTAATTAGATGCAATTATTTAGCAATTGGTTATGATGCGCAAATTATAGGAAAGTATGACAGAAAATATGTTGATTTTAAAATATTGAACAAACTAACTCAAAAAACATTCTATTGGGAGCACTTTGGTATGACAAATTCAGATCAATATTTAACTTCTGTGGAAGCTAAAATTGAATGGTATAGAAATAATGGTTTTAAAACAGTTGAAAATAGAGGTAATGTTATTTACACTTATTTTTCAACAGATAATAAATTTGAAAAAGATATTAAAAAGTATATCGAGTTGATTATAGAATAAGAAAGTATTAAGAAAATCAGAATTTTTGCTTTATGGAAAACCGTAATAATACCATTTAAAACCTTCTTACCTTTACTTTTATTAACCTAAAAAAATTATTATGAGTGATGATTTAACTAAAAAACCCCTAGATACAACTAGAGTGAATGTGAGTGAGAGTTGGGAATTAGACCACTGGTCAAAAAAATTTGGTGTTACCAAAGAACGTTTGAAAGAAGCAGTTAAGGCTGTGGGAACGTCTGCTGATGCAGTCGAGAAGTATCTTAGAAAATAAATATGACTTTTAAGTTCCAAAATAAATCCTGACGAGAGTTGGGATTTATTATTTTACACATTTAGCATAGTAAAAAAAATTATATTTGAGTCTTATCACAAATTTTATTAAGAATGACCCGTTTAGTTGAAATTTATAAATCTTTATCTTTTCTTTTCACACAAATAAAATTAACAATTCTCTGTATTGAGGAATGTATAAAAAACCATTCAGAATTAAGTAAAATTAAATTTGATGAAAATTTTTATAATCAACCTGGATTTTCAATGTCCTCAAGAGCAATTTTATCAAATCATTGCTTAATACAATTTAAATCATTTTTAGATGAATATAAAAACTTTAATGAAAGTAATTTTGATGGAAAATACGCTGAATCGATAAGAAGAGTAAGAAATCTAAATCAATACGGAATTAAACGAATTAATAAATGGAAAGATTTAGAAAAATTCAGAAATGATATTCTCGCACATAATTTTAAAGCAAATAAGAAGTCATTTTTTAATAATCCGAACAATGAGGTTTATGAATATTTAATTCCTGATTCTTTAAATGAAAAAAAAGTTTGTTTAATGATTATGCAAAAAATATGCTTGAACATAATGGATGAATTCCCTGAAGTTATAACACATTCTAATATAATCCATTATAACATTGGTATGAATTTAAAAATAAACTTTGACAGTAAATTGGATTTAGAAGAGGAAACTAGATTAATAAATGAAAATATGTAAAAACTAATAAGGTCATCGACTAAATATAAATCCAGACAAGATTTTGATTTTTTTGTTTTTACGGAAATCCGTAAAAATGTAACAAAAAACCGTCCTACCTTTACTTTTATTAACCTAAAAAATATTATGAGTGATGATTTAACTAAAAACCCCTAGATGTAACTAGAGTGAATGTGAATGAGAGTTGGGAGTTAGACTACTGGTCAAAAAAATTTGGTGTTACCAAAGAACGTTTGAAAGAAGCAGTTAAGGCTGTGGGAACGTCTGCTGATGCAGTCGAGAAGTATCTTAGAAAATAAATATGACTCTTATTTTCGAAATAAATACTAACGAGAGTTGGGATTTTGCTTTTGGAATACGCAATAAAATAAGAGTATAATTATGTATATTTGGTATGATAGTCTTAAACTCAGCTCAATTACAGTTCAGCTTCATATTATACTTGTCTTTCTCACTAAAAAAATAATAAAAGCTGAATTTATTAACAAAAATTTTAATAATCCAGAATGCTAAAAACTATATTTATTCCTGCGCATTTCAAACCTATTATTCAAGATGTTTTTGAAAATGTTCCAACTGGTGAAACAAAAAAGAGTTGGTTAGGAAGTGAAAAACAAGTCACTCAAAAGGTGGCATCTCAAAAAATTGTAGGATGGTCAGATTCAGAAATTGATGGTGAGAGATTATCCGCTGATATTAATGAAGAAATGGAAAAGTGGTCTTCTCAAAACATTCGAGTTATTTCTATTACGCCAATCACTTCGGGTCGTTACAATTACCAATACAGTTCTGAAGGAATATCAAGCTCACGAAGAGTTTTTTCCGAAACAGAAAAAGTAAGTGGTGGCGGAAGTTATGGTTTTGGATATGGATATAGTTATACCGAAGGAGTCTTAATTTCTATTGAAATTTTATAAATACAAAAATTGAAAAATAAAACTGCTCGAAAATAAGCTTTGCTAAAATATTCCTACTTGTCAATTGGAATTCTAATGAATGTTAGGATTCTTTCTTTTGTAGAAAATCATAATCCAAATAGGCTGATACTTGTAGAGTACCTTTAAAATAACTTACCGTAATTAAAATGTAATTGTTTTAAGAAAAATAAATTCTCAAAATTGCAAGAAAAAATTATGATTACAGATAATATTTATTTTACGCAAAAAACTTATTCGGTTATTCAGCAAATAGAAAATGAAATTGATGATGCAATAAATGCCGAAAAATTTCTATTTAAAAAATTTACTAGAGAAGAAATCTATAGTGAGTACTGCTCAATTTTTTATGAATTTCCATATAGAATAATCCCCAAAAATGATTTTATTGGTATTTCAATAAATGCGCTTGAAGTTTTAGATGGCGGTAGTACATTTGATGAACACCAGGATCAAAATAAACTATATGATTTTCAGATTCAAAAATTTTTTGAGCACAGAAAATCTTATGATCCTAAAAACTGTTTAGAAACTGTCGAATGTTTCATTGATGAATTTTTCAATAAACTAGTCTTTCACTTTGACAGGTTCATAGAAAGTTCGAAAAAATTCCCTTTCTTTCTCGGTATAAATGATGAACAAATCATATTGTTAAACTTAATAAAACATTACAAATCAACTCTCTCAAATGACAGCATACAGATAGATTTCTTTTGGGCAATACAATTACCTAAGAAAATAAATGATCAATTATTACTTTTGCTAATTGAATATTTAGAACAAAGAGTAGCGATTTTGAATGTAAAAACAACTGATATCATTTTCGAAAATAAAAATAGTGTTTCCCCAGAGTTTCAAAATAAAATAATTTGGAATGGAACTCAGCAACAGCTTTGCGAGTTGTTTTTAAAATTGAAGGACAATAAGTGGATTGAAGATTTTGAAGAAGGTAAATTGAAACTATTCGTGAGTTCTTTGTGTAATTTGTTCGATATAAAAAAAACTAAAAAAAAGGACACATCCGATGAAATAACTTCTCTCTATCAAATTTTTAAAGGAGAAATACTTGACGGAAAGAAAACTTATCCATTTTTAGAAAAACCTAAATATAAAAAGGTTATTGAGGAGATAAATGAAAACTAAAGCTATATTTTAAATACTACGCTTTACACAGACTTGAAAATCCTGACGAGAGTTGGATTTTTTTGTTTTTACGGAAACCCATAATTATTCAATATGCAACCTGCTTACCTTTGCTTTTATTAACCCAAAAAATAATTTATTATGAGCGATGATTTAAGTAAAAAACCACTAGATTCAACTAGAGTGAATGTGAATGAGAGCTGGGAATTGGACTATTGGTCAAAAAAAATTGGTGTTACCAAAGAACGTTTGAAAGAAGCAGTTAAGGCTGTGGGAACTTCTGCTGCTGCAGTTCAGAAGTATCTTGGAAAATAAATATTATTCTTTATTTCCAATATAAATCCTGACGAGAGTTGGGATTTATTTTTTAATCAAATATTATTTGAATGAATTCTGTATATTTGAGGTTAACTGATAACCTAAAAGCATAATAATGACCGAATTTGAAAAAACTAATCCATATGTTTTTATTATCGAAAGCTTGGATTTTGATGACGAAGAAAAGCAAGCTTACGAAGGCGAAATTATTTCACGAATTTTGAGTATTTCCAATATTGAACATAAATATTATTACATTAGAACAAAAAGAGAATTTGAGCACTTTATCAACGAATTTCTTGAGTCAAATTACAGATATTTGCATATTTCCTGTCATGGAAATTTAAATGAGATTTCTACAACTTTAGACAGAATTTCTTTCCAGGAGCTAGGAACAATACTTGGTGATAAACTTGACAGGAAAAGACTCTTCCTTTCATCATGCTTATCTACAAATAAATCATTAGCCGAAACTATACTATCGAATTCGGATTGCTTTTCAATTATTGGTCCAAATGAAGAAATCGATATGGATGATGCTGCTATATTTTGGAGTTCGTTTTATCAAAAAATGTTTAAAGACAATGATAGATATATGAAAAACGATAAGGTCAAGGAAGCTATAAAAACTCTCAAAGAATTTTTCAATGTTTCCATTAGCTATTTTGCATCTACAAAAACAGCAAAAGGTTGGAAAGAAGTAAATTTATAATGTTCATTTTATGGAAGAAAAACAAATTATAAATAATCTATTAAATATAGACATCAAAGAAAATAATAAGATTTCTACGCTTGCACTTGCAATTCGTGGTGCTAGAGAATTAGGTAACAGAAATATTGAAACTGGTGCTTTAGATAATTATTATAATATAGATGCTTTGAATAAACAAATAGAGAATAGAACCTTTTTAAGTAACAAGTTTTTAGCATTAACCAATTATTTAATAATTATTGACCTAATTGGAAATATATTTTACCGTAAAAATGAAACTGAAAACACAAATGATACTTTTAAAAATGCTCTAAAGAATTTTACAAAGTTAGATAGTAAAACAATTAATTCGCTCAAAAATTTAAGAAATGCACTTGCTCATCAATTTAGTTTGGGAAACGATACTGAAATATTTGTCTTAGATTATTCTACTTCCTCCGATAAAATAATAGCGAGTGCTGAAGAAATTTATCATATTGGAAAAAGAAGTGTAAAAAAAAATGATAAAAATTTCACTACTGCATATTATTGGAATATTTGCGAATTGGTTGAAAGCATTTTTTCAAATCTTTTGACATCAAATAATAAGAATGAGCTGTCTATTCTCAGCAAATATAAAGCTGACAACAATATTAAAATTCATCATTTCAATTCTATCTTTTTTGTGAAATAAAAAAATATTAACTAATAAAAAATGATTACTATATAATAATTATTGACTGGAATTTTTTTTGCATTGAATTTTAATCTAATTTAAAAAACTTTGGTTCTTCTATAAGTTTTTCCGTAAGTATTATTTTCCAGTGATTTACTCCTAAATGATCTCTGTCTTTAATACATTTTCTTTTTATAACATTAACAATTGTATTTAGGGAAATACTTTCCTCAAGACTAGATTTTATTGTGTTTTTTAATTCTGAAACTGTATCATTACAGTTTTTTGAAAATCGACTAAGTAAATCTAATTTGGAATAATGACTTTCTATGATACTAAAAAAAACTTTATCAATGCCGCAATTATTGTCCAATTTAAAATTAGTTTCTATATTTTTTTTTCGTAAATCGATTTTTATATCTACAAATAAGTATTGGTCAAGTGGTAAAGGATCTAAATATAGATTAAGAAATAAAGGGTGTCCATTTTTAACCCAATTGGTACTTTTATGACCATTGCACACATTACATGAAGGAAACAAATTTTGAGGATGAATTGAAAATTCAGGAAAATCTTCTTTGGGCAATAAATGATCCATAGTTTTAGCTTCATTGATTGTACAATTTTGACATGTATTTATAATTCTGTTATAGTGTGTCGTAGTAACTGTTTTTTTTAGTTCCTGGATTTTACTGTTCCGGTAAGAATATAATTTTTTAAGATCGTCCTTATTCGGATTAGTGTATCCAAATGATTTTGTAATTAGTAAATTTTTATTCTTAAAATTTTTATTATAAACATTGTAGCACTTCTCAACATTTGGTTTTAACAAGCTTATTCTATATTTGTAAGTGGGGTCATTAATTGTATCGTTTTTTGAAGAAACAACTTCATCAAAAAAATCTATGCAAGTTTTTGAAAATGCTTTAAGATTTCTCATATAAACTACTTAAATATATATTTGCATTCAAAGACATAGGTATTTTATCAGATTCTAATTTATTAACTATCTGTTCGTATGACAGACCAGCATTTACCAAATCTTTCAAAATTTCTCTGTATTGCTTAGGAATCTCTCTATTTCCAAAAACTTCGTCTGTCAAAACTGTTAAATTTTCTCCAAACGTTTCTATACCTAATTTTCTGACAGAAAAATATACACCTTCCTTCTCAACAACCAATACATTTTTTGACAGCAGATCCCTTATTATAAGAGGCGAGTGTGTAGCGACTATACAATATGATTGAAATTCCGAAACCAAATCATAAATAGTATTGATTAACTGGGATATTGCATTTGGATGCAGATGTGTTTCTGGCTCATCGTAAAGTATTATTGAATCATATCTAATATTAGCAACGATTTCAGTAATAATATATAAAATTATACTTTGTCCCGAACTTAATAGCTTACGCGTAGCACTAAAACCAGTATAATCAAAGGTATAAGTTTTTCTTTTTTTCTTAATGAACAAATCAATTATATCGTTTTCTATGAAATTGTACAAAAGTTCAACCCATGTTGACATCCTTTCCTGTTCCTCCAATTTTTTTCGAGAACTGTGAAATCTCAAAACTAAGCCTTTATCAGTCATTCTTTCTCCTGCTTGGTCTCTTAAACCACAATAGACGTAGTTAAATGATGATGTTTTCTTGGGTATATCAAATGAATCAAAAGCGCTGTAAGAAACGGCAATAACCTTACTAAAAGATGGCGATTTTGGAGAAAAATTCTCATGTCTTTTCCGTGAAATATCAAGTGGTAACGACGTCATGAACTGGGTTTTCCCTGTTCCATTTTTACCAATCATTGCATAAATTCTATTGGAAGATAAACCCTCGTCACTAAATCTAAAATCTATTTCAACCTTATTTTTAGCAAATTTTGGTTGAAAATTATATTTAAAATTGTATAAATTTTCCAAATCATAATCATATATGCTGAACTTAGCTGTTCTTAACACTCTTTCAACTTCATTATAACGGATGAGTGAAGTATTAAAATCGCTATCATTTTCAAATTTCTCAGCAATATCCGGAAAGAAAGCGGCATCCTTTACTGCCCATAAAAAACTCTCTAAATTTTTTCCAAGATCTTCTTTTAATTTATTGTAATATTTCTGTGACTGTCCTAATGAGCAAAATTGATTGTCTAATGAATAAAATGGCGTGGATAAGCTTCTTAATTCGTCAATAATTTTATTTTCTTTTTTGGATATAATTTTTGTCGAACCAATATTGTAGCCATCCTCTTCACTTGCGTAAAAAAATAAATAAAATTCTGTTCGAAGTGCAAAATCATTCCATCCTTCATTCCAAACAAGTACCATTGAAGGAAAAATTTCAGGCTTTTTGTGGGAACTTCTTCTATCTGACCGACCACTTGGATTATCAACCAGAAAGATAGGAATTTTATTCTCGTTGATATCAGTCGGTTCATCAACTTTTAATTTCTGAACTGTATGAACTGGTAGCTGCTGTTCATTATATTCCCTCAAATAGTATGATAAATTTTCTTTTTCCAAGTAAGGATTAATAAGGAAATAAAATTGATAAATATTATCTTCATCTTTTCTTACATCTGGCGAAAGCATCACATTTAAAAAATTTAAGAATTCTTTTGTATTTCCTTCCAAAATATTTAATCTATCAAAAAAAAGATATTCGTAATCCCAGTCATCATTACGCAACATATGTTGGGCAATATCATCCAATGCATTTTTCCTATTTTCCTCAGAAGGCATACCTTCCAAATCCCAGATTTTTAATAGAAAGTCAGTTATTAAGAAGTCATCTGTTAAGTTAAAAGGATTTGACGAATTCAGAATGGCCTCTATAATACTCTTTATTCCAGCTTTCGAAATCTTCATGAAATATTGTTTTTACTAAAATAAAAAAACTAATCATAATAATTATCTATAATTATTTAAAATGTACTTTTAATGAAGAACTATTCAAAAAATTAGTAAATTAGTATCTGTGTGCTTATCTCATATATTTATGAATAAATGTAAAGATTTGTATCCATTAGGAAAACCAAAAATATAAAGTTTCAAAATCCAAAATTGATAAATTCTTTTTTTTACCATTTTTGTGATTTGGATGCAATTAAACAGTTATAATGACTAAAAAAATATTCCCTACACCTTCTCAATTTTATAGACATAGAAGACCTGAAAATTTCTCAGATTCACAAATTGTTTCAAAAGCTATTTTACCAAGGGAGCAACTGGACTATGAATTAAGCCAAATTTCTATCAATCAAAAACATGACAGTTTTGAAACATTATGCAGGAGACTTTCAGAGAAATTAATATCGCCGAATTTGATTCCGCAAGTAGGTCCTACAGGTGGTGGAGATGGAAAAACTGATTCTGAGACTTATCCCGTTTCTAATTTTATTTCAGATCGCTGGTATATAAGTGATAATAAATGGAATGAAAAGGAAAATTGGGCTTTTGCAATAAGTGCAAAAAAGGATTGGAAACCAAAGGTAAAATCTGATGTTAAAAAAATCGTCGATACAAATAGAGGTTACACAAAAATATTCTTTTTCTCTACTCAAAAAATATCAAGCCGCAATAAAAAAGAAATCCAAGACCAGACAAAACTGGATTTCAGTGTCGAACTCATTATATTAGATGCAGAATGGATACTAGAAAAAGTATACAGCAATCAATTAGTAAACGAAGTAGTAGAGGCATTGAATCTTTCCAGAATATATTTGGAAGAAAAAGTTACAGGCCCTAGAGATTCTGAAAGGTTATTGTTACTAGAGGAATTGGAAAAAGAAATTAATTCTTCAAATCGCTCTTTTGATATTGATTTTAAATTAATTGAAGATTGTCTTGAAAGTGCTATTCTATCGAGAATGCTTGAACTTCCAAAAGCCGAGGTAATTGGAAAGTTTGAAAGGGCTTTGAAATTTGCTAATAAACTAAATAACATTCAATTAAAGATTAGAGTTCATTATCAATTCGCTTGGACTTTAATCAACTGGTATGATGATTATAAAACCTTTTATGATGAATTCTTATTAGTAAAAGAATTAGTACAAAATGAGCCTAATATTAGTAATATTGAATTTTATCTTAATCTATCTAATATACTTCAGACAATTTCAAATATAGAGGAGGCTGCAAATCTGATTTTAGTTGATTTTAACAAGGAGAGTAAAGATTTTGTTTTATTTTTGAACTTATGTAGTGAAAATAACAATAAACCATCTACAGCTCTTTTAGCCAAATTCTATTTATCGTTGTATCAAATAAGAAAAAATCTAGAGAATGGCACCACAGTTTCTGATATATTAATAAAGCTAAAAGAATACTTTTACACTAGCAAAAAGCATCTTGACATACCTTTTGAGCAATTAACAGAGTTTATAGACCTATATAATAAATTACTTCCTGAAAGCTCCGAGTTTGATGATTTGATTGATACAATTGCAGAAATCGAATCGACGAGAACGTCTGAGCTGAACGCAGGACAGAGGTATTTGAATAGAGGAATTGTAAAACTTGAAAATAATTTCATTAAAGAGAGTTTAATATTTTTTGGTAAGGCTGCAAGAAAACTTGCCAAGGATGAAACTCAAATGGAATTTTTTTATTGTTTAATGTTGTTAAGCGATGCCTATTCTAAACTGGATCTCTATTGGGCATCTTACAATGCCTTAATTGCGGCAACCAATATCTTTGCAAACAAATGGTACAATACAGGTAAGCTGCACATAAAATTTCTTAAGAGTGTCGAAGCGATATTGAAGAATGAGGTTATCATTGGAAGAGTTCCTGTACTATTATGTTGGTTTGAACTTCATTCTGTGTTAAATAGATATTTTCAGCAAGATAATGAACTTGAGGATAATGAAAAAATTACTCCAGAACATATGACTGATGCTTGTCTAGCAATAAGACTATTAAATCTAAATTTCAAAGATTTTCCAAATCTGAAATTACTTCCAGACATTTTTAAATCTAGTGAATTATGGTTAAGTGAAGATGCAAGCTTATATTTATTAGGGAATGTAGATTTAATCGACCTTGATGAAACAAAAACTTCTCTGAGGAAAGAAGATTTTCCTCAATATTATAATAATTTGGCTAATCAACCATTTGTTGAACAGATAGCTTATGAAACAAATTTTCTAAATACAGAGCAAGTTTCAATAGAGAGTCAAATTCTTGGTACAAGGCTTAAAATTGTAATGTCAAAAAACCCACGAATATTAATAGTTGCAGAAGTTATTTTAGCATATATAGAATCTTTTTTGGCTACTTCATTTGAAGAGGTATTTCCAGTAAATGAAAATATTATTATAAATCTTGATTTGCTCGAAAACATTGCTAATTTTAAACTAGAAGTTATCAACAAAAAAAATATTACAGTCAGCTTAAATGATTTAGTAAAATTTGATGGAAAATATTTTAGGGAGCTACTAGATGAATTACTTCCTCAAGTTATAGGAGGAAATTATATGTTTCGGGATGCGAAGCAATTTTTTGAAAATTTATATAAAAAGGATGAAGTCAATGAAAGACTGTCTATAATTGTAGAGCATTATAATTTTATAACAAATGTAATAACAAATAAACCTAAATTATTTTTAGAAGATTGGCAGACCAAAGAAGTTACAGATTATATGCTGTTAAGAACAGAGTCTCCCATTGAAATAGATAGTAAATTACAAAAATTACCAACACAAGAAGGAAATGAAGAATTAGAAGATGAAAAAAAACCGGACTTTAAAAATATGTCTCATAAAAAAATAAAAGCTGAAACCATTATTAACGCAGAGTTGTGGGACAATGCTCATTGGAAAGCTTTTGGTTATTTCTCATCGGAACAAATACCATTTGGTTTATTGCTATCTTTTGAAGATGGAGAATATGGAAAAAAAATCTTCACAGAGTGGATTGATGAATATGGGAAAGTAGATAAGAACGATGTTATAAAGATCACTATCGTAAAAGGAATCGACAAAAATAATCCTTATTGGTATAAGGTCATTGTTAGTAAGAATGTCAGCAAAGATTTATTTTCCAATGGAAATTTGGTTTCAATTTCTTCTCGATTTCATAAAATGGAAGCTACAAGTGGTGTGAATCTTGAAAATCTCATTAAAGGTTTTGAGAGATTTAAAAAATACATTCTTATTCCGGCACATGTTGACAGTAATTACAATATGACCCCATATCTGGAATTAGGAATTCTGAAATCAGAATTGAGGGTGATAGAGGCTTGGCAAATTGGTGTTAACGACATTGAAAGAGTTGTAATTACTAAAGATGACAATCCAATAATTCCTGATCATATCGTTGACGCTCCAATACTTGAATTATTGAATGAAAAGAATCGCCAAAAAGATGAGTAGTTTATTGTAGACATTTATATCACTTAATAGAATGACTTCAATTTGCACTCATTGCTTAAGTATAATTGTTACATCTAATTGTCCAAAATAAAATCTTTTTTTACTTTTTGCAAATTGACCTTAATTTAAAAACCCATTATAAGCATAATTAAATGGCCATCACACATAAAACAAGAAAATTTCTTTGGGCAAAATCAGGTAATACTTGTGCATTCTGTAAAACACAATTGATAAGTAATAATATTGATTCAACTGAATTTAATATTGGAGAGGAATGTCACATCATCAGCTCAAAACCTACTGGTCCACGACATGTTGCAGATCTTAAAGATTATGATAATTACGAAAATCTGCTTCTTCTTTGTAAGAATCATCATAAAGAAATAGATGAACTTGTTGATACATATACAGAGGAACTTTTAAGATATATCAAAACAAATCATGAAAACTGGGTTAAAAAAGTAATCGCTGAAGCTGCTGAAGAAAAGGAAAAAGATCAAAAGCCAAAATTTTTAATGAGGATCACGTCTGGAAAAGATCTATTTAATATCGTAAACGAGGTTCATGCATATAATACAGATTACGAAGATGCTAAAGATAGTACAGAAGCACAGTTTATTGGAGATTTTATACAGACACTAATAGATTATGGAGACATAAGCTCAATGCTTGAACCATATGATAAGGTACAAATCGGATTTGAACTGCAAAAGGTGTTGGATGATTTGGATCAAAAGGGTTATTATGTATTTGGAGAGAAAACTCCTAATGCTATTCTCCCACATATTTCAAAGAAAGATAAATGGACAGTAGCTAACGTTGTAATAAGAAGAAAAGAAAATCCAGAAATCATAAAACTTGATATTTAACTGTCGGAACTTTTGTTAGCAACTAGAGGGTTAAGATTAACAGTTAATTTTACATGAATAAAATTATGCTCGAAAAAAGTAAAGTTTGGAATACTATTAAATAAAATGATGGAAATTAAAACTAGCACAGGAGAAACAAACTATAATACTAATCTCGCATCAGAATATTTTATCATGAGTATTCTGTGCCGTACAGCTAAGGATGCTTATCTATCCTTAGGAAACAAAAAAGGTGTTGATATTATAGTTAAAACCAAACTTGGCGCTATGTGTATTGTAGAGGTAAAAGGAGTTAATAAGAGAAATGATTGGCTCATCTCCAATTCAGGAAAATTTGAAACAGCTCCAAACCTTATATATGCACTGGTTTGCTACCATGGAAAGATTGACGACTTAAACACTGTACCGGATTTTTGGTTTGTCCCCTCTCTCAAACTATCTGGAAATACAGAACACAAGATTTCAAAAAATGGAAAAACGGTCTACATTTCAAACAAATTTATCAGGGAAAATTATGATGAATATAAGAATTCAACCAAATACCTGGAGGAATATTTGAATGCTTTTTAATTTTTTATTTACCTTAAGATGAAAATTAATTTTGAAAGCTTAAAAAATGATGTAGTTTACAATTTTATCGCCGACTATTCATATGATTACGATGAAGATAGCGAAGCCAACAGATACATTTTCAAGATCTATGAAAAAGGACGTGAAGAAGAAGATTCATTTGATTTTATGCTTAGAGAAATGGAAAATGGAATAGATCTAAAGGTGATTGCTTTGTTCGCAGATAATATATATTATTTAGGAAAAGGCATTTCAATAAGTATTATTCTAAAAGCTAAGGAAATATTTGGAAAACAAATTATTTCAAGCAGCAATTTACGACCGGTTACAATGGGAGAGAATATTTCTGAACTGGCTATTTCAAAAGTTTGGAAGCCATTAGTTGAATGTGGTAAAGCGAAGTACTGCAAAAATGAACATCATTATTATTTAATTTAAATCAGCTAAGGAAATAACTATAGGACATAGTGTATGATTATCTCATCGTTGGTTTCTTGGATATTATGTGAAGTGTTGTTACATTTAAAAGAAAATTCTTTTTTTATACTATAAACTTAATTATTTTTTATAAATTTGATAATATAACAAATTAATTATCAATACCATGGCACTTAAACCGGGACCGAAACGAATCGCAATTTCCACTGGTAAACCAGACGAACGACAGCGTGATAACAAAGACACTCCAGGAAATACACCATCTTTAAAACCTCCTAAGAAACAACAACAGACAAAAAAATAAAATTTATTCCCGGAGTCATAACGTTAGGACTTTAAAATAATATTTCTAAATGAACACAATAGTAATTATTTATCTGCATCTTTCAAATTAATTACATAATATCGACATATTATGTATGTAAAAAAAAGTTACCTTTGCGAAAATAATGGCACAGTTAGATTACATAAAAGAGATAGCTAAATATGGTCTTGAAAATGATCAAGAGCGTTTATTGTATGTACTTAATGAACTTATTGAACATTCAAAGCAGACAAAAAAGCTTAATTTTGCTATTCAGCTTCAGTCGATTCTAAAAGATTCTTTAAGATTTCAGAAAACTAATGGTTTGACAAAAGTCGGATCAGAGACTCATCTAAATCGAATCGAAGACAGAGAATTATCAGATTTAATTCTAGAAAAAATCACATCAGACTATTCACTGGATAATATTATTGCTAATACCAAAATTCATAATGAACTACAGTTTTTTATAGAGGAACATCAAAAAATTGAAATCTTACAACAGTTTGATCTTCCAGTTTCTAATAAATTACTTTTATATGGTCCCTCAGGATGTGGAAAAACTTTGGCATCTTACGTTATCGCTGGTGAGCTGGATAAAATGATGGTAGTCATTGATTTAGGAGCAATTGTTTCTTCAAAACTAGGAGAGACAAGTAAAAATCTATCAAAAATATTTAAAAAGGCCGCAACTGAAGATTGTATAATCTTTTTGGATGAATTTGATAGTCTTGGAAAAATACGAGATTATAGTCAAGATCATGGAGAAATGAAACGGGTTGTTAATACAATACTTCAACTGTTCGACTATCTTCCACAAAGCAGCATCGTAATCGCTGCAACAAATCAAAAAGACATGTTGGATGATGCCCTTCTAAGAAGATTTGACAATATTATCGGCTTCGAACTTCCTAACGAGGGTGACATTAAAAAACTGATAGATTTGGTGCTCCAAAATGGAAACTTTAAATTTGATAACAAATCAGCTGCCAATAGGATTATTAAAAATGCTCTTGGGCTATCGTACTATAGTATTCAAAAAACATTGATTACTGCTATAAAACGTACACTATTTGCCTTTACTGAACCAAAAAAGATACTATCCGCTCAAATCAATACCAGTATCTGGAAAGATCTTATTGAAACAGAGAAAAAATCATTAAACGTTTAGATCTTCAGTTTCTAATGTAGTGTCAAGATCAAGAGCACTGATAACCTCAAGATGATTTACCGCATGAAGTTGATCATATAATTTCCCTGTACTCTTTTTTAATGTTTCTTCAATTGAAATCACAATAGAAAATGGAAACTCAGATGGATATCCATCCGGTAGATTTCCCACAATCTGATCCGATACTTTAGCATGGATTGCAAGTTTGAAAGTACTATCTTCTTTATGCAGGTCTGCAAGGTTGACATTCAAAAAAATTTTCTGAGTATTTGCATATGGCAGTGGCTTCGCCACGTGTCTACCATTTTCTGACCATGAGAGTGTTGACCTAAGCTTTGATTTCAAAGCTTTGTCTGGCTTCATAATATCATCAGCTGATTGATTTTTGAAAATGCTGAAAGCCATGTGGATGGGATTGTATGAAAGTTGGTTATTCTTAATAGGAAGAAATTTAAAACACAATGTTGCTGTAACTTTTAAAATTCCATTTTTTTTACCTAACTCATCATTAAGTAGGTAATCCGGAAAATTAATCGGATATATTTTTATTTTTCCAGGCTCTATATTATCCTCCAAAATCATAGTTGCTGAATTTTCACTGGAGTACAAACTTTTTGATTCATCGACAACTCCATTTCCTACTACTCTGTTAAGCAATTGAGTAACATTTTCTGTAAACTGTATAAAGTTTAAAGATGCGCCGTTGATGATTAGAGCTTTGACACTTTCGTTCGTCAATTGTGGATAGTTTTTTATAATTTTTGCGGCAAGGTTTGCAGTCAATGGTGCTGCAAAACTCGTACCCACGTCCTGCATAATTCCTCTATGAGGCAACGCTGATAGCAAAGTTAAGGCTGGTTCATCCATCCAATCCAGTGTTGTAGGATTATAAAATCCCATATCTCCTCCACTTTCGATAACATCAGGTCTGAAATAATTTTCATTGTTTTTTTTGGAACTGTAGATCGCCGACAGATCAATATGCCCTTTTCTGGTGTACAAAGCAGGAAACTCACGGCCAGAAGCTATTCCTAAAAAAGCTCCATCCTTTAAATTATCTGCTGCTGCTCCTACGATGAAGTTATTTAAACTGTCTGCTGGTGTCGATAGATTAGTATGCTCTCCGTGAAAATAATTAAGATCATAATTTGAATTTTCATTGATACAGTTGTCATTATTACCAGTGCAAATAAAAAGTAGACTATCCGTTTCAAATGCAAATTTATCAAGTGCATAGGTATAATCTGAAAAAGCTTCGTTCGTGGACATATTGCAACTATAACAAGTTGTTAAAGTAAAAAGCCTGATTTCAGGATATCGCTTCTTAACTTCATACAACATCTCAATAAGATCAAGTTCTGAAATAAAACCATTACCGCTGTTACTTATCTTTATCGAGAGCAATTTAGCATCAGCCCTTACTTCACCTTCGAAATTATTTCTGTGATTATGTCTCCCTAAAGCTACTAGTCCAGCTACTGCAGTTCCGTGACCTAACCTGTTGCGCCCTCCATGGTCTACCAGCGGATTTCCAGCCAACGTAAAGGTCTCATCAACAATTATTAATGGGGATAGGGCTGTATCACGTGAGATTCCTGTATCAATGATACCTACGATAGGAAGATCTTCGTCTACATTCAGAATCTCAAAACCAAATTCGCGTTCAACGGTATTAAATTCTCCAGGTCTAACTGTTGTAAAAGCAGAACATGTAGCACTTTCGATAATATCAAAATTTTCTACAATCTTTTTGATTTGCTCTAAAGTAGGATTGCGTACTTCTATTCTATCACTTTCTTCAATATATCGGAATTCTATTTCATTACTCCCAAAATAATCAAAAAGTGCCGACAAAATCTCTTCTTTGAGCTTTATCTCCAAGGGAAGATCTATGATTGATAGATAAACTATTTCACCAATATCTTCAAGTTGAAATCTAACTATATCCTCAGTTTTTAACAGTCTAAAACCGGCAATATATTTGATGTTGGCAGAATATGATATGCTATTATCGTGGTCCAGTTCAGATCTTGTAAAACCTATCACATCGCCAATAAATGCTTCGAACTTATCACGGTCAATAATTGCAAACAGACCTCTTTTTGCAAAATCATAAAATGCTACGCCTTCAAGACCATAATCTTCATAATAAATAGAGAAAAACTTCCTGATTTCGAACAGATCCTGAAAAGTAATCTCCATATAATCAATGTCAGCAGGTATAGTTATATCTGGATCTCTTCTTTCATACTTTTCTGAAACATCGTGCTCAAAAGTTCGAAGATTTGCTCGAAGTGCTGTTGCTAACCTAAAATAATTTTTAGGAGATATGTCCTCCTCTTCTTTATTACCGTCATAACCGTAGTTGTACCTGAAATCTTTTACTTCTGATAACTGTTCCTTACTTATAAATTTTAGATGAGATCTTTTGGCCATAGTGTTTTATTAGTTTTTACAAATTGTAAATACCGCAAGTAAAACGGTATACAAAGTAAAGATAAAAAACTTTTTGATTTACAGAAGCACACTAAATTACAATCTAACAGAGTTTTTAATGGAAATTCATAAATCATTCAAAAAAAATATCGACTTACAACACCCTTCACAAAATGAAAATGGTATTATTCATAATTTAGAAGTTTTTATCAGGAATAAAATATCATTCTGTATAACAACTTTTGCTGGATTAAATTAATAAAAAATAGTGGGAAAAATGTTTAAATTAGCACTATGAATCCGAGCATTGGAGAATATAATACAAGAGAAATTATAACTTTTGCTAAAACTGAAAATAAATTTGGAGGCCTTTCTAATATGGCTCCTGGTTATTCTCTGTTTATTAACGAAGTTAATATCCAAAGTTCAGAAATTCTTTATCAGGCATGCAGATTTCCATTATTTCCAACGATTCAGAAGGAAATTATTGAAACTAAAAATCCTATGGATGCAAAAGCTGTGGGCAGAAAATACCAGCAGTTCAGGAGGCAGGATTGGGATAGCGTAAAGTTTAAGGTGATGAAATGGTGTCTAGAAGTTAAATTGATTCAAAACTTTGATACTTTTTCTGAATTACTACTAAGTACGGGTGAAAAAACAATAGTAGAATTTTCTAAAAAAGATACTATATGGGGAGCTTCACCTTTAAACCCTTCTATATTGAAAGGAAAAAATGCATTGGGAAGACTTTTGATGGAATTAAGAGAAAAAGTCAAATCAAATATGATTACTAAAGAAACAGTAATTCTTGAGCCACAAATCAAAGCATTTCTATTGTATGATAATCCAATAAAAGAAGTTCATAACGATAATTACTTTATTGACGACCTTGATGATATCCATGCTCACTAAATACTTCTGTTAAATTTATTTTCACATACATAATTTTATAAACATTGTCAGCGCCATTAATCTCAGCCGATTTACTAAAATTCATCAAGATAAATCGCGATGCAATTGCAACAAATCGTGGTTTCTACTATCAGTATTTACATGTTGTCTTGAAATGGCTGGATCACTATGTAAATAGTATTGAAGACGACATTAAAACCGAAGTTGACGAGGATATCACAGAGATAGGTGATCAATTAGTGTTTACGCAGATCAAATGCTATTCCTCAGTTTTCAGTTTTAAATCACCCGAGATAAAGAAGTCACTATTTAATTTCTTCAGCTTATATCTTGAGCATTCGAACAGTTCAACACCTGTTTTTTTTCACTTTATTACAAATACCAAAATTTCTGAAAGTGAGCAACTGTTACAAAGATGGTTTGCAGAGCAACACAATATTGGAGAAGAGACCCTTCAGCAATGCGGAAACATTGTGTCTGATATTTTATTTTCACAGATCAATTCAAAGATTCAGAAATCTTTAGCAAAAAAAGCAATTTCGGATGATGAGAAAAAAACCTTAGAGAGCAATTTATCTTTATTTCAGAAATTACTCGATGATCAGAATTTGATCTGTGATTTTGTGACTAAAATAAAATGGGATTTCAAAGAAGTACCTACCGAAGAAGCAGTTGATAAAATAATTGTTGATATCAATAATTATTTAAATCATCCTGTTTTTGAAAAAAGACCTAAAAAATTACTTTTCGATGTTCTTTTAAGTGAAATCTATCGCATATCTCAGCTACCAGATCCCAATAAAAGGAAAGTTAATAAAGGCATTCTAGATGGCCTATTGAAATCGAATGATGATGAAATGGTGCATTACATTGATTTACGTTTTGCTCAATTGTTTCATTTTCGTGTAGAAGTTCTTGAAAAAGATGTCTCTATAATAAGGGAAAAGGTCGATGGTCTGATAGATATACAAAAACTACATGGAAAAAAACTTGAAGAGCTAAGTGGCAAGAAGCTGATTCCACAATTGATAACCACTATTCCTTTCATTAATTCGTCAATGATCATTGGACGGGAAACCTTGATTGCTGATCTTCAGGACCTTCTTAATGATAACAAACATGTTAGCGTGAATGGCAATGGGGGAATGGGGAAATCTTCCCTTTTAAAACTCTATATCTCAAAATATGTTCAGGATTATGATCACATCATTTGGATCAATGTTGAAACAGGCCTGGTAAGCACTTTGAACTTTCACGAGCAATTAGCCGTAAATCTCGATTTACCTGCTTTAAATCCCGATGAATTCTCAGGTAGGTTTGGTCTAATAATTAACAAACTGAATCAGATTTCAGGTAATAATTTGCTAATTGTTGATAGCTACGATAGTACCGAAGCCGAAATGGCAGAGTTACAGTGTATAACGAATTGGAAAATGATCATTGGTACGAGATTACGACTAGAGAATGTAAAAACTTTAACCATAAAAAAATTAAGTTTTGAAGAATCTAAGGCAGTCTACCTTAATTTCGACAATGCTACTGATATTACAGACGAGCAATTTATATCTTTATTTAAATATGTAGAATATAATACTTTGGTCATTGGTTTAGTGGCCAAAACAATTAAATACAGTTTTGATCTTAGTTTGGATATAATGCTAGATCATTTTGAACAGCAAAGTCTGGATGATGACAACCTCAACATAGACATTCCCAATGATGGTGGACAATCATTCAATATTTTAAAGATTTTAAATCAGACATTTAGCCTAAGCAGAATTGAACCTGCTGAAGCATATTATTTGACCTTTTTCGCAATGCTGCCTTTGGAGGATGTACAGTTTAATGATCTTGTTGATTGGTTTGGAGAAGAATACAAGTCTGAAAGCAGAACAAATCTAACGAATGCGATTAATAGATTGCACGCTAAAGGCTTAATTGAACGAGAGGGCACGCAAATTACAATGCATAAGGTCTTGAGGGATTCTATCATCTATCAGGAGCGCACAAAGGAGCTGCCATTTTTAAACCAACTTAACAATGTCTGGTGTCTTTTAAAGGTGTTAAAAAAAGGTGCTGATCAGGATCTTAGCTTTGCTTTAAGATTTTTAAAGTTTGGAGAAGCAATGCTTAACGTGATCGATGAACCATATCGCAAAACCATTTATCAACCTTTGCTACAGTTGGAGAACGAAGTTTTAAATATGTATAACTGGCTGGGGAAAGATAATATAACCAATAAGTGGACGAGCCTATTTGAACGAGCAGAAAACCATCTGGAGTCTACTGACCCGCTTCTTGGATTAATAGCCAATAATTACGGGATTGCTCTCGCAGCTGACGGTCATCTAGATCAAGCTTTTGAACATTTTGAACAGTCAGTGTCAATCTTAAGTCTTCATAAAGAGCACCTGCCTAAACTGTTCATATCCATCTGTAACCTCTGTAATTTGTTCATCCAGCAAAGAAAGATGGATCGTTTCAAAGAGTGTTTTGAAAATCTTGAGCATTTAAGGCAGAAACACAATGTTTACGATGATTTTTCCATGTCCATTCAATGTCAGGTTTTGGCATTAGCAAATTATGAGGTGCTAAATTTCCCTGAAGCCATTACACTTTTTAAACTGGCAATTAATCTTCATAAGGAACTTCCAGATGAAAATAGGAATGATGCTTTTCTCATGCACTACTACATCAAGCTTGGGGAATCATTTTATTTCAATGGGGAGTTGGAAAATGCATACAAAGCTTGCATGATAGCCCTTACTATTTTTAAAAACCTAAATGTGAAAGTATTAGGTTATCCCCATCCTATATTTAATTTAATGTACTCTGTAGCACACACAAAAGACGATCATGAGCTCATGGAAAAAATTAAAATAATGAAAGAAGAGTATAGCGATTAAAATTTGATGTTGTTTTAAATATTAAAAAATCACACTTTTGAATTGTTTATCTGTCTTCATCGCATTAAATCTTGATCAGGTATTTTTTAACAATCATTTACAGTTATTAACTTCATATTTCCAAAAAAAGTAGTCGTACCATCACTTTTTATTTACAAAAAAATATAGCAAGAAATAATTGCAATTTGACACAATTAATTGCTGCGTGCTTTAGTGTTTTGAAGAAATTTTCCATAACATCATATTATTAGAATTTAAATAATCAGCAACTGTAGGTTAATTGGTCATGAACAGATTATTAGTCTTGTTCCCACCTGTCAAAAGAGAACATGCGGAAAACATTCTTCACTAATGTAAACATCAGAACCCTAAATACGATATTATTATTTTAGATCTCCGTAACCTTTTTTCAAAAACATAGTAAAGCTCTACTTGGCAATGTTTTAGAAATTGGGTTGCTCCAAACTTCGCAAAAATGCGTTTCCGACTACAGGGAGGAATTGCATTTTTGCCGCCCGATTTTCCCTCAACCATTTCTATTGTAAAACTCAAAGAAAGCAACCTACAAAGTCAATCGACCTTGCAGGTTACTTAAAATTTATATTCAAAAATACTTACTCGTTACCTCTAGAACTACCCAAAACATTTTCACGACTCCTCTATTTCTTTTTCGGATTCTTAAACGAAAACACGATTCTCCCTACTGACTTATCAAAACTCATATATCCCTGATAAGTCTTGCCTTTTCTGCTCTCTAATCCCTTGATATAAGCCACCTCCCCTGCCTTCAACTTACCCATCTGCCATTGGCGAAGTTTTACACCTCTGAAATGTGAAGGAACTACCCTTTCAGAATGATTCCCTTCGCTAAAACCAACACCTCTAAACTTATTCTCAAACAAAAACTCCACCCATTGCCTATCCGCATTGAACTGCACGGTTGCGGAAAACAACCTTGCTTTCTTCGATACTATATTTTCAATAAACAAAGGCTTCCCATCAAGAAGCATCTGTTTCTGTTCAAAATCCAGTCTTACCCTACAAAGCACATCAGGAATCCTCACAAATTCAATCCTCAAAGAAATCAGCTCATTGGTCAGCCTGTCCAAACTAATCAATGAAGGAATTATCTCGCCCGTAAAGGAATCAACCAAATCCACCACTCTGCCCATATTTCCCGAAGTCAAAAGATTCATTCTATCCTCTTTTGTAAACTTATGCCCTTTAAACTTCTTTCTGAAATCCACTTTCTTACAGACCCGATACACCTTAACAATCAATTCTCCATCATCGTCAATCCTTAACTGCAGCCGTGCATCAATCCGACTTACCGCTTCCCCATCATTAAAAAGTATCGGAATCAGCATCGGTGTCTTAAATCCTTTTAATAAAGATTCCAACGCACCTATCTCTTCCAACTTTTCCATATCGAGACCCAATTCAGTCATCGTTTCCCAAGGAACATCTTCTATCTGATAGCGGTAATGAGAACGATTATTAATGATTGGTGACCCATTCTCTAAACCACTCTTCATGACAGAAGAATCTTTATTTATATACTTCTGTTCTCCGGCAGTTTTCACCGCCTCAATAGAAACTTCAAACTCCTTTAAATCCTGTCTTTCAGCATCCGATGAATCATCAATATACTTCTGTAAACCTATCGCTGTTTCGTGCGCTTCAAATTCCCGCACTTTAAAAAATGAATATTCAGAGGGATCTTTGAGCTGGTGGTAAAAATCTGCATAGAAGTCTGTAAAAGAATTCTCCGTCGAATCAACACGAATGACCGCATCCACTTTATTACTATCAGGCTTCACATCTATCAAATTTCCGGATTGGTTGACCGCCTGAACAATCCCGACAGAATTATTACGGTGACGAAGTACCAACAAGGTACTGACTTCTGAAACTGCTGTATGATTTCCAATGTTGTGCATAATCTTTAGATATTTGTTTAATTCTATTATTTTTTGATTGCTTATTATTTTACTACTCAGATCATCCCCTCATCCGCAAAAGAATAATGAGAATCCGAAGTCAATATCACATGATCCAGCAAGGACATACTCAGAATTTTTGCAGCCTCTTTTATCTGTGCAGTCATTTTAATATCGCAACCAGACGGCTTCAGATTCCCTGAAGGATGGTTATGGGCTACGATAATTCCTGAAGCATTGCAAAGAAGAGCCGCCTGCATCACAATTCTCACATCAACCAATGTCGAAGAAATTCCGCATTCAGATATTTTCTTAATTCCTAAAACTTTATTCGCCTGATTGAGATACAGCGCAAAGAATGATTCCCTGTAATCCATTTCCTCCGCATCAAAATGTTCCCTGAAAACATCCACCGCATCCCTTGAAGATGAGATAGACCTTTCACAATTTCCTTTTCTTGAATAGCTCAATTTAATTTCGTTCACAATATTAAAATTCATGTAGTTCGCTCCGAGTACGGCGGAGACCTGTTTTTCCCGCACTTGCCATCAAAAACCCGTGATTGCAGATTGAAGGAAATCTTGACCTTTTTCTATCTTTTATTTCATCATTCCATCGGAAGAACTGATCTTAAATAAATTGGAAGAATTGTCTTATAAATAAGTTGGATTAATTGATCTATAATAACATCAATCATCTGATTTATACCAAGAGAATAATAAGGATCAAAATTTCAATGAACTGCAACTGCATCTTGTGAGGTTTCTGACTTTTTCTATGCGGATTACCATTCAGGCAGGCACAAGGAAAACTGCAATCAATTCCTTGAAAACAATAAGAAAGAACATTGATGAAAGCTTGAAATCTTTTTGCGGAGGTTCTGGGATCTCCGATCCCGGATACCCAAAAAGATTTTTTTCAGCAGGGACAACGGAATATATTTGCTATAGAAAATCAGGTAGCCTCATATGGAATCATAGTAATTGAAATATGATATGCTTATTGAATATAAAAACAAATCAAATAAATGGAAATTTGTTGAAGCAAAAACAATGTCAGAGGATCAATTTATTGTTTCTGCCTCCGAAAAGGATAAAAGAACTACAGAACCTGACAGGTTTGAAATGACACTTGTAAAAGACAATGTAATTTACATGAAAAAGGATATATTTAAATTTAAGCAGGGTAAAACTTTGGAAACAATTCAAAGTTTGTAGCATTCCAAAGACTACGTTATTGTATTTGACCTAAACTTACTTGAGGCGAATTGAAAACATATCAATAGAAATAAATTAAAAACCAAAGTTAAAACTGTTGTGATATCCTGAATACTAGCCTATTTTTATTAGAGACTAGATTACAACATGTTAATAAAGTAGAAGCTTAGATTTGGATAAAATTCCCTGAAGAACTTACCTCTACTTTTCATTCAGGCATTCTGTTCAACATCAATTTATACTTACTCTTATTCTTTAAAAAATGGTTTTTAATCTTTAGTATAGTAAGTTGCAAGGTTTTTGGATTAAAGCAACAAGCTGCTAATTTCTGATGGCAAACATCTGATGTACAAATAAGCATACGATCATCTTCATAAAACTCTAATCCATATGAAGATATTCCGATAAAATCAGGAAGCTGCAGGGTCATCAGTCTCTTGATCTGATTTTCGCTTGACCACCAGGCAAACTGATCCATTCTTACATCAATAAGATAATCGTCAAAAGATTTCCCTTCTTCCTTTCCTAATCCGCTATTTGCCTTCAAGGTTGAAAATTTAATATCTACTTTCTCTTCTTCCGGTAATGGTTCTGTAATGGAAACGTGAATCAAGCCGACCAGAGGAAATCCATCTTCTGCAAGACCTAACGCCTGCGTAACACCCAATGAATTTGCATTTCTCCCAGGATTTTTTCTAGTAGGACGAACAATCTTGATTTCGTAAACCGAAGTCCTCTCAAAATAGATTTTCGTTTTAGTGAAAGGAATAATAATGACATCAATATCCCCTGGCTTTTTGTTTTTTTCAAGTTTAAGCTCATCCCTGAGAATTGTTTTTGTCACATAGAACCCTTCATACTCAAAATAAGCTTTCTGATCAGGATAAAAAATCCCACTTAAAAAAGACCTTAAATCAGATTTCTCACGATTATTATTCCAGTTTAAAAGGAGATCAATTACTTCATTTTCAGTTAAAGATTTATAGATTCTGTCACCATTAAATAATGGATTTTCATTATTTTTCATCTTTTACATTTTTGACATATTATTTCTAATTAAATTTAATTAATTTCTTGAAATATTCGTTTACAATAAAACACGGCGGAGCATTTTCAAGTGATTTTAGCGATGCTTTTGACATTTCATATTTGGAAATAGAAAAAATTGACGGAACGAAATTAAGCTTTAGAAGAGAAGTCAACAATGTAAAAGAATTTTGGGATGCATATTTCATCTAAATTTCTACAAGACTACACATATCATCAGTTTGACAAAATTGTGGTAAGTCACCAAATGATACCACTGCCACTCAGACATAAAACAATAATTAATAAAAAAGATTATACATCTAATGATAAAATTTGCTTACACCATCTTATACGTTCAGGACGTAACACGATCAATCAAATTTTACGAAAACGCTTTTGGTTTTACAATAAAATTTATAACACCGGATAATGACTATGGTGAACTTTTGGTTGGCGAGACAACACTTTCCTTTGCTTCCACTACATTAGCCAAATCAAACCTGAAAGAGGGTTTTATTGAAAGCAGTTTGACATCTAAACCATTTGGAATTGAAATTGGCTTTACAACAGACAATATAGAAGAAACAGTTTCGAAAGCTCTAAATGCAGGAGCAACAATCGCTGCAGATCCTATAACAAAACCGTGGGGTCAAACAGTTGCCTATGTCCGAGACATTGACGGATTTCTCATTGAGATCTGTACTCCAATTGGCTGAAAAAATAATTAAGGTGATCACTTTTTGTAGTCAGGAATCTGAATAAATTTGAAATTGAAGCTCAGTAAATAATTATTCGTATTTTAATTAAACGACTGTCTGAACTCCAAAGGCGAAACGTTTGTTTTAGTCTTAAAGAGTTTGCTGAATGACTGTGAATGTTCAAAGCCTAGTTCATAAGCAATTTCCGAAACGGAAAGATTCGTCGTTGATAACTTTTCTTTCGCTTTTTCTATAATTGCGTTCTGAATGTATTGTTGTGTATTAAGTCCCGTCAATGTATTTAGCATATCACTTAAATACCTTTGTGACAGCTTAAGTTCAGTGCTGACATATTTTACGGACGGCAACCCTTCTTTCAGACTATTTCCTTCTTCAAAATAGCTGCTTAAAAGTTTGTCCAAAGAAGTGATGATATCGTGATTGACTGCTTTTCTCGTCAAAAACTGCCTGTTGTAAAAGCGATTGCTATAATTCAATAGCAATTCTATCTGCGACACTAGCACATCCTGACTAAAACTATCAATATTGTTTTCCAATTCACTGGCTATCGTGGAAAATAAATTGGCTATAATTTCTTTTTCCTTTGCCGATAAAAATAAAGCTTCTGACACATCATAGGAGAAAAATCCAAATTGATTAATTGTTTTTCCTAACGGATAATTTCGGATAAAGTCCGGATGAAAATACAAAGCGATTCCCTCATAGCTTTCTATTTCTTCGGGCGGAAAAACAATCTGTTTTGGCTTCAAAAATGCCAATCCGCCTTCTTCAAAATCGTAGTAGCCCTGTCCGTATTTGATGTGTCCTTTGAAACTAGGCTTAAAGGAAATCTTGTAGAAATCAAGACTTACTCTTTGCCCCTTTGGAAACATATCAATTGGAACATTCTTGTAATCAACCAATGCGATCAACGGATGCAATGGCGCAGGAAATCCCAGCACACGCACTAGTTGCGAGATACTTTTAATCTGATTGATGTCTGATGTGTGTTGCATTTCGTTTACGAATTTAATCAATTTTGTTTTGACGGACGAATCACGATGTCACCAATTTCAACATCATCAGGTTGGCTTACTGCATAAATCACAGCATTGGCAATCGCAATCGGATTAATAGCCATCTGTTCCATTCCGTTTTGAACTGCGGTTTTCATTTCTTCGTTTTTAATATTTTTCGCAAAATCTGTTTTCACAAACCCAGGCGAAATCCCAGTAATCCGAATACTTCCGTCAGACTCCTGACGAAATGCTTCTGCAATCGTACGAATAGCATTTTTAGTTCCTGCATAAACGCCTTGCATGGACACGATCTTTATTCCTGCCGTTGAAATGATATTGATGATATGTCCCGATTGTTGCTGTTTGAAAACGGGAATTGCAGCTGCCATCCCATACAAAACGCCTTTGAGATTAATGTCGATCATTTCTTCCCAGCCATCAATATCCAATTCGTCAATGCGGCTTAATTGACTAACACCTGCATTGTTTACAATGACATCTAATCTTCCGTACTGCTCAACAGCTGTATTGACCAACCTGACCAGATCCGCTTTATTCTTCACATCAATTTTAGCAAAGGTGGCTTCACCACCTTTGCTTTTAATTTCTTCAACAAGTTGTTGTAATTGTTCTGTTCGTCTTGCACCCAAGACAACCTTTGCACCATTTTTGCTTAATTGTATGGCAAGAGCTTTTCCCATGCCGCTGCTTGCACCTGTGATGACGACCACTTTTCCTTTAATATTTTGCATTACAATTAATTTTTATTTATCTATTTGCTTTTCTAAAAATTCGGGATACCGGTCGCCTACCAATGTAATTCCACTCACTGTTTCATCAATTTTTGCAAGTTCCTCAGCTGTAAGTACAACATTAGCACTAGCTATGTTTTCCTCTAAACGATGCAGTTTTGTGGTTCCGGGGATTGGTGCTATCCAAGGCTTTTGAGCCAATAGCCAGGCTAATGCTAACTGTCCGGTCGAAATATTTTTTTGTTCAGCAATCTTAGAAAGTGCATCCACTAAAACCAGATTGGCATTGATGTTTTCTTCTGTGAAACGAGGAATTACATTTCGTCGGTCAACTTCCTCTAATTTTTTGTTGATGATACCTGTGAGGAAGCCTTTGCCCAAAGGACTGAACGGTACGAAACCAATCCCTAATTCTTCCAATGTCGATATGATCTCATTTTCAGGTTCACGCCAAAACAGAGAATACTCGCTTTGCAATGCTGACACTGGTTGAATTGAATGAGCTTTTCGAATTGTCTTGGCACTTGCTTCCGATAAACCGAAATACTTCACTTTTCCCTCCTGTATTAGATCTTTTACAGTTCCTGCAACATCTTCTATCGGAACATTGGGGTCAACTCTGTGCTGGTATAGCAAATCAATATAATCTGTCTTTAATCTTTTTAAAGATGCTTCGGTTACTGCCCTTATCGTTTCAGGTCTGCTGTCTAAACCTACTGCCGGTCTGGCATCTTTACAACCAAATTTTGTAGCGATCACTACATCTTTTCTATAGGGCTGTAATCCTTCGCCAACAAGTTCTTCGTTAGTGTAAGGTCCGTAAGCTTCTGCAGTATCAAAAAATGTAATCCCTCTATCAACTGCATTGTGTAGTAGTGTTATGGCCTCTTTTTTATCAAGACCTTTCCCATCCAAAAAGTTCAACCCCATACAGCCAAAGCCTAGTGCCGATACTTCTAATCCGCTATTCCCTAATTTTCTCTTTTGCATAATTCTTTTTTTAATAGTTTGTATAACTAACTTCAATCTTAAGTGCAAAATTCTTAATTACCCTTCTATAAAAAGTAGTTGAATTGGTAATTGTTGTAGTCTGATTCTCAAACATTATTCAAACTAGGTAAAATGATCAAATTGATCATCTATTACGGAGTAAAGCAATAGGACAGATTGAGGGAAGCTTAATTTTTTTTGCGGAAGGTTAGGGATTTTCGATTTCCGATACCCAAAAAAAATTCACACAATGACCACGGAATATATTTGCTATAGAAAATCAGGTGACCTCCTATGCAATCCTGAACTTTGAAATATGCTCCTAATCGTTTGAAGTATATAAAAAAATGGGGATCAATAAATCAAAGAAAATGAAGAATTATGGGTTGGAATTCTATATTATTTAAGAAATCTTTACACTTAAGATTTTTGGATTCTCATTCAATAGTTTAAAGATATTTCTATCATTATTTGATTTGTTAGTACATCTCAATCTTCCTGATAGAGCTTCTAAGAATGAGGTTTTATCTAATGAGGTCATCCAGTTTACAACACACATCTTTCCACAGATGATCCTTCATTACTTTCTTGAAGAAACCAAAATGATCAATCTTAGTCAATCCAAATTTCTGCGGACTATCTTATAACAAATGATATTATAGATCATCAACTCCAGCAAAGAACCAATAAGTTTGACAAAAAATATGGGATGCATGTTTAAAATAGAATGCACTAATCTTAATATTTCAAAACCAATAAACTAAGTTGATACTGACTTAACAGATAAGCAACACCTAAATTACTAATTTTTAAAACTTTACACACAAACATTCACAAAAAACACTAACTTTGGTTAAAACTAACCAATCATGAAACTAATTTTACTATTACTATTTTTTCCATTGGTGTTAAGCAGCCAACAAACAATAGATAAATTTATCGGTGACGTAACTGTTCAGTGGCTCAATGATGGAAGATCAATGAAACTAAAACGCGAATTTAGTTATATAGATCCTGACGGAAAATTATGGAAGGTTCCAAAGAATACTGTTGTAAACGGTGCATCAATTCCACAAGCATTTTGGACCATTATTGGAGGACCTTATGAAGGCAAATACAGAAATGCCTCAGTCGTTCACGATTATCATTGTGATAAAAAAATAGAGAAATGGCAGGACGTTCACTTAATGTTTTACCATGCCTGTTTAACGGGAGGCACTTCCATCACCAAAGCAAAAATCATGTATGCTGCTGTATATGCAGGTGGTCCAAGATGGGACACAACCATAATTAAAAATGGGAAAGAAAAGATCATAACAACTAGCACAGTTAGCACAAGTAGTAATGAAATGAAAATAGTCACTGATTGGATTGAAAGTACAAATCCCTCATTGGAAGAAATAAATAAGAGGCTAGATACTGTTGTAATAGAAACTGAAAAACATGACATGCAAACAGCCAATTGAGTACTTTTAAGTACTCAATTAAATTACAAATATTTTTTTCCATTTACCAACAGTATTCCGACTTAACCGGAAATGAACAGCAAGTTGTGTATTATTGAGTCTGTGCATTTTTTGATAATCAAGTATTTTTAAGATATCTACTTTACGATAAGAGCGATGCAACATATTATTTTTTTTAGATGAATAATTTACCGAGTTGAAAATTCGATCATTTATTTCCAATATATCCTGAGCTGTCCAGGTATGTTTTGCTAAAACTGAACTGCATAAAGCCTTTTTATCGGGGAACTTATTTTCAAGAATATCTAAGTAGATACGTTTGTAATCGGGTCCAATAGGTCTCATAGATACTATTTTTTGTCAAGCCCTACAGTTATGCACATTTCTAAGTGTGATCTCTGGTGGCATACAGATTAATACTTTTAATTTTAAGCGTGATGAATACTATGGTAGTTTGTATTTATCAATCCACTTATATAATGTTGTTTTGGGAATACGGTATTTTTCAATAACTTGCTCTTTTGTCATTGCTCCCGAATTAATTCGTTCGAGAATAAAATCAATCAGATCTCTTGTATATATATTTTTTCGGAATTGTGGAAGTGAAAACTTATGGGCATCAAAAGAAATATTTTTTTTTGTACCAGCCTGTGGAGCAAATAAGATCAGATGCTGCGAATAGATCCGAAAAAAATCATATTCCAACAGTTTACTCCATCGTAAAAGAACTGCTGATTCCATACTCTCCATCTCATACATGGCAAGAGCCTCCTGTATCGTACAATCTATAAAGTTACAAATACGGGATATTTCTATCCCGCGTTCTGTAACAGTTTTTTCGATTAGACTGCCTATATGAATATTTTTAAAATCCATACTAAGGTGCTGTAATTTGTCTCAAATTAAAAAATACACGTGTTGACGTACAGGTTCCTGAAGGACATGTCACAGCGGTTGCTTGCGCTGAAGGTGTAGATGATCCCATCATAAACTCCATCGTATAAAATACTTTTGACCCTGCAGTATCAAAATCTGTCCAATGGTATAACCTGTATTCCGGTATCGACGAAGCGTACACTCCTGGATCACCCCAGTTAGGGAAATTACTTGCATTTTGTGCCAATGCAGTCTGTAGGCTGGAAACATTTACATTGGATCCCGCCCATATATTCTTCGGATACCTAACTTGATTTCCAGAGGTAGTAGCTCCTCCTCCCCACATATACGTCGTATTTTGTATGATATCCCGTGTTGTAGGATCTGATGCTGAACCATTGTACCGAAGTTGTAGATTAACATCTGAAAAGTCAGTATTAGTAGGTAAAAAACAGCGCACAGACCATTTTCCATCAGGTGTATTACCGACAAGGTGATAGCCACTTCTTCCGTTTTCACTCGTTAATGTTAAGGATCCCAGAAAAGCAATATTCTTGATATCAGCTCCTTTTTGATTTGTGATCATCGTTGTACATTCCTGTCCTGATGCCAAAAATGGAACTGCTGCTTGATTTAGAGTAATTGCAAAATCATTATTTGTATCCGGAGTTCCTGTCACAGAAAAAACCAATTCTCCTTCCCCGTATTCCAATTTTCCAGATCTTAAAGCAATGGTCAGACCATGGATATTAATTGGCCCCCCAGTCTGATAAGAACCTCCATTTCCGCCCGTATAAGGTACTCGTAAATTACCTGTATAGGGAATACCATTTGCATAACCGGATGGAGATAAGGTTGCTGAGGCGCAAACCAGTCCATCAAAGGTGGGCGTAATTGATGTTGAACTATCAAAAACCCGCCATTCTGAGCCATCCCAAAAATAATACCCCTTGCTTAATGCTGTACCAGTATTGTAGACCAACAGACCTTGAGGCTGATTGCTCAGGTTGTTATCACCATCGGCATTGAGGTCGTAAATATTTGAAATGAGGTTTACACGCGGAGCTAAAATTCCTTTATTAGAGGAAGCGATATCCAACATTGCATAATTATCTGGAACAGTTCCGATTCCGGTTGCACCTGTATTTTTTACGATAAAATCGTCGGTCATTTGCAAATTCGTTGGTACTCCGGTGATCGGATTAGTTGTGTTTGTACTGGACTTTCCGTCAATATTGAAAATCCCCTGTGGATTTTGAGTATTGACACCAACCTGTGCCAGGCTATACAATGAGGCAAGAACTGCGCCTGCCAGAAATATTTTTTTCATTTTGTTTAGTTTTAAAATAGGTCAACCAATGAAAAATTCAAATAGATAAGGTGGACCAATTGGTTATTAATCTTGCGTTATTTTATGTTCAGGGAATCAGTTTACTCTGGTGGACCTCGTAAAAAAGAAAACTTATCAAATATCGATCGTACGAAATCTAGAACAGTTTCAAACTGACCTTCAAAAAAAGTATATGCCTTTTGTAAATGTAATCTCTGCTCTCTCATCTGTATGCTTTGAGATATCCTTAATCTGATGATCAAGTAACCTCATATGCAAAAAGACAATAAATCTGAATAAAGCCTAGTATTAAACAGACCTCAGATACCCTCACATGGAAAAGTAAGGTGTAAAACAAAGCTTGGGAATGCTAAATTCCAGAGAACCAAACCCTGGAATCTCTATCAGGGGCAATATTAAATTTTTTTCGCAATCGATATATTTTTCCCTCCACAGATTTTATAGATGAATTATTATAAATAGCAATCTGTTTTGAAGTAAAGCCCATTTTTAAGAGCGCGCATATCTTTAAATCAGACAACATCAGCTGATTTGGACTTAAAGATCGGAGATGGTAGAAAAAATCAGGAAAATAGCTCTCAAATTTTTCGATGAAAACCTGATCGTTAATCTGAATTAAATCTAGAAGTTCTTTTAATGCCTCTTCAGTAAATACATTTTTATTCATCATTTTTTTTAGCCGCTTAACCTCATTGTTTAAATTCGCAATTTCCTCCCCTTTGTCCATCCGTGCAGAAATAAAATAATAATCCTGTATTTTTTGCTGAAAGAAGTACGAATTAACAGCTAAAAGCAACAAAATACAAGTCATATTAAGAACTAACAGCGTTTTCCTATATTCGATATTCTTATTATTGACTTCGATAAAATCAAGATGACCAGTAGCGAATAGATAAAGGTTAGCCAAAATAAATAGCAGTAGTACTGTTATAAACTTTTTATGTGCCTTCCAGGAAAAAAATATATACAGTGCCGAAATCAATGGAATATAAAACACAAAAACACCGCTTTCAATAGCACAGTACGAAGAATAGTAGGTCACAATTACCGTCAGCAAGATAAAGACAAACGATATGACATATTTATTTTCCCTGAGCTTAACTAGAAAAAAGAAGGAAAGGCAAAAGAACACTGAAATGGCTAAAAGCACAACGCTGTCAACAGATAAACCTAAAAAAAGAACATTAAATACAGTATGAAAAAAGAACATAACAGATAATATTGATATGTATTGATTAAGTAAGATTTTAAGATCTTTCGTATCAGGTTCCGTTATATCTTCATTGATTCTCCAATAGGAGATGAAATCATATAATTCTTCAAAAATATTCATTCTTATAAGGTTTTAATGTAAGACGAGATAAAAAAGGTAATAACAAGACGTTCCTTACATCAATAATGTCCGATGCTATTTTGACATATAGTACCGGACATAAAAGCAAATAAAATTCAACGTACTTATTCTTGTCTTGCAAAGACTATTTGGTCTAACCTAACAGCTTTTTGATAAGCTTTAGGCGCAGCGGTGTATGTGGGTAATACTTCAGATTAAATTCAATCCAAGTAGGCTTATCCAAGATGCTTTTATAATGTGTAAAAGCCCGAAAACCTGCATCACCATGGTAGGAACCCATACCACTTTCCCTAACTCCTCCAAATGGTAGCCGTGGATTAGTAATATGCATCACTCCATCGTTAACGGCTCCTCCGCCAAATGATATACTTTTTAATATGCGCTCTTTTATGTGCTTATCTTCCGTATAGATATAGCAAGATAACGGACGTGGCCCCTGTTTCACTTTTGAAATAACATCGGCCAGATCAGAATATTCAATCACAGGAAGAATAGGTCCAAAAATCTCCTCCAACATTACCTTATCGCTGAAATTTACATTAGTCATTACAGTAGGTTCAATGAATCGGCTCTGCTTATCGACCTTACCCCCATAATAAACTTTATTATGGTCAATCAATCCTTCTAGTCTCTCAAAATTTCGCTCATTAATGATCTGTACGTAGGTACCCTGTTCAAAACTGAAATCAATGGATTTAATTTCAGCAATCAGTGCATCAAGAAACTGCTGTTTCACCGAACTATGAACCAGAACGTAGTCCGGGGCGATACATGTTTGGCCGGAGTTAAGAAATTTTGACCAGACCAGACGTTTGGCTGGCATTTTCATCCTGGCACTTTCGGTTATAAAGGCCGGGCTTTTTCCACCAAGCTCTAAAGTTACCGGTGTAAGGTTTTTGGCAGCAGCCTGATAAACAATTCTTCCAACAGGAACACTCCCTGTGAAAAAGATCTTATCAAAATTCTGTTCCAGTAAATTGGTAGTTTCCCTGATTCCACCCTCCACGACCGCAATATAGCAAGGGTCAAAATGCGCAGATATAATTTTCGCCATAATCCTACTGGTATTCGATGGTAACTCACTTGGTTTTAATATTACTGTGCAACCGGCGGCAATAGCGGGAATGATTGGAGCCAATGATAATTGATAAGGGTAATTCCAGGCCCCGATAACTAAGGAAACTCCTAATGGTTCAGGAATGATATAGCTTTTTGCAGGGAAATTCACCAAATTTGTCCTCACTTTTTTGACCTTTGTCCAACGTTTCATTTTGCTGATAGCCTCGTCAATGTCACTGTAGAGTAATGCAAGCTCGTTCGTGTAGGTGTCAAAGGGTGACTTTTTAAAATCCAGTGCTATAGCCGCTATCATTTCACTTTCACTCTCCTTAAGGGCTGAGCGAAGTATCTTAAGTTGCTCTATCCTAAACGCAATCGGTTTTGTGGCATCGCTAAGGAAGTATCTTCTTTGATCTTCTACTATTTTGGCTATGTAATCCATAATATAAATTATTTAGTGTCCTTTGAAATGATCCATTGTTTTGTAAATCCCCATCACATTTCCAACGAACCAGTCGAAGAACCAGATAGGGAAAATCCCCTGGAAAAACCTCACAAAATGAATGCTCCAGGGCATACTGGCAATTGGTTTACGACGTTCAATACTTCGAACTATTTTTTTTGCAACATTTTCAGGTTCCAAAATAGGCACGATAGAACGTATTCCATCAAACATGCCAGTATTAATATAATAAGGTGTGACTGTTGTCACTCCAATATTCTTTTTAAGTTGTTTCATTTCCAAACGAATGCTGTCAGACCAGCCCAGTACCGACCATTTGCTAGCGGCGTAAACAGACATTCTGGGGTTTGAAATCAAACCGGCTGAGGAAGCTACATTGCAAATATATCCGGAATTCTGGGCCATCATATCCGTCAAGAATAACTTTGTTATGTACATAGGCGCATTTGCATTAATATCCATACTACGCTGGATATCTGCGTCAGTATGTTCATGGAAGAATTTTCCCACGACAATTCCAGCATTATTGATCAGAACATCAACGATGCCGTGCTTCTCTTTCACATTTGCAAATGCAGCCTTAAGACCCTCAAAGTCTGCAACATTGACCTGGTAACCCTGAATGGGCCCCAATGTAGACAGTTCACTTACCGTCTCATCAATCTTAACCTGATTGATATCCCAAATGATCACCTTTGCTCCTTTTTGAAGAAAGATCCGGCTCATTATTTTGCCTATGCCTGCTGCACCACCGGTGATCAGTACATTTTTGTTTTTAAAATTTTCCATTTTTTCAGATTTTAAATATTTTATTGATGCACCTTAGACGGATTAACCGCAAAGTTTGGTAATCGATATTTTTCTAATGCACTGTTGCTTTGCCATGATTATCTTCCAGTAACCTGCAGATAATTGGTTACCGCAGTTTTATAAGTAGTTTTCGCTTCAGTAAGTTTGTCTTCGGTATCGGATTTTAATGCTCTGGCTTCAAGAAGATCAGACAATTGAATAAGACCATTTCGGTAACTGTCCTGATTCACCCGTAAATTCTCATTAGCCTGCTCCAGCGTTTCCTGAATGAGTGTGATCTTCTCATCTGTTTCTTTAAGGTCGGTCCAGGCTTTCTCCATTTGTAGATTAAGTAAACCTTTAGAATCATTTAGTGTATTAATCGTTATATTTTCCCGGATTTCCATCTCGTTAAGCTTATGCTTGCCACCCCACCAGTCAGAAATAGGAATAGAAACAGTCGCGTAGAGCATACCGTTGAATGCACCGTTCTGACCTTTTTCGAATTGGTTCATATAATAACCTGACAGGCCTACGCCTAATGTCGGCATATACTCGCTTTTAGCTATTTTAGTTAATAAATGAGAAGCTTCGACAGAATTTTCAAGTAATTGGTATTCGGCTCTTGTGCTCATGACATTCTCGTTTGAAACAAAATAAGTCTGTGGGTCTGAAAAATTGTCAAGTTCGTTTTCCACACGTATAGTCGGGTCATAAGGAATTCCGATTGTTTGACATAACTGCATAAGTGCAAGCTTCTTTCCATTGGTCAGCTGCGTTTGGTTTACCTTAAGTTCACTTTGCTTAATCGTTACTTTTAGGAGATCATTTCTGATAATCACACCATTTTGGTATGCCGTGCTGACCTGCCGATAAAGTGTATCCAGAAACTTAACATAGTTGTCTAGCGATTTCTGCTTCTCTTCCAAGGCAACGATCTGCCAATATTCCCGCTCTGTTTTGAGCAAAATTTCATTTTGAACCACCTTTTGCTGTTTTTCCTTTACTGTAAGGTTAAGGTCCGCCAGCTTATTCCCATTCTTAATTTTTCCACCAGCATACACAGGCTGTAAAACGTTCAGATAGCCCAAACCCACCTGATTGAATAATCCCAGCTCAGTGCCCGGCATATAAGCAAATTGATTTGCCGTCGGCAGATTGGCCGGATTGCCATCATACACCGGAAGATTCCCCCCTTGTATCTGCATTTTTAATAAAGGATCAATAGCCTGCATTCCTGTGGCGGAAGCACTTATCTTTGGAAAGTACTTTGTATATACTTCACTTTTGGTTTCTCGCGCAGCGTCTATTTCCAATGCGCTATTTTTTGTCTTACCATTGTTTTCCAGCGCCAGCGACTTACTATGCATCAGGGTGAGTCGCTGCTGTGCATAGCTAGATATGCCTAGTAACATGGCCGTGATGATCATTATACTTTTTCTCATTTTTTTTGTTGTGAAATTTTTTGTTTACCTAAACTTTTGTAGCTTCCTTAGACCGTTTTTCGAACTTTATCTTCACTGCCTTTATAAGCTAACCAATAGATCAACGGCAACATAGTCAGGATAAAAAACATCGAAATCAATGTTCCAAAACAGATGACCGTACCCATTGGCGCCCATAACGGACTTTTACTGATAATCATTGGGATTACACCCATCGATGCTGCCAGGGATGTAAGTAATATGGGACGCATTCGGCGTTCTCCGGCATGCAGACAGGCCTCCCTTAAAGGCATACCGTGTTTATGTCTCAGTTCCTCAATATAATCGTACATAATGATCCCATTACGAACAATAATACCGATAAGACTAACCAGTCCCAAGACAGCCGTTATGCTAAATTCCATATCCATAATCCACAATCCTAAGGCAGCTCCTAGGAAGCTGAAGGTGGTAGATGCAAGGACAAGCCCTGCCAAACCTGGATTTTTAAAATGGAATACGAGGATAAAGAATATAATGGCGATGGATATCACAAGACCACGGATTATTTTAGGTAATGTTTCATCTGTATTTTCTTTAACCCCACCATAGGAAACTGTCACCTTGTGGTCTTTGATGTCTTTTGATAAATTACTTACAATACTTTCTACTTTTGCTTGTACAGGTGCAATAACATTTCCACGTTTAAGATCTATGAGTACGGAAAGGGTGCGTACACCATTTCGGCGAACAATTTGACCTTCTTGCCAGCCAGTACTGACCTTAGCAATCTGGCGCAATGGTACTGCGGGCGCAAAAAGACCGGATACATATTCGTTTTCAACATCAGCAGCAACTGGATCCTTAAGCTCCCACTGAGATTTAAGTACGACAGGCAGCTTGTAATCATTTTCCCAGACTGAAGTAACAGGAAGTCCTCCGAATCGGGAAGCCAATGCGACGCCCAGAAGTCCTTCAGTTACACCGAGCCTATTAGACTCTATTGGATCTAGTGCCACACGGACATCTGGCAATGGTTCTTCATAGTTGGTATAAACCCTCAACGGTTCATCCAATTGAGCGACTTGTGAACGTATTTTTTCGGATACAGCCTTCAGATCACTGATACTGTCGCTTGTCAGTCGCACTTCAATATCCGCATCCACACCAGCTTGATAATCCAATTGTTTGAACTTAACAAATGCATTTGGATAGTGATAGGCATATTTCTCTGTATACTCGTTCAATATTTCTTCTGTTGCTTCGTTTGATTCTGTATTGACTATGAACTGTGCAAAGTTTGATCCTCCTATTTTTGGTGCATAAGTCGTCTGAAAGCGTGGTGAACCACTTCCAACGAATGTTGTGATCGATTTGACACGTTTATCCTTTTCTAGTATTCCAGCCATATCTTTCGCAACAGCAGCGGTTTGTGGAAGGGAGTTTCCCTGCGGAAGAAATATTTCCACCGAAAACTGATTACGTTCTGCAATGGGCATCAGCTTAATAGGTATTTTAAGGAATAACAAAATGCCCAAGACCACCGAAAGCACACCGAACAAGAATGACGTTCTTGGAAAGCGAAGCACCGATTGTAAAATATGGTCATAGCCATACTGTACATAATCCAAAAATGATTTTTTGCGGGGTTTACCAGCGTCTTCTTTGAAATGTAACCCCTTTTTGATAATCAGATACTGTAAATACGGAACAAAAAGAACTGCAACTGCTAATGAAACACTAAGGGTGATCAGTATAGTCCACGGAAAGGCCTTAACAAAATCATATAATTGTCCTGAGAATGTCAGCAGAAATGGAAAAAAAGTAAGTCCGATGGCTAATGTAGCCGAAAAGATGGCCTTAAAATATTCCTGGGCACTGGCAACTGCAGCATCCCAATGGGGAACGCCCTCATCCAGCATTTCAAGATAACTGTCCACGATCACGATCGAATTATCTACAATCATTCCCAGCACCACAATAAGAGCGGCAAGAGTAACTGTATTCAGCTCTATACCAAAGGCAAACATTAGGGTCAGGGAGATAAAAATCGTGACCGGAATTGTGGACGCTGCAACACCAGCGACGCGAATTGGCATCAATGCCATTACCACAAGAACTACGGCAGCAATTGCAATGGCCAATTCATGAAGGAACGAACTTATCGAAGCATCGACAACTTTGGGCTGGTCAGCTATACGGAAAATCTTCACATCATCCGGAAGCGTTTTTTCAAAATTGTTGATTACTTCATCAACTTCTTTACCATACTGTACAATATTGTAGCCCTGACGCATCTCCGTGGAAAGAATTAGACATTTTTTTCCATTGTTGATAGTATAAGTAGATGGTTTTGGGTATTCTCTGACCACACGACCCACATCTTTCAGGCGGATATGATTCCCTTGGGGATCGGAGTAAATAACCTGCTCTTCGAGATCTTTCTCGGAGGAAAATGGTCGAGTGATATGTATCGGTACCACCATTTCATCATTATCGATCGCACCGGAAGGACCCACCATGCCTTTTGTAAGCAATACTTGATATAGACCATACAGATTGATGCCATAACTTGCTATTTTTTCCTTGTCGATATAAACGCTCAGCTGTTCATTCTGCTCGCCAAAACGACGCAGATTAGAAACAGATTCAATTGAGCGCAGACGTCCTTCGAGCGTTTCCATGTACTCCTTGAGCTGACGATAGGTCTTCGTATCGGATTCCAGAGAAACAAGTAGTGCTGAGGTATCTCCAAAATCATCGTTGGCAATCAATGCCACCACACCAGGAGGAAGTTTCATTTTAAAGGTGGACAGACCATGCTTGATTTTTGACCAGACCTCATCCTTATCCACCACATCATCGTTAAGCTCAACCAATAAGTACACAATTCCATCTTTTGACTGAGAATAGGTCTTTGACTTCTTTACTTCTTTGTAAGTGAACAGGAACTGTTCCAATGGTTTGGATACTTGTTCTTCAATTTCAGCCGAGGTGGCCCCAGGATAAACTGCAGCTACAATACCCTGACGGATTGTAAATGCAGGGAATTCTTGCTTTGGCATTTCGCGTAAGGCGAAAACACCACAGATTACCAGTATTCCGATCAATAATAAAACGATCTTATTGTATTTCATAGCCGTGGCTATGGCTCCTTTTTGTTCTTTCATCTGAAAATGGGTATTTATTTAATGACCGACACTTTTGTTCCCACACTGATATTCTGGTAACCTGCGGTAATCAACTGCTCACCCTCTTTTAATCCACTGGTAATCGACACTCCATCACCACTGAGTTGCCCTAATTTGACTTCTCGGTATGCGGCTTTTCCTTTATCGTCAACAATCCAGACAAAACGTTTACCCGAAAAATCAATCTGAACAGCTTTGATAGGAACAACAATACTCCCACCTGCTGAATTTTCAGCAGTAACATCAGGATATACTTTACAGACCATCCCCGGCATGATTCGGCTCTCAGGATTGCTGATCCGGACCATCACATCATAGGTATGGGATATGGCATCGGCCGAAACCCCCTTTTCAATAATTTTTCCATTGAAAGCTTCATTATTGAGCGCTGAAATTTTCACCGTACTTAACATACCTGTGTTAATACCTGATATTTCGTTTTCAGGTATCGCCGTTTTTATTTTGACATTAGATACATCAAGAATTTTATATACAGGGGTTCCCGGCATTACATTGGCACCAGGTTCTAAAAACCGATTCCCAACAACACCCGACTGTGGTGCATATAAATTACAATCCTGCAAACTTTTTTTGGCAATAGCCTCGCTGGCCAGCGCCTGTTCCAGTTTGGTACGCACATCGATGAATTGGATTTCGGGAAGGCTTTTATTTTTGTACATCGCTGATAATCTTTTGTAAGCATCCTGAGCCTGATGTAAAGAGGAAACCGAAAGATCATGGGCATATTTTAAAGAAGTGGTATTGAGACGACCCAATAATTGACCCTTCGTTACTTTTTGGCCTTCATTGGCATACAACTGTTCGATGTTTCCAGAAGCCAGAAAACTGATATCAACTGCATTTTCACTCACAACCGTACCGATGTACTCGGTCGGGAATATATTATTGTTTGTGGAGATACGCTGAATATTAACCTGTACATCTTTAATTACTGCAGGCTTCTCCTTGTCTTTACAAGAGCAGAATAAAAACATCGTCGCAAGTACGAAGTATTGTTGATTTGGGTGAAATTTTAACAGTCTCATATTAATAACTAATTTTTCTTTTACAAAAGTCTGAAGAGATAGATACATTTAAGCTATCGATCAGTCGTGATTAATGTTCAATTGGTCGAATTTTTCACTATATTCGTACAACAAACGACAATACAATGAGAAAAATGGGTAATTTTGACTGTGTATCAATAGAAAAAATGACTAAACAGACCGACATTATTGCTGAAACATTCGACTTGGTTGTGTCGAAAAAACCGCATACGGTCAGAGACTATTCCTTTGACCTTCTTTATCCGCATATGGTGGATGGTATTGGCTTCACGTTTTGTACGCGCGGCACCGGAAGAATAAAAATTAACCTTGTTGAATATGATGTAACCAAAGATATGGTTGGTGTATATACCCCCAACTCCGTTATACAGATTCTGGAGCAAAGCGATGACCTGCAGATAGAGCTGTTATTGTTTTCCTTTGATTTGATTTCCGATGTTCCTGTCTGGAAGGAATTGTCGGAAATTGCCCATAAAGCTGAAAAACCAGCTTGTTTCCTGATTGGGGACAAACGTTTTTCAAGTCTGTTAGCCTTTCACAAAATGATTGTTGAACAATATGAAACTCCTGCAATATATCATATGGAAATTGTAAAGAACCTACTTGGTGCAGTAATCTATCAGGTTCTACAATTTTATTCCGAGATGGATGTTGAAAAGAATGCCCAGAACCGATCACGTCATGAAGCAGTGTCCCGTGAGTTTATGACCTTGCTCCATCAGTACTACAAAACGCAGCGCCATGTTCAATTTTATGCTGATAAATTGTACCTCACACCGAAGTACTTTTCCAAGATCATCAAGAATATTACGGGAAAAACCGCCGGGGAATGGATTAATGAAATGGTATTGATGGGTGCAAAGGGAATGCTGAGAAGCTCGGACTTGACTATTGCCCAGATCGCAGATGAACTGAATTTTACAACAGCATCATTCTTTGGTACTTATTTTAAAAAAATGACCGACATGACACCGGCTCAGTACAGGAAAGCCTGAAAACATAACAGATATAATAAAAAAATCTTAATCGCTTCCTGGCCTAAACTTACTTCTGGCTTTTCAGGAGCATAGTTTTAAGATTGAAGATCTGAATAAGATTATTACTCATTAGGTCAATGAAAAAATGGATAAGGAAATTGTAAAAAGGTTTTATAAGTTATATTAAACACCAATCCCAGCTAATATATGCCAATGATCATAAGTGAATTGGACCACCGCAGTGTAGCAACCATATCAACACTCTTGTACCTTATACTAATCTGTTACCTACATCAAACTGGACATCAGCAATTCCGCAGACATAGAAAATGTAAAAGAATACGTTGAAGCCGAACATGGTGTACTGGACATTCTGATCAATAATGCTGCCGTATTTTTAGACAGTACTTGGTTTGGAAACAACACAGAAACGATTCCAAAGCAAACTCTTCGTGATACATTTTGCATCAATTACTTCGGTATTGTTGAGTTGACCCAGGCTTTACTGTCGGCAATCAAAAAAAAGCGATGCCGGATGAATCGTTAATATCGGTAATCCGCTTCTTTTGGAGTACATCTGAATGAATCCCATTGGTTGTATGCCTTAAAACCTTATGCTTACAGTACTTCAAAGACAGCATTGAACCGATTTACCGTTTTTCTGGTCAATGCATTGAGTCAAACCAATGTAAAAGTAAATACGGCAAATCCGGGATGGGTGCAGACCTCCATCGGTTCTGATCAAACACCGTTCACGTCAGAAGTAGGCTCAAAAATGGGTGTAGCATTGGCTTTGATTGATGAAAATGAACCAACGGGAACTTTTTCTCAGTCAGGAGAGATTTTACCTTGGTAACATTCATTAAATCAAAATATTTATTTAAACCTACCCAGATTTATTATATTTGATTTGCCAAAACATTTCATTGTGAAATATCCGAACAAATCAGCTCTAATCTTAAACAAACTAAAGTCTATTTTGACACGACTGCTTTTCGGTGTTCAATTCCCCATTCAATCATTTTATCCAAAACATCAGTAATTAATATTCCTGACTCGGATAACTCATATTCTATTGTCACAGGAAATGAGTCATACACTTTTCGAACAATCATTCCATTCAATTCCAATTCTTTCAGTTCTTTACTCAACATTCTTGGTGTTATCTTCGAGATATTACGCTGTATTTCGGTAAACCGTTTTTTACCAAAATAGAGGGAACCTATAATTGGTAATTTCCACTTTCCGCTAATGACATTCATCGTGTCGTTAATTGACGTCACATATTGAACCGGGCAGACCTTAAAGTCTTTGATACTTTCCATTATTTCTATTCATTAACAAAGTTTATTAATATACTTTAGTATACTACTATACTTTAAGAAGCAAATGTACTATATCTTTGCATCATATTAATTAAAAAATATAGAAAATATGATTTTAGTAACAGGAGCAACTGGAAATTTAGGAGCATCAACAATTAATTATTTATTAAATAAAGGCTATTCTTCAGCCAATATCGTTGCATTGGTAAGAGACGAAGAGAAAGCAGCAGATTTAAAAAATAAAGGAATTACGCTCAGAATTGGTGATTACAGCAATTATGAATCGTTAATAGCAGCATTTAACGGAGTTGAAAAAGTATTATTGGTTTCAGGAACAGACGTTGTACAACGTGGAAACCAACACGAAAATGTTGTAAATGCAGCGAAGGACGCAGGCGTAAAACATATTTTCTACACCAGTTTTGAGCGCAAAAACGATACTGAAACTTCACCAATTGCATTTCTCGGAAAATCACATATCGAAACAGAGAAACTGATTAAAGAAAGTGGATTGACTTACACCATTTTCAAAAACAATCTTTATCTGGATGCCTTACCTATGTTTTTTGGCGAACAAGTCTTAACAACCGGAATATTTTTGCCTGCTGGTGATAAAGGAGGTGCATTTGCTTTGCGCAATGATATGGCAGAAGCTATTGCGAATGTGCTGACAAGCGAAGGTCACGATAACACAGAATATTCTTTAAGTAACACAGAAAATGTAACGGTACAGGAGCTTGCCCAAGACCTGACTGAAATAACAGATAAGGAAATAAACTATGTAAGTCCATCGCAGGAGGTTTATGTAGAAGCACTGACACAGGCTGGTGTTCCAGCAGAATATATAGCAATGTTTTCAGGTTTTGCGGAAGCTATTAAACAAGGTGAATTTGTAGCTGAAACAACAGATTTAGAAAACCTTTTGGGCAGAAAACCTACGACTGCGAAGGAATTTTTAGAACAGGTTTACGGTTCTTAAAAAGGAAATTAGATTACAAATATTTTGCGTTTGGTGGGTTAAGAACAATTTGTTATTTGCTTCAAAAGCCCACCTGAGCGTAAAACATACTATGGGTTAAAAAAATGGTCAAGGATATAGTAATAGAAAATATCAAAGTCTTTATGTCATAGATTCTTTTCGAACTCTTCCCGCTCCTTTTTGGTCAATCCCGCAATGATGAGATCATAGGATTTTTTTACTAAGGATTCAATTGTTTTCTTCGGAACATCTTTTTTGAAATGAACGCTTATCCAATGTTTTTTATTCATATGATAGCCTGGTGTGATTCCTTCGTATTCATCTTGAAGATGTTCAGATTCCTCCGGATCACATTTCAGATCACAAAAATCAAACTTCTCGATATTAACAAAACAAAACCATTTACCCATTACGCTAAAGGTCATAATATCTTTATCATAGTCTGATGTTGTTTTCGCAAAAGGCATTTTTTCCTCAGATCCTTTAAATGACAAACAATAGTCTCTAAATTCTTCAATGTTCATAACAGTAAATTTTTACAGGTTAGTAATGTGGTATTTTCATCGATCTCAAAATTATAATAAATGATAGTCAATAAATATACATAAACAGGGATTAAAGCGTCACTTTTCGGGACTTTTAATGGTATTATTATTTATTTAGCTTCACTGTTTCGGTATTCCTTGGGCGTCATACCAGTGTGTTTGCGAAACATACGAATAAAATAGGATGACGTTTCATAATTGAGTTTACTACTGATCTCTAAAATAGATAAACTTGTATAATGAAGCAAATTCTTAGATTCTTGAATTACCTTATCTGATATATACTTTTTAGCTGTTGATCCTAAGACCTCTTTTGTTATTTTATTCAGATAATTGGTGGTAATAAACAGTTTATCTGCATAAAACTTAAGCTCACGCTGGTGCATAAAATTAGCTTCAACCAGACTTGTGAATGATTCCATATAACGGTCTGTGATAATGCCTTTTTTATGTTCAGCCTTTTCTAAGATCTTCGAATCACAATTTCCCAAGAGACTTAAGACCAGATAGAGTAAAGCTCTCAAAATATCTTTGTTACAGTCATTCTTTTTTAAAATTTCCGATTTTATGGTGTCCAGATATTGTAGCAACATCTCAAAGTCATTTTCATTGGCCGTTACAACCGGTGATGTGCGGTGTATCTGTAGATAACTGAGATTTCTAAGAAAAAATCTATCCTTAAAAAAGGAAAGAAGAAAATTCTCTTCAAAGACCAATGCATAACCCTCAAGTTTGGTATTTTCCTGCCAGCTCCACACCTGCCCTGGAATGGCACATACAATATCTCCCCTTTTGACAGACAGTTTTGAATCGTTAATAACCAATTCTTCATTGCCGGAGACAATAAAAGTTAAATCAAAATAAGATAGGCGATGGGTCGGCTTTTGATCTATAAACTTTTTGAAATCCTGTATCGCTACAACGTCAATTGATAGATTGATACCATACTTATTTCGATAAAAATTAAACTGCGGTATTGATCTCATTTGTTTCTTCTTATAATAGCTCTGTAAAAATAGTGATTAAATAAAAATTTGTCCGCAAAAGTGTCATTTTTCTCCGTGAAATTTTACTGATGGGTGTATACAAGCGACCTATTTTTGCCAAAATAAAATATAGATCATTATGAAAAAAGAAACAAGCAAAGTTTGGCATTACAAAAATGACGAAGAAAAACAAATAGCAGAGCACATCCTTGGTTTGGAGGAATCTGCACTTGAAAAGTGGTTTAAAGGTGATGTGTCAGGCTATGCTCAAATTTGGTCAAAACGCAGCTTTACCTATTTTGATGCTGTGGTGACAGAACGTGTAGATAAATTTGAAGACATGGCATCACTGTTCAATAAGGTTGAAGGAAATTTAAATGCAGAGAGCTATGAGGTTCGTGATCCTAGAGTTCAACTTGGAAAAGATATGGGAGTATTGACCTATCAGCTTTTCGCCAAAACAAACCTAATCGATATGGAATATAATTGCATTGAAGTATTTCAGAAAGAGGAGGATGGAGAATGGTATGCCATCCACTCCACTTGGTCAGTGATACGGCCAATAGATAAAGATTTCAGCGTTTTTAAAGAAATGGTTTAAAATACGTTCTTTATACTTCACAACTTTGCACACTACATCCGTAATATGGATGTAGTGTGCAAACCATTTTTCTGCCCCCCCCTTTTTGTAAGATTTTTTTTACTGATTAGGATTTTTTTTAAAAGATGGGACCAAGAAACAATGCATATCTATATCGCTCAACAAAAATATTATAGGTACGAAAATAAAAGAATGGAGTCAAAAAATCAGAGAAACTTATAATTTGTAACTTTTAAAGTAAGCAAAAAGAAAGCTTATATTTAACCTGTAAACCTATCAGCGTAATGAATGTAGAAGAATTTAGAGATTATTGCCTGTCTTTTAAAGGCGCTCACGAAGGAATGCCTTTTGAAGGTTTTTTTCATAATTCTAGGTCAATACTTGTGATGTATGTTAAAGAGAAGATGTTCTGTTTTTTCGATTTGGATAAGTTCGATAGTTGTACGATAAAATGTGCTGCGGATAAGATAGCGAGTTTAAAAGAAGAGTATAATTCGATTGAAAAACCATTCAATCTAAGTCCAAAATACTGGATAAACGTTGGATTTAATGGCGATGTGTCTGATAAGATACTGAAGTCCCTTATTGCAGATTCATATCAATTGGTAGTTGAGGGTCTTTCCAAAAAGGAACAGGCAGAATTAGAAAAAAATTAATGTCAGTTATCTGGAACCTTTGGCACGGCTGTGTAAAAATCAGTCAAGGCTGTAAAAACTGTTATGTCTTTCGTAGAGATGCACTTTACGGGATAGACAGCAGAAATATTTATAAAACAAAAAGCTATGACCTGCCGATTAAGAAAAAGAGAGACGGAAGTTTTAAGGTGCCTTCAGGGGAACATCTGTGGACTTGCTTTTCATCAGATTTTTTTATAGAAAATGCCGACGAATGGAGAGATAATGCCTGGGCGATGATGAGAATAAGGCAGGATCTGACTTTTTCCATTGCCACCAAAAGGATTGATCGAATCGAGAAGTGTTTACCTGAGGATTGGGGATCTGGCTATGAGAATATTTCTTTGATTTGTTCAGTAGAAAATCAAAAACAGGCAGACATACGTTTGCCTCTATTCAGAAATGTGCTCATTAAAAAAAAATCAATTATTTGCGAACCATTATTAGGGCCTATTGATCTTATGGAGTTCCTTGCCGAAGGTTGGATAGATCAAGTTATTGTTGGCGGAGAATCCGGTGATACAGCACGACCCTGCAACTTTGAATGGGTAGAAGGCATTCGGCAAGCTTGCATTAAAAATAATGTCACTTTTATTTTTAAACAGACAGGTGCTCATTTTATAAAGAATGGCAAAAGCTATCACATAGTCAGAAAACTACAAGCAACTCAAGCCAGAAAGGCAAATCTTAATTTCACGCCACATAAAGATTAACAACAAATCCTCCACAAATGGTAACTATGATCAACTTAAATAGTGGAAAATTACGCATATCAATAAACGTCTGCTAATTCAATATTCCTTTTTTGGACACAAAATCCAGTGATTTGGATAATTTTAGAACAGCCTATTTATTTAAATTTACTTTTTTAAAATCTAAACATAATGGTACAAACAAAAGGATACGCGGCACAAAATGCCAATGAAAAACTTACGCCCTGGAATTTTGAAAGACAAGAGGTTCGCGAAAAAGACGTATTAATAGAAATTTTGTACTGTGGAGTTTGCCATTCAGACCTGCATTGCATCACCAATCATTGGGGAGAAAGTATTTTTCCGTTGGTTCCAGGACACGAAATTGTTGGCAGGGTTCTTAGTACAGGTAATCTGGTCACAAAATTTAAGGTTGGCGATTTGGCTGGCGTTGGAACCGGAATTGATTCTTGCAGGGAATGTGAGGAATGCAAAAGCGGACACGAACAGTTTTGCATAGATGGGGTTCAGACGTATAACAATTTAGACAAAAAAGGAAATCCAACATACGGAGGTTATTCCGACAAAATTGTAGTTGATGCGGATTTTGCTTTCCATATTTCAGAAAAACTTGATCTTGCCGCAGTTGCTCCATTATTATGTGCCGGAATAACCACCTACTCTCCTCTTAAAAAATGGAAAGTAGGTAAAGGTCATAAGCTTGCAGTTGTAGGCTTGGGCGGTCTTGGACATATGGCCGTTAAATTTGGTAAAGCATTGGGTGCTGAAGTAACCGTTATCAGCACATCGCCGTCTAAGGAAGAAGCTGCCAAAGAATTAGGTACGGATCATTTTTTATTATCTAAAGATGAAGAACAAATGAAGTCGGCGTTTCATACTTTTGATTTTATTTTAGACACGGTAGCACAAGATCACGACATTAATCCCTACTTAGGTTTATTGAGAACAGATGGCGTTTATATCAATGTTGGTCTTCCGCCGAAACCTTGGGAAGTTTCATCATTTTCACTGGTTGTGGGAAACAAAACGATGACCGGTTCTGGCGTTGGAGGTTTAAAAGAGGTGCAAGAAATGCTCGATTTTTGTGCCGAAAACAATATTGTTTCAGACATCGAACTGATCGACATTAAAAACGTGAATGAAGCATTTGAAAGAATGGAACGTGGCGATGTACGCTATCGTTTTGTGATTGATATGTCAACTCTTTAGTTCAAAGAAAATAAAAGGAAGAAGCATCAATAGTACTTCTTCCTTTTATCTTTTAAGCTGTTCATCATTGTAATTTTATATCTGATTATTTCCATAACTCAGCGGATAGAGAATCATTTAATTATACGACTGCCTGAATTTCAGTGGCGTAAGCTGTGTTTTATTCTTGAATAGTTTGCTGAACGATTGCGGATATTCAAATCCCAATTGATAGGCGATTTCGCTTATGGATAATTCGGTTGTAGATAAAAATTCTTTCGCTTTTTCCAGAAGTTGGTTTTGAATATGTTGCTGTGTAGTTTGCCCTGTAAGGTTTTTGAGCATATCATTCAAATAATTAGTAGATACAAAAAGCTGATCCGCAAAATAATGAACTGTTGGTAGTCCTGCTGTTACAGCCTTTTCTTCACTATAATATTCTTTTAAAATAGTTTCGAATTTTACGAGCAAATCATTGGATACTTTTTTTCGGGTAATAAACTGACGCGTATAAAACCGGTTGCAGTAACTAAGCAAAAGGTCGATATATCCCACTAAGACATCCTGAGAATGGTTGTCAATTTTGTCTGTAATTTCCCGTTGCAGGCTTTCCATCAAACCGCCAATAATATCGTCTTCTGCTTCCGAAAGATGAAGGGCTTCGTGGGTGGCATAATCAAAAAAACCGTAGTCTTTTATTTTTTTTGCCAGCGGATATCCGTGAAGAAAATCGGGATGAATAACTAGCATCCAGCCATTTACATTGGATGGTGGCGTACCTTCTAAACTGACTTTTTGTTTTGGTGCAAAAAAAGACATTGTGCCATCGTCGAAATCGTAATATTTTTGACCGTATTTAACTTTTCCATCAAAATCTCTTTTCAAAAAAATAGTGTAAAAATTAAATACAATTTCCGTCATTTCTACACCAAATTCAGGGCACACATCTTCCAATCTTACCACACTTATCAAAGGATTGGTGGGCTTTTTTAGGTTCATCGCAGTGTGGTATTCTGAGACGGAATTGAATAGATGTTGATTTTTCATAATGTAAAGTAAAGAAATCGCCAGCAAAAAACTGCCGGCGATCAGAATGTTATAAATTTACTCCTTTCATTGACGCTTCGTCATACCTCGCTCCTGTAACTGTTCCTAACGGAATAATGCTTTCCAATCGGTCTAAATCTTCTTTCGTTAACGAAAAGTTGGCTGCTGCTAGATTCTCTTCAACATATTTTACCCGTTTTGTACCCGGAATTGGGGTATGTCCTTTGGCAACAACCCAAGCAATAGCCAATTGCGCAGAAGAAATGTTTTTTTCGTCTGCTACTTTTTTAATTTCATTCACCAATTCCACATTCTTGAAAAATTGCTCACCTTGATATTTTGGTAACGATTTTCTCCAATCATTTTCGTTAAAATCTTCCGGCTTTTGTATGCTGCCATTTAAAAATCCTCTTCCTACAGGCGAATAAGCAATTAATCCAATACCCAATTCTTCCAATGTAGCCAAAATACCCAATTCTTCAATTTGTCTTTCAAACAATGAGTATTCTGATTGCACTGCGGTAAGTGGGTAAACGCTGTGTGCTTTTCTGATGGTTTCAGAACCAACTTCCGAAAGTCCGATATATTTTACTTTTCCTTCTTTTACCAATTCGCCCATTGCTTCTACGGTCTCTTCAATGGGTGTATTGGTGTCTAATCGATGAAGGTAATACATATCAATATAATCGGTACCCAGATTTTTTAAGGAACGTTCTACCGCTTTTTTTACATAATTTTTACTGCCATTAAATCCGCCAGTAGCTTGTCCATTATCACCAATTTCAAAACCCATTTTAGTGGCAATGATATATTTCTCTCTGTTTCCCTGAATAGCTTTCGCAATGAGCTGTTCGTTGAGAAAAGGACCATAGATATCTGCGGTATCCAAAAAATTACCGCCCAACTCTAATGAACGATGAATGGTAGCAATTGCTTCTTTTTCATCAGCTTTACCGTATATATCAGACCCGAATCCCGTTGTCATACCCATACAACCCAAACCAATTGCAGGAACCACAAGTCCCTGACTTCCTAATTTTACTTCTTTGATGTTACTCATAATATTGTACTTTTATTGATAACAAATTTATAGCGATTTATGTTTAAAAAAGTGTTCAAATCACAGCGTGTTGTATCCAAAAAACATTTTCGGTTAATAGTTGAACGTAGCTTAGTATCTTTGGTTTGAAATACATCAGCTAACAGCCTATTTCAATTAAAGATTGATTAGTTTTTCAAAAATATCAGTCGGTTCGCCTTTCAAATTCAGTTGGTCAAAATAGGTAAACCAGCCTTCGTTCACCATCAGCTTTTGAACGGCATCAGCTAATTCATCTGTTTCAATGGTCCAGATGACAAAGAAATTATAACCGGCACGATGTATCGTGTCTTCATCGTTTTCTTGCATAGCGATAATAGATACACCGTTCTCCATCATTTCCTTAGAAACTTCATTGACGTGGTTCAGGTAATTTGCTCTTTTTTCTTTGTTCAAATCCATCCAAGCTTGGGTAGGCGAAAACATTTCGATAAAATATTTCATAATTTTTATTTAAATAATTTAAACTTAATAAAGCCCGTTGCTTCATTATCTGTTGACAAAAGTACAGGCAATTGAAATGGCAAGAAATAGACAAACCGTACCAATAATGTCACTATTGGTGCAACAATTTTAAGTAAAGAGAATTTGCGTTCTGATTCGTTATTAGCATTCATCAATTAAATAGTCATTTTCAAAATTTACTTATATTTAACATTATGAAATCAATCGTTCAATATCAATTTAGCAATGAAAAATATGGAAAAACTCTACTGATTGATATTGTACCCATCTCTGAAATTAATAAATATATAGAAATAGAACCCACCCATAGGCTTACTTTTTATGATATGACATTCATAACCAATGGAAGTGAAAACGTTTTTATTAATCAAACAGAATTGAGTGTTCAGGCAGGAGATGTGATTTGTTCCATTCCGGGAGAAATTTGGAGTTGGCCAAAACAGACCCAAATGGAAGGCTATGTTTTGTTGTTTGAGGAAGAATTTCTCCTCTCATTCTTCAACGATAAACAGTTTTTAAATAAATTCAGGTATTTAAGACCTGGTCGTACTTCTCCATTGATACGGCTTAATAAAAAACTTTTTAAAAACGTTGTAGAATATCTTAAGCAGATCAATATTGAAATAAAATTAGGTATTGACAGCAGTGAACACGTTCTTCGGGCATTAGTTTACTTGATCTTGGCACAGCTTGAACGAGCAGAAGTAATATCTGTCAAAACGACTGATAACAATATAAAAGTTGAACAAGCCAACAGACACATTCACGAATTTATAAAATTGGTAAATGAACATTATCTGCAATCTCACGATGTACAGTTCTTTGCCGATAAGCTTTTCATATCTGCCAATTATTTAAACAGAATGACGAAAGAATATCTGGGTTCTACTGCAAAATCTTATATCTTAAAAAGAGTAATTCAGGAATCCCAAAATTTACTCAAATATTCTGATTTAACAGTGGCTGAAATCAGCGGTCAATTAGGATTCGAAACAGCCAATTATTTTAACCGTCTGTTCAGAAAATATGTGGGGAAGACACCAAAGGAATTTCGGAATAAATAATTTTAAAATCTGGTAAAACAAGTTAATAACTAGGTAGGAATAATTTGTTATCTCAATTTTTTATTTCAGTAAACATCTGTTAATTTTTAAATCTGAGCAGCGTAAAAATGTGCTATAATGTGCTACTTTTGTATCCATCGCTTATTATAAAAATAACTGAAATTTGCATAGTAATAATTAATAATTGTTTTAGAAACTATGAAACATTATAATGACATCAGCAGTTTTAGCAAAGATATTGGCGAAGAAGTTCCTGAGCATCCTTTGTTCAATATTTCCTTCGGACATAAAAAAAATGAAGGTATTGATGATATCGTTTTTACTGCGGGATTTTATATCATTTCATTTCAGAAAATTATTTCCGGTGAAATTACATATGGTAAAAAGGAATTTGACTATGGCAGAGGTAAAATGGTATTTTTTAAGCCTAATCAAACAGTTACTTTTAAGAATGTAAAGCTGGAAGATGAATGCTTTTTAATTACAATTGATGAAGATTTTCTTTCAGGAACTGCTGTCAATAAGGAAATTAAAAGTTATGGTTATTTTGAGTACGAGATCAATGAAGCCCTCAATCTTTCGCCTGCGGAAGAAGAAACAATTTGGAATCTCGTAAGGATAATGCATCAGGAAATTCATAATAATACGGACAATTATAGTAAACGTATTCTGTTGGCTCATCTAGGAACTTTATTGACCTATTCTCAGCGTTTTTACAAAAGACAGTTCATCAATCGTTTAGAGATAATTGGAACATTTGCCAATAGGTTTCAGCAATTGCTCAACGATTACTACGATAAAAATCTAGTCCAACAGTCCGGTCTTCCGACAGTTTCGTATATGGCTGAAAAATTTAATGTTTCCTCACGATATTTAAGTGACCTTCTTAAACAGGAAACAGGTAAAACAGCGCTCGAATTAATCCATATTCATTTGATAAAAGAAGCAAAAAATCTTCTTATAGAAGGAAAAATGAATATCTCCGAAATTTCTTTTACGCTGGGATTTGAAAACCCTAATTACTTTGCGAGACTTTTTAAAAAAGAGGTTGGTACTCCACCTAACATTTTTAGGGAAAACCATTTAAACTAACACCTATAACTTCTTGAAGTAGTAATAACAAGGCTTAAATTCTCTTTTGCCTCAGTAATACTATACAATCATTAATTAAATTTTATTTACAATTAATCAAATATGAATACAGAAACAATACAAACATTCGAAAATTTCGAGTTCAAAAATGGACTGAAAACCAAAAACAGAATTGCAATGACACCAATGACAACGTGGGCAAGCAATGATGATTACACCGTGGCAGATGATGAAATTAAACATTATGAAGCTCGCAGTTCAGATGTAGGTTTGGTAATAACAGGATGCACAAGGGTTACAGCAAATGGAATAGGCTTCAATAATGAATATGCGGCTTATGATGATGCATTTCTACCAGGTCTTGAAAAACTAGCAACGGCTGCAAAACGTGGCGGAGCTCCCGCAATATTGCAGATTTATCACGCAGGAAACAAAGCGGTTCTGGATCTCATTCCCGACGGTATTCCTGTAAGCGCAGGTAACGTGGCAACAGCGCCATCTGCATTTTCAGCTGGAGGCGTGGTTTCTCGTGAACTGACACATTCTGAGATTTTAGAAATTATAAAAGCCTTCGGAGATACGACATACAGAGCTATTAAAGCAGGATTCGACGGTGTAGAGCTGCACGGAGCTCACGGATTTCTGTTGCAGAATTTCTTTTCGCCATATTACAACCAAAGAAATGACCATTGGGGTGGATCAGAAGAAAAACGTATGAATTTTGCCTTGGAAGTGATTAAGGAAGTTCAGGACGTTATCAAAAAATATGCAGACAGACCATTCTTAATTGGTTTTAGAATATCTCCCGAAGAACCTGAAAGTTACAGGGTAAAAGATACTTTTCCATTGATTGACAAATTGATCGATGCAGGAATTGATTATCTCCACGTCTCTCTATCTGATTTATTAAATCAAAAGCCTTTAGAAGATCAAAATGGTAACGACACTATTTTAAAACTAATACTTTCTCACGTTGATCAAAGAATTCCGGTAATCGCTGCGGGAGGCATCAAGCAGGCGGAAGATGCTGTTGCTGCTATTGAATTGGGATTGTCTTTGGTTGCTGTGGGACACGCACTCATTATCAACCCAGATTGGGTGGAAATTGTTGCAAACGGAGAAAGAGCAAACGAAGTATTGAGTATGTCAAAAGCTGATGAGCTTGCTATCCCTAAAAAACTTCAGGCTTTTATGAAAGTAGCTACAGGTTTTTTTCAGATTGAAGAGTAGTTTCAACCGTTCAGAATAAAGTAACTTATCATTGAATAATACTAGCACATTTATGATGTGCTAGTATTATTTTGCATTAAAGTACCAATGAATTGAATTTTTACTAAAAGGCTAAAAAACCGCCCACATTATGATAAAAACTCACCCCAAGCAATAACATTGACTTAAGTTTAACTTTTTATAAAATAATTTTTATTCTCTTTTGCCCATTGCTCTAGCGAAGTCATTTTCACAGGAAGTTTCTCTAAGATCTCATCCATTTTAGGATTAAATTTTGATGGATATTCCGTTGCTTTTTGAAGACTTTCATAATATAATGCAACACTTTCTGCGCCAGCTTCTCCAACCATTGGTTTTAATATATCGCCAAACTCCTTTGGTTGTTGTGGATAATAAACAATTTTTTCTTCTACACCTCTAGAAAACTGTTCTGCCAAATCATTTCCTTTCAAATTTTCTAAACCACTAATTTTGAAAGATTCTGCTTTTAAAGCTGAATTGTAAATTGCCTCTACAACAAATGCACTTACATCTCTAGAAGCAATCCAGCCAATTTGCATCGCTTCTGGTATAGGATAAGCTAATTTTTGTTCATTGGTAATAAACGGTGCACAAAATGGTCCCATCATATTTTCCATATAAATTGTTGGTTCAATAATCACATAATCTATTCCGCTATTAATCAAATATTCTTTAACATCCAATTTCACATCATCCATTGGCGAGCCAATTTTTTGTGATTCTAGCCAACCACTTGTATTCCAAATAAGTTTTTTTACACCATTAGTTTTAGCTGCATCAATTACATTTTTGGCATATTGTAAACCATCAAAAGGATTTGGCAAAGAAACTGGGATCATAAAAGCAATTGCATCAATACCTTTCGTAATTTCAAGCATCCTATCCGGATCACTTAAATTGGCCAAAATGGGTGTTGCTCCAGCTTGCTTTAATTTTTCAAAGCTATTTTTTGAACTTGTGGCAGCAATTACTTCTGCTCCTTTTTTTACACCTTCAGCGATAATATTAAATTGTTGTGAGCCTGTAGCTCCGAATACTAAAATCCTCATTTTTTCTCTGTTTATATATATTATTGATTGTGTTTTTTTAGAACATTGAATTATTATTCGCTCTTTGGTCAGGCATTGACATCATTGCATCCCAATGTTCAACTAATTTGTCATTTTCTAAGCGGTAGATGTCAATAAACCTCCATTCTTTTCCTGCCATTTCATAGCGAGAATGAAGGAAAACAATATCGTCTTCAACACAAATGTGTTTAAATTCTATTTTTTGAGCTGCAACACCTTGAGAAATCAACATTTGAACTAATGACTTCACACCTTCTTGTCCGTCAGGTGTTGAAGGATTGTGCTGTATGAAATCTTTACTCATAAATTCATCTACACCAGTAATATCTAAATCACCAAAAATTCTTTGATAAGCTGTTATCGCTATTTGTTTGTTTTTTTCTGTTTGTGACATATTCTATATTTATTTAAAATTATTTGCACAAAAATAATAATACACCTACTTTTGTACAAGTACCTACCTAATAGTTTGGTACTTACCTAATGGTTAGAATTATTGAAAATCAATGAAAAAAAACTTAAAAAATTTTACAGCTTGTGATGAAAAATGTCCTGTAAGAGCATCTTTATCTTTATTAAGCGGAAAATGGACGTTAATGATTCTGTTTCAAATCAATGAAAATATTATTAGATATGGAGAATTGAAAAGAGCTGTGGTTGGAATTAGCGAAAAAATGTTGATACAAGAATTAAATATGCTTGTAGAGAATAAATTAGTCAATAAAAAAATATATCCCGAGATTCCGCCAAAAGTAGAATACAGCTTGACAGATTTGGGACTGAAAACCCTACCAATTGCAGACCAATTAGCACAATTTGGATTGGAGAATTTAGTTTAATGATGTTTAAATGAAGATATTAAAATTTCACAAAACCGAATGTGGTGTAGATTTTCTTTTGAATGTTTTGCCATCAGAAGAAGCGAAAGGAAACTATCAAAATTCTGGAGTTTACAGTACCGATTTCTTTGAAATTATTGTTTTTAAAAAAGGAAAAGGAATTTTAATATTAAATGAAAAACAAATCGATATTTCAGAAAATTCTATCGTCTTTATTTCCCCATTTCAAAAACGACAATGGAATTTGGAACCAAACGATTTAGAATTCACGGTGCTTGCTTTTCAGGAAGATTTTCTGAATGATTTTTTTGCAGATAAATTATTCACGTATCGACTACTCTATTTTTATCAATTAGATTGCCCTTTGGATTTTATTGAAAGCAAAGAAAATATTGAAAAATATTGCGAATTACTCACAGAAATTAAAATAGAATTAATTGCTAGAAAACCCGACAGTGTTCATATTATTCGTTCTTTAATTTATTACTTGTTACAAAAATTAAACCGCCAATATGCACAAATAAATAACTTATCTTTAGAAAAATCTGACAGTAATAATGCTTTTCAGTTTAAAAAACTGTTAGAAAAATACATCAAAGAAAAACAACGAATTGAAGACTATACATCTTTGTTAAATATCAGTAGAATATCGCTAAACAAGGCCATTAAAACTCAATTTAATGTTACAGCAAGCTATTTATTGAAGCAACGTTTGCTTTTTGAAATTAAAAATTATCTCATTTATTCTGAGCTTACCGTTGCCGAAATTGCACACGAATTGCATTTTTCTGAATCCAATCATTTGATGCGTTTTTTCAAAACCCAAACAGGATTTACAACAAGCGAATTTATTTCCGATTATCAAAATGGTAGTTATTCGTAATCATTTGGTAGCAAATCAAATTTGATTGAGAACTAATTTTGCCCTATAATTTAAAACAAAAATTTATGAGCAAAGCATTAATAATTATCGATATTCAAAATGATTATTTTGAAAACGGAGCTATGGAATTGGTGGGTTCTTTAGAAGCTAGTGAAAATGCAAAAAAGGTTTTATCAAAATTCAGAAATGAAAAATTACCAGTTGTTCACATTCAACATCTTTCTGTTGCACCAGGTTCCTTCTTTTTCTTGCCCGAAACAAAAGGACAAGAAATTCACGAAAATGTAAAACCTCTATCTGGCGAAAAAGTAATTGAAAAATACTATCCAAACAGCTTCAGAGAAACCGAGCTTTTAGAATATTTGAAATCTCAAAACGTTACCGAATTGGTATTTGTAGGAATGATGACGCAAATGTGTATCGATGCAACAGTACGAGCGGCAAAAGATTCGAACTTCGAATGTACCGTAATTGCCGATGCAACTGCAACAAGAGATTTGGAAGTAAATGGGAAACAAGTAAAAGCAACCGACGTGCAAACTGCATTTTTAGCAGGATTGAGTTTCTTTTATGCAGAAGTCAAGAACACGGCAGATTTTTCAATTTAGGTTGAACGATTTAAAAAAATAGGAATTTCACCAAAAAACCTCATCAAATTTTAACTTGATGAGTTTTTTTGATGTAATAAAGGCTTATTTTTTCATACTTATACTCCGAAAAAATTTTCTAAATATATAGGATAATTCTCTAAATCTTTAGCAATATCGCCATCTTTGAAAATATCGAAACAATTATAATCTGCTAGTATTTCTACACCACAAAAACGGTAATTGCTTGTAATAGGAATAAAGAAATCAGCAGTGCTTCGTCCTTCAAATAAAACTTGATTTGGGTCATCAAAACTATTTTTTGGTGCATTCCAAGTTGCAGAAACCATAAATTTTTTGCCTTGTAAATACCCGCCAGTTCCATACTGTCTTGATGGGTCTGTTCTTGTTCGCCCATCACCTTCAAGAAATTTTTTGCTGTTACCTGCACTGCTAAAAATTTCATCTACATATTTTTTATAAATCCAAGGTGCACCGAACCAATTTACAGGAGTTTGCAAAATGATAATATCTGCCTCCAAATGTTTTTCTACTTCTTCATCGGCATCGTAACCATCTTCCACTTTAGTTTCTAAAACTTCAAAACCTTTCGTTAAGAAAAAATCTTTTGCTTTTTGGTGGAATGAGTCATTTAGTGTGCCTTCGCTCCAATTAGGATAAGTTAAATGCGTATTAATTAAGAGTACTTTTTTCATTATTTATATTATTTCTTTAAAATTAAATGGTATAATCAATCGAGCTCATATGTGCAATGCCCATTCTGTCACCATAAACGGGGAATTTCGACAAACAAGTTTCTATATCCTGAACATCTTTTGGTGTTAATAAAACTTTTGATGCACCCAAATTTTCCAATAAATGTTCTTCTGTTCTCGTACCAGGAATGGGCACAATATTCGGGCTTTTTGCAAGTAACCAAGCCAAGGCTATTTGAGCTGGCGTAGCATTCTTTTTTACAGCATAATCTTTCAGCCATTCGATGATTGGCATATTCAAGGGCATAAATTCTTTTGAAAAACGAGGAAAGCCTGCACGAAAATCCGTGTCTTTATCGAACTTAGTTTTTGTATCATATTTGCCTGTTAAAAATCCGGCACCAACAGGCGACCAAGGCACAAAACCAATACCCAATTCTTCACAAGTTTTTAAAACGCCATTTAATTCCACGTTGCGTGTCCACAAAGAATATTCTGATTGTACAGCAGAAACAGGTTGCACAGCGTGTGCTCTTTTAATGGTTGTCGCACTTGCTTCTGAAAGTCCAAAATGCAAAACCTTACCTTGTTGAATAAGTTCTTTGATTGCTCCTGCAACTTCTTCAATGGGTACATTAGGGTCAACACGATGCTGATAATATAAATCGATATAATCGGTTTTCAGGCGCTTAAGCGATTGTTCAACCACTTTTTTTATTCGTTCAGGTCGGCTATCCAAACCGATGGTTCCATCGATAGCAAAACCAAATTTTGTAGCAATTTTCACTTGATCACGAAACGGCTGTAACGCTTCTCCTACAAGTGTTTCATCTGTGTAAGGACCGTAAACTTCGGCGGTATCAAAAAATCGCACACCATTTTCAAATGCAGTACGAATGGTTTTGATGGACTGTTGATGGTTTGCTGGCGGATTATAATTTCCCACCATATTCATACAGCCAAGTCCTATTTCTGAAACTTCCAGAGTTCCTAGTTTTCTTGTTTTCATATCATTAAATTCTGTAGTTTTTTTGTTAGAAATAATCGGATGATTTGACGCAGATAAAAATGCAGGTGCAAACATTAACCCCAATCCTGCGAGGGAAGTTTGTTGTATGAATTTTCTTCTGGAATTTCCACCTTCGTTTTGGCTTGTATCGTTTTTCATTTTTACACTGATTTTTAATTACAATGCAAAGTTAGAAACAGGCGAAACGGACTAAGGAAACAGATTACTATTAAAAAAGAAACAAATTACTGATTACGAAAAACGCCCCGAAATTTCGGGACGTTTTAATTGCAAATTTTATTTCACAAACTCAGCATTATTCTTTTTTACAAGTAACCTTTTTGGACGGCAAAACTTCACTAATTCAAAAACTGTTCTCGGTATTCTGTTGGCGTAAGTCCTACTTCTTTTTTAAAAAGTCTCGAAAAATAAGGTGGGTTTTCAAAACCTAATTCATAAGCAGTTTCAGCGACAGTTTTGTCTGTACTCATCAAAATGTTTTTTGCTTCCATAACTAATGCTATGTGAATATGTTCTAATGCAGTTTTCCCTGTTTCTTGTTTCAATAGGTCGCTTAAATATCTTGACGATAAGTTTAATCTTTCAGCCATATATTTTACGGTTGGTAAGCCGTTTTTTTGAAAACTTCCATTTTCAAAATATAATTTTAAAACTTCTGTAAATTTTGAAACAGTTGTACCTGACAATACATTTCTGTTTAGAAATTGTCGCTTGTAAAATCTTTGCGAATATTTTAAAATAGAGTCGATATGTGTTAGAATAATATCTTTGCTGAATTCATCCTGATTATTGTAATATTCGCCTTTTATTTTGTTGAATAATTCCCAAAGTGTTTCTTCTTCACTGGGAGATAAATGCAAAGCCTCATTGGTTTCATAGTCGAAGAAACCATATTTTTGAATACTTGAATGCAGCGAATGGTTTATTAAAAAATCTTCGTGAATATAAATCATAAAGCCTTTCTCGGTCAGCTCTATATCATTCATTTGGATGATTTGATTGGGCTTCAAAAAAAACATCGAACCATTTTCGTGGTCGTATTTTGTTCTACCGTACATCACATTTCCCGATTTTACTTTCTTTAAAGCAATTTTATAAAAACCTAATGTAAATTCTGTTTCTACAAACTTGCAACCTCTAATATCTTCAAAAGTGACCAAACCCAATAATGGATTTTCGGGTGGTGGAAAACCGTTGAAGGTATAGAGTTCAGTAATTGTTTTAAAATGTTTCATCTCAATATTGTTTCAAATTTATTAAAAATAAAAATGGCTTTCTTCTGTTTGATATATTAAATTTCTTCAAGCTGATTAGCAATAGGTGCTTCAAGCAGTTTATTCGTCAAAAAACTAAAAAATGTTTTTACATACACCTGTTCCAAATGCCAATCGTACAATTCTTTGGATTTGTAAACTGCAAAAATAACAAGAGTATTTGGTTCGTCTTTTTTTCTTGTTAATTTGAAGATTTCTGTGCCTTCTTCCAACGAAATTTCATCTCTTGTGGTTTTAGCTTTTATCAAAACTTCGTCTATAAATTCTGGATTTATGGTAAGTTCAGCGTGGGTAATTATTCTTTCTAAATTCTCCATTATTTTTTATTTTTAAAATAGCGGTGTTATATTTTTCACACCGCTATTTGGTTTTGATTGAATTATTTCTTCTGATTTTTTTTGCTTTCTTGAATACGTTTGTTTCCTTCACCAACGTAGAAGCCCATATTTTGCTCTAATTTTTCCACGCCAATTTCACCATACATCGCTCCAAAAACGGGTACTCTTGTTTGCAAACCTGCCCACGATAATGATTTCAGAAATTCGGAATAAGATGCTAAACGTTCAGCCTCGGTAGGTGCTGCAACCAAATTAAGTTGTTGTTTTACCGTAACCAAAGCTGTTTTATCAAACGTAGCTAAGCGATTAGCCAAATTATCTACAAAAGCATCTAATTCAGCGTTGGGTAATGTTCTGGTAACCAATCCAAATTTTTCTGCAATGGTTGCATCGTAATCATTGCCACTTGCAAATACTTCAAATGCTCTGTCTCTGCCTATTAATCTTGGCAGCAAATTAGTTCCGCCGCCACCTGGAAAAAGACCAACGCCAACTTCTGGTTGCTCGAACACTGCTAATTCTTTGCTTGCATAACGTAAGTCAAAAGCCAAGCTCAATTCATCGCCACCGCCTTGTGTGCGACCTTTGATATTGGCAATGGTAATAAACGGTGCATTGGTAATATTTGTCAATAAATCTACAAACATTGGTTTACCTTCAGTAGTTACTGAACCTGCAAAACCTGCCATTTGTGTAAGGTCGAAATGGTTGAAGAAATAGCCTTTTACATCGCTTTGAAAAATGACCACTTTTACTGCTGAATCTTTACTCAACGTTTTAATTACCTCATTCAAATCGGTCAGTGTTTCAGGCACAATTACATTGATGGGCGCATTTGAAAAATGTATTTTTCTGATTTCCGGCGACACTTTTTCTACACTTATGGTACTTTTTGCTTTTGTTTGAGCGTAGCTGTTTATGCTGAATACGGTTGCTATCAATAGGATAGCTGCTAATTTTATACTTTTCATTTTATTATTAATATTTTTAAATTGAATTAATGAGAATCGTTCATCATTGCAAAAGCTTCTGTTGGGGATGATAAATAGAATTTTCTAAATTCTGCTGTTTCTCCAACCTGAATTTCATATTCGTCATTTTCCATTGCGGTTATCAAGTCTTGTGCTACCTTGCTTGGAGCCAGTCCGCTTTCGCCACCATAACCTTTTGTTAAGTCTGTGTTTACCATTGGGGGCAATAATTCAAAAACCTTTATTGCCGTATCTTTTGCTAAAGTATAACGAAGCGAAAGCGTGTAAGAACGGATGGCTGCCTTGCTATCAGAATAAGTAGCTATAAAATGGTGTGGCGAATAAGCAGTGAGAGAAGATACATTTACAATGGCGGTTTCTTGCTGTGATTTTAACTGTGGTAATAACTTTCCGATAAGCCTAATCACCGAGAAATAATTCGTAGCAAATTCTTCGGTAGCTTTTTCAAAGTCAGTCGCAGCAACGTTTTTCGGGTCAGCTATTAACCCTGCGTTGTTGATAAGTACACTTAATTCAGGAAATTCGGTAGTAACTCTATTAACTAAATGTTGTACATCGCTTTCGTTACTGACATCACAACGGATAGCAGCTACGCCAGGCAATGATTCGGCTGCTGCTTTTAATTTGCTTTCCGTTCTGCCAACGATAATAACTTTATTTCCTTTTGCAATTAGATTTTCTGCAATTGCAAAACCTATACCTGAGCCACCGCCTGTAATAAGAACTGTTTTGTTTGTAATATTCATTTTTTTTAAATTTTAAATTGTTGTTAAAGTATTTTATTAAGATTTTGCAACCATTTTCAGCATATTGCCTTCCAACATTTTGGGTGCAAATTTTTGTAGAAAATTTATCATACCCGACTGCTTACCAACAGGATTGCTGAATTTCGGTTCTTTCGTTTCTATTAGTTTAGTAATGATATTTACCACAGGTTCAGGGGTTTGAGCGTTGTCTAATCCTGCTTGTGTTAAAGCAATTACTTTTTTTCTGTAAGCGTCATAATCGGCAATATTCTTTCCGTTGGAAGCCACTGCATTATGTCCTAAATTTGTTTTAAACCAAAGCGGTTCTACCACACTTACCTTAATATTGAATTGATTAAGTTCTAATCGCAAAGCTTTGAAATAGCCTTCAACAGCGTGTTTTGAGGCAGAATAGAAAGATAAATTTGGTGGACCAATTAAGCCAACGATAGAACTAACGGTAATGATTTGCCCAAATTTTTGTTTACGGAAATGTGGTAAAATGGCGTTGGTCACTTTTACTGTTCCCCAAAAATTGGTTTCAAACTGATTTCTTGCTACGTCCAAAGGTGTTTCTTCGGCAATGCCTGTAACCATAAACCCAGCATTGTTTACCAATACATCTAAGGTTTTTATTTGGCTAAATAATTCGGAAGTAAATGATAAGATAGACTTGTCGTCATCAATATCCAACTGCAATAATTTGAAAGGAAATTTACCTTGGTATTTTTGTGGTTCACGGCTTGTGCCTATTACATTGAAACCTTTTTTGTGAAGATCGTTGGCAAGCATCAACCCAAAACCCGATGATGCCCCTGTAATTAATATTGTTTTGCTCATTGTTTTAATTTTTACAATTATTTAATGATGCAAAACTACTATTGATGTCGCCCTCGCTAGTTATACAAAAGTGGGAAGTTGTGATACATTTTTACAGAGAGAAGATTTGTCTTTTGACGAATATTGGGTTTTAAGTTGCATAGTGGGAAATCTCACTTAACCATTTTTTTTATGATGGGTTCAATTAATATCTAAAATGAAACAAATAACTGATAACGAAAAAACGCCTCTTTTGGAGACGTTTTCATTGTTTTAATTTTTACTGATTGTTTGCAATCGATATTCTTTTGGAGTAAGATTGACTTGCTTTTTAAAAAACTTAGCAAAGTAATTTGGATATTCAAAACCGAGTTCATAGGCAATTTCGGTATTGTTTAAATCTGTTCTTTTTTCAAGCAATTCTTTTGCTTTTGCGATTACAAATTCGTGAATATTTTCGATAGCCGATTTTTGAGTAAAATGTTTAATGATGTCACCAAAATAATTCGGTGTCAATCCAACTTTTTCAGCAAAGAATTGAACATTGGGCGTTTGGCTTACTGGTTCATTGTAATAATTTTTCAAATTCTGTTGAAAATCGGTTACAACTCGATTGTATTGTTTTGGATCGGAAGAAAATTGTCGTTTGTAAAATGCTTCTACCAAAGAGATTAAAACATTTACATAAGACAATAAAACCCCGAAATTTTGTTTTTCAGAATTATAATATTTTATCATTAAACCAAATAAAGTGCTGACCTCTTTTAATTCGCTTTCGGTTAAAAACAGGGCTTCGTGTAACCCATAATCCAAATAATTTTTAAATAAAAATCTGTTTTCTTCGATTATTTTTTTTGATAACTGCAAATACATCCCTGAAAATGTAGGTTCAATATCCCAACCTCCAACCATCTCAGGACTATTGAAAAACACCGCAGTTATTGGCTTTGCATCTGGTTTAGTTTTATCTTTAAAATTTATTTTGAAAGAAATTCTGTAAAAATCAACCATTACAGACTCCGACTTCAAACGCATATTTGCGGGCTCATAATAACCAATGTCAATATCATTATCCAATGGTTTTGCGACACCCAAATAGTCATTATAGTCTTTAAAGTCTTTGAATAATTTCATACTATAAAGTTAGATTTTAAATTTTTAATCGTAAGAAAGCCAATAAGCTAAATCATAAAAAGCATTGATTTGTTCAATTTTATGGCTAATCTACAAAGGTAAAATCACGTAGAATAATTTGGGGGAACATTTCACTGTAAAAAAGGATACAAATTACTGATTGGTTGTATTTTTTATCATTTTTTATGAGAAATTTTAATTTTAAAACAATAATAGCTCAAACAATTAGCAAGACCTTATTTTTAGAAAAATAATTATTTAAAGAGAAACCACTTGCAAGACTTTTCGCAAGTGGTTTTTTATTTTTATTAAAAATTAGGCAATTGTAAATTCAAATTATTTTCGCTGACTCGAAAGATTCTTTTTAACTTTCATCATCAGAAAATCTGGTGTCACTCTCGGAACATTGGAAAGAAACCAGTTCATAAAACCGACAACCTTCTTTCCTTTGCCATTTAAAAGAAGCTTTACTCCTGCTTCTGCAACAACTTCTGGATGCACGGGTTTATTGGTTTTTACCATATTCGCCTTCAGCATTTCTTCATTGTAAAATCCGGTATCAATTGGTCCCGGACACAGAGCTGTGACCACAACTCCCGTTCCTTCAAGCTCGGAAGCTAGTGTTTCAGTAAAGGCTAAAACGAAAGTTTTCGTTGCGGAATACACCGAGTAATATGGAAACGGTAAAAATGCCATCAGCGAAGAAATATTCATTATTCTGCCTGATTTTCTTGTGACCATATCCTTGACGAATAATTTGTTGAGCGCCACAAGACTGGAAATATTCAAATCAATCATTTTCAGTTCTTCTTCCAAAGAAGTTTTTGTGAATTCGCCGTAAGTCCCTACACCTGCATTGTTGACCAACCCAGTTACCAATAGATTTTTCTCTTGAACCTCGTTATAAAGTGCAATTGCATTTTCAACTTTTGACAAATCTTTAACAATATAATGCACAGAAACCTTGTATGATTTGATTAATTCTTCCTGTAATTTTTTCAGTTTTTCTTCGCTTCTTGCAACCAAAATCAGGTTCTTATCTTTCTCTGCAAGCTGAATCGCCATATGGTAACCTATTCCGGATGAAGCTCCTGTTATTAATATATATTCTTCCATTTTATTTAAATTTTAATGATTAATTCTAATTTTCTTCTTCGCTCTCAATTTCCAAACTTGGTGGAATCAGTTTATACATTACAGGTGTCACAATTCTTGAAAGAATCGTTGAGCTGATTAAACCTCCAATAAGTACGATAGCCAATGGTGCAATTAATGGATTGGAGTTTAATGCTAAAGGAATCAAACCGCAAATCGCTGTGATTGACGTTAAAACTACCGGAAGAAAACGGGTTTCTCCCGCAATAGCAATCGCTTCGTCAATTGATTTTCCTTCCAGTCTGAGCTGATTGGTAAAATCTACCAATAGCAGAGAGTTTTTAACCTGAATCCCAGACAATCCAATAAATCCTATGATGGCAACCAGTGACATCGGACTTCCGTCAATCAATAATAATATTACACCACCTAAAATCCCCAACGGAATGATTGACAATACGATGATGATTCCTTTGAAGGTTTTAAACTGAAGCAGCAAAACTGCAACAAATAAAAATGTACTTAAGATAATCACGGAAAGAAAATTTCCGCCCAATGCATCTCCTTCCGATTCTTTTTCTCCTGCTAATTTGTAAGAATAACCTGCAGGCATTTTCAGTTTATCCAATTGAGGAATAATATCCACCAAAAGATCATTCGCATAATAGCCTTTGGCTGACATTGCGGTCACTTTCGCAAATCGTGATTTGTTGAAATGATTGATTGCTGTCGGTGAGGTTTCAAAAGAAACGGTCGCAATCTGGTTCAAAGCGACGGGTGCTCCCTGAACATTGTTGACATACAAGTTTTTCAAAGCATCCAGATTGGAAAATTTTTCTCTTGGTAATGTTAAAGTCACGGTTCGTGCATCGCCACGGTCATCAATATAATCTCCGATCGGCAAACCTACCACAGCAAGACGAATTACTTTGTCTACTTCGCTGGTCATCACGCCCAGCGTTCTCGCTTTTTCTTTATTAATTTTAACTTTTACATCGGTTTTGTAGATATTCAGTTCATTGTTGATATAAACTGTTCCTTCCTGTTTTCTCAAAATATTTTCAACCTGTGAAGACAGTTGTCTCAAAATAACAGGATCTTCTCCGAACAATCGCACCACGATATTCGCTTCAATAGGTGTTCCTTGTTCAAAATCTTTTACCTCTACTTTGGCATAAGGCATTGTCTTGAATTTCTCTCTCAAGATTTCGATCAATTCTGTCTTTGTTGCTGGTTTTGCCTCGTCCTCCAGCTGAACAAAGATCTGAGCGAAATCTGATTTTCTGTCCTGTGGATGGACGTTGTAATAGATCTGTGGATTTCCCTTTCCGACATTAGTTGTATAATAAGTAATTTCCTTGTGTTTTTTCAGTTCTGACTCAACAATTTTTGCCACACGATCGCTTTCCGAAATGTTGGATTGAAGAGGCGTTTTAATATTGATCAAAAACATTGGTTTTTCAGAGGTCGGGAACAATTTGAATCCGGTAAAACTGAACATTCCAAAAGCCAAAACACTCAATCCCAATGAAATTCCGATGGTAATTTTTGGATATTTCAACGCTTTAGGCATAATTCCTTTATAGCTGTTGGTCAGAAACTTTTGAAGATATTGAAGAAAAATATTTCCGCCCTCGTGGTCGTGGGTTTTCAAAAATTTACTTCCTAAGAAAGGAACTAATGTAAGTGCCACCAACATCGAAGCTAATACACTCGTAATAACCGCCATAGGAAGACTTCTGAGAAACTCACCTGCTGCATCTGGAAGGAATGCCAATGGTAAAAATGCAATGATCAATGTCGCTGTACAGCCCACAACCGCCATTCCAATCTGTTTGGTACCTTTCAGAACCGCATCTTTTTTGGAATACCCTTCACGAAGCCATCTTTCAATATTTTCGACGACCACGATACTGTCATCAACCAATAATCCCAAAGCAACCACCAATCCAACGATGCTTAGCTGATTTAATGAAAATCCTAACGCGTTCATCGCAATCAACCCCAATGACAATGACAACGGAATGGAGATCATTACAATAATTGATGCACGAGAACCTAACGGTAATAAGGTGATGATCACCAAAACAATAGCCAATCCGAAATCAAAACCTAAATGTCCCAAACGCTGAGAAACCATATTGGCTTGATCAAAGTTTTTAACCAATTTGACATTTTCGGGAAGGCTTTTTGAGAAGTCATCGATGATTGGCAAAAACTGCTTTTGAACATCCGTGATATTTACATTATCCTTCATTCCTGCAGTAAGCAAAACGCAACGGTGTCCATTGATCCTTGTGATATGATCCATCGTCTGAGATTTGTAACCGACCTCGGCAACGTCTTTCATATAGACGATCTTTCCGTTGGCATTATAAATTACGGTGTTGGCAACATCTTCTTCGTTTTTAAATTTTCCGCTGGTTTTCACGTTGAAAACTTTGGTATCCATATCGATGCTTCCACCCGGAATATCGGCTGCTTCACTCTGCAAACTTCCCATCACTACATTCAATGGAATTCTCAGTTGAGCGAGTTTGTCTAATTTTAAATCAACTCTAATTTCCTGTTCCGGAATTCCGGAATAGATCACATTTTTTAGATTGGTCAATTTCTCCAATTTGGATTTAAGTTGATCTGCCTCATCGTGTAGTTTTTTCTCAGAAGCATTTTCTGAAACCAAAGCAACCTGAAGAATTTTAACATCAGAAGATGATATTTTCTCTGTCTTGATCTGATAAATATCTTTCGGAAGTTCACTGTTTTTCAACGCATTCATCTCGGTTGAAATTTCCTGATATTTGTTGTCAACATCAACTCCATATTTGAATTTCACTTGAAAAGCGGCAACACCATCCTCAACGGTCGTCAGAATCTTATCTATATTCTCCAATCCGTAGATCTTATTTTCAATAGGTTTCACCACCTGTTCTTCCATATCTTTCGGGCTCGTTCCGGGATAAATAACTGTGATCAGATATTGTGGCGGATGTGTTGAGGGATCTTCTGCTCTGGGCATTGTGAAGAGCGTAAGGAAACCGACTACTGCAACGAGAAGAAATATGATCAACGTAAACTGATAGTTTTTTACCGCAAAATTTGTAATTTTCATCAGTTCTTATTTAATGATTTTAATAGTTGACTGTTCATTCAGATAGGCACTGTTGGAAATCACGATTTTGTCACTTTTCTGAAGTCCATCCTGAATGAATACTTTATCATTTTCAAATTTGGCAATCGTCACAGGTCTTTTTTTAACCTTAGTATTTTCAACAACATAGACAAAGGCTTTGTTTCCATCAGCTTCAAGCAGAGAATTGTAAGGAATCACGATAAAATCTTCGGAATGATCGGTTTTGATTTCTGCTTTCCCGAACATTCCTACGGCAGGTTTGCTGTCATTCATCGTCAGTTTCAATTCTACCTGAAAAGATCCGATCGCCCTATCTGCCGATTGTGATTTTCTGAAAACAAAGGCATCAAACTTTTTATTAGGATAACCATCCAGTGTGACAACTGCCTTCTGTCCAATCTTCGTGGATGCCCATTCCGTATCCGTTAAACCAACTTTTAGTAAATAATTATTGTTGTGGGAAGTTTCATTGATTAACAAAACCGGAGAGCCCAAACCTACGATCTCACCTTTATTGGCAACTTTTTGCGCAACAAAACCATCGGCACTCGCATAGATTTTCGAGTATTTTACATTAAATGCAACAGCATCTTTCTGCTTTCGTGCAATGTCTAGACCCGTTCTGGTATTCTGAACCTGCTCCAAAGTGTACACACTGTCTTTGTATAAATTGGTTGCCCGTTTGTAATCACGTTCGTTTTTTTGAACATTCAGATCAGATTGATTGAGACCTGCACGGATTTCCGTTTCATCCAAAGTCGCCAAAAGTTGACCTTTTCTAAAAAACTGACCTTCTTCCACAAAAACACCGCTCACTACTCCACCGATCTTGAAGGAATAGGTCGTTTCATTTTCTGTCGTTACCAAACCGGACACGCTGATGTTTCCGGCCAATGCCAAAGAGCCAACAGTTGCAGTTTTCACAGCAATAACCTCGGCATTTTCAAATGTTTTTACTTCTTTTTTCTCTTCTTTACAGGACGAGATCAGGAAAAGGGAAAGGAGTGATATTGTGATTGTTTTATTCATATTAGTTATCATAAGTTTATTTGTTAAAATTGAATGTTGCATTGGCTCTTTCCAGCTCTGCAAAGGCAATCCAGGAGTTATACAATGAGATATTGGCGTTAAGTTGTGTATTAACCACCTGATTTTGTGCATCCAGTAATTCGATGTAAATTGCCATCCCTTCTTTGTACAGTTTGGTGACGTCACCGTTGTATTTTTTGGCAGTTTCTTTTTGCTTACTGTCAGATTGGTATTGCTCTAAAGCTGATCTTAAATTGTTTTGCGAAACCTGAAACTGTAGCAACAACTGCTGTTTCACATTGTCGATCTGGGAACTGATCTTTTTGCTCTCCTCATCAACCTGCTTCAGTTTATATTTGTTCTTGTTGCCTGAGAAAATGTTCCATTCAAGGCTTAGACCTGCGAAATAATAGCGGGAAGATTTATCTACTTTAAAATCGAAATCCTGTATTCCCAAATCTGCAAAACCGCTTAATTTTGGAAACCAATTGGATCTCGTTAATTGATAAACATTTTCGTTGATCTCTTTAGCCCGACCCAGTTGTTTCAATTCTTCTCTGTTGGCGGTATTTTCTGCAAGAAGTTCGGCAGGCAATTCCATATTTTCATCAATCTCGATGTCTGAATCCAGTTTTTGATTTATAAGAAAGTTGAAATAAGCTTTAGCATTTTTGCTGGTATTTTTCGCAGTTTCAAGATTCGCCTCAATTCTTATAACTTCATTATCACTTCGTAAAACAGCGGTTCGGTTGATCTTGTCATTTTTGAAAAGCGATTTGTTCACTCTTTGATTTTCTTTAACAATGGACAAAGCATTTTCATAGATCCTAATGCCTTCCACCGACTGTAAATATTTGTAATAGGCAATTTTTATTTCCTTAACCAATTCTCGCTGATAAATTTCTAATTCGATCTTTTGCAACGTGGTTTGTTGAGCCTTGATTTTTTTGTTATAAATAATCTCGTAATTCAAAAGAGGCATCGTTGTGTGAAGTTTTACGTCGTAGAAATTATTGGGATTGATCAAAACAGACTGATTCTGCAACTGAGGAAAAGCATTGGAGTTGGTGATTTGATTCAATGTGCTGTACACCGGATTCAGCATATCCCCGATTGGAATATCGATGGTTCTACCACCGTCTGCAATCGTGTAATTTCCGACGAAAGCCACTGTTGGCGAAAACAGAGAATGTGCTTCTTTTAAAGCATACAAACTTTTGTTGATGTCGAAGTTTTTCTGTTTGATGACTTCGTTATTTTGCAGACCAATTTCTATGTAGTGGTCGAGATGGCTTTGGGAATACCCGAAAAATCCGAGGCAAAACAAAACTATTAATGATAATTTTTTCATTTTATTTATACATTGTTTTATATTTGAACATTGTTCAAGTTTTTAGATAAAAAAATAGCTTTTTGCTTATTACAGAGCAATATTTGATTACTCATTATTATTTCTATAAGAAAGATATTTATTACATCAAATTGCTAGAGAAAGTCAATTGTTTATCTACAAAAACATTTCAGCTGACAGCTCAGAATTCACCCTGACTCCCGCCACATTTCCTGACGAGACTGCTAATGCAACCGATCTTAATGGGTTAGAGTTATCACCTACTGCATAGATCCCATCCACACTTGTTTTTTGTAAGGAATCAATATTAATCAGACCTGTATCTGTCATTTCACATCCTAATTCCTTCGGAATGCTACAATGTTGTCGGAATGGTACCGGTGCATACATTGCTTCAAAACTTTCTGCTGTTCCATCAGAAAAAATGACCTTAGTGACATATCCATTATGATGTTCTATTTCCGAAATTTTTTTCTCAATTACTTTTACGCCATTTTTCTTAAGTGTAGCAATATCATCAACATTATTGACAGTTTTACCTGATGTAATTAAGGTTACATCATCGGTCAAATTCTTAATTAACGAAGTAAAATGTACCAAACGATCTCCTTCCCCTAAAATAGCTGTTTTTTTGTTCCTGAATTCATATCCGTGACAATAAGGGCAATGTATAACGGATATACCCCAGCATTCTGCGAATCCTTTGATATCATGCATTATATCTAAAATTCCGGAAGCAAAAATTAGTTTTTTACCTTTAAATGATTTGCCATCTGAAGTCTCGATTAAAAAACCTTCAGATATTTTACGTCCATTGACTGCGAAACCATTGTAAAACTCGATGGTAGGATATTTAGAAACCTCTTCTTTAGCTATTTTCGCAATTTCTCCTGGAGGCATGCCGTCTCTCGTTAAGAAATTCTGCGAATGAGGGGTTTGCTTATTGCAGGGATTTCCACTGTCAATAATTAAGACATTTCTCAAAGAACGTCCGAGTGTCAATGCAGAAGAGAGTCCTGCATAGCTACCACCTACGATAATTGTATCGTACAATTTTTCATTACTTAATAATCCCATATCAATGCTATTAAAAAAGACAGAAGGTTCGGAAATCGTAAAAAATGCGAGGGATCCCTTTTTAATAAAAATCTTCTGTCTATAGTTATTATTATATATTTAATCTGTTTTAAAGCTTATCTTACAGCACAAATCTCCGTTTCTAATTTACTATGATAAATTTTGAACACTGTTCATTAATTTATTCAAAAAAAAACTTTACAGTTTTTCTATCATTATTAAAAATTCATTATATCCTTCAAACATAATGGTATCCGGACTACTGAATTTCAAACCTTTTGTTCTCTGACGAATTTCCAGACTGCACATTCCGTGTACCAAACTCCAGATCATAAAAGCTAATGCTTCAGAATTATGATTTTTAAAATGACCTTTAGACATACATTCTTCAACTGTTTTTTTAACATATCCAAAGGTTTCTTTTCCTTCTGACCATAAGTCATTTTCTGTATTCTCAAGATACTCCATCGGAGCTCGTAAATTGAACATCAAATCATACATCTCAGAATTCTCCAAAGCAAATTTCATGTAAATTGTACCCATTTTACGAATTCTCTGCATCGGGTCTTCTATCGAAAGTAATTCTTTAAAATATCCTCCTAATTCCTTAAAACCTATTGAGTGTAAGTCGTGAAGAATTGCATTTTTATCTTTGAAATAAACGTAAACCGTTCCAACACTATAATTAATTTCGTCAGCAATATTTCTGATAGTTGTCTGATCGATCCCTTTTTCAACAAAAAGTTTTTTTGCTCCATTAAGAATTAATAATCTTAATGCTTCTTTTTCCTGTTTTTTTCTTTCGCTAATACTCATAATCGAATTTCTTCTGCAAATGTATGAATATTTTTTGAACGATGTTCATTTTTTCATTTTAAAACATTCTAATTCTCAAATTTATAGTATCTGATTTTTTAGGTAATTATATATCTCAATGTACTAACTATGGCAAAATTAGTTTTTAACGAAACCTACATTAGATAGTAAGTAATATTTATGAAAAAGAAGATCTATTTTGACGATTGGTACATTTAAGTATATTGACACCAAAAAGTATTACTGCAAGAAGGTTGCAGTAATACTAAAAAAAAATACATAATATTCAGACCTATGTATTCTGTTGACAAATCAAGTTTCTCAATATTTGTCATTCTCTTTTTTCAATTTATAGAAAAGGCTTTGTTTACCGAAGAATTTTTCTATTCCTTATCTTCCTCTCAAAATATCTTTTCCCAAAAATTCAATAACTTATTGCAAGCGGTATCTACTAAAGTAAAACTGTTAGGAATTTCGTCCCATTTACTCCAATAAGTAACCAGTCTCGTTCCAATAGGTGTTGCGTCAAGCTGTTCCCTCACATACGACGAATAATCGTAGTATAAATCTCTATCATGAATAATTGTATCATCAATGGAGCAAGAAGTATCTATATTTTCATAAAAAGAATTAAAAAAATAGAATGCTTCATATTCTAAAAAAGGGACTTCTTTTATATTTACATTAATAAAATCAACATTATTTATATTGTGTTTATCGGCTAATTTTTTTGATATTTTAGTTAGAGATGCTCTTTGCTCAACTCCATAAAATATACCATCTGTAGAAGCTGCTCCTACAAGACAAAATTTACCCGCTCCGGATCCAATATCCAAGACTCTTCTATTGGTATCATCAACTAAATATTTAGCAGCCATCTTAGCAACAGCAACAGGAGTCCAATGACGTTGTGACAAAGCTTTTATATGTTCAGGATATATTTCATTAAAAGTATTGTCATCAATATCCATATTTAATTTAAGGTATTCAAAAATCATTCTATCATTCAATTATATGCCTCACAGATTAAGAAATTATTTTACCAATCACAAGTAAAATAAGCAAGATCCAACAATTTGAAAAATTGATATTATCAGAGGTAAGCTATTTTACATTAATAAATGGAAGAGCCACAATTATTGCTTTAGTTGGTTTATTTCTAATATTAATAAAAATTTTATTTCCTACAGCCGAATTTTCAACGGAGATGTATCCCATTCCAATCGCTTTTTTAAGGGTCGGTGACATAGTTCCGGAAGTAACGGTTCCTATAATTTCATGATTCCCATTCAAAATTTCATAGCCATGACGGGGAATTCCCTTATCTTCCATTTCAAACCCTACTAACTTTTTGGATACTCCTTTTTCTTTTTGAATTTTTAAGAATCCACTATGAACAAAGTCTTTATTAAATTTAGTAATCCAGCCTAGTCCAGCTTCTAAAGGAGAAGTATAATCATCAATATCATTCCCATACAAACAGTAGCCCATTTCCAATCGTAATGTATCTCTGGCTCCTAAACCGATGGGTTCTATCCCTTCTTCTTTTCCAGCTTCAAAAAGAGCTTCCCATATGTGTGCTGCATATCTGTTTTCCACATATATTTCAAATCCTCCCGCCCCAGTATATCCAGTGGCAGACAGTAAAGCATTAGGAATATGCGCTAATTCACCGATAGTAAACGTATAATATTCCATGTCTTTCAAATTGATATCTGTCAATTTTTGTAAGACCTGTTCTGCTTTGGGTCCCTGAACTGCTAGTAATGAAATAGAATCCGAAATATTACTAACTTGTGCATCAAAAGAATTCTGTCCCTGGATCCAGCTTAAGTCTTTTTCTGTATTTGATGCATTGATGACCAATAAATAATCGTCCTGACTGATCATATACACTAAAAGATCATCAATTATTCCTCCGGTGTCATTAGGCATACAGCTGTATTGTACCTTTCCCGGAAAAAGTTTTGAAGCATCATTGGATGTAATCTTCTGGATTAATGACAAGGCCTCTTTTCCCTGTATGAGAATTTCTCCCATATGAGAAACATCAAATACCCCCACCTTATTTCTTACAATTTCATGTTCATGGTTTATCCCTTTGTATTGAACGGGCATTTCATATCCTGCAAAGTCAACCATTTTCGCTCCTAACAAATGATGGACTGCATTAAATGGCGTTTTCTTGATTTTTACTCTTTCCATACTATGATAAACCTATTAACAAAGTGTATGACTCGGTGGTCAAAAGTCCTTCAGTATCTGCTAAATTATTGACTTTCATTTTAATCATCCATCCTTCTCCATAAGGATCAGAATTGACTAATTCAGGATTTGATTCCAACTTCGGATTGATTTCAACTACTTCACCGGCAATCGGCAAGAAAAGATCGGATACTGTTTTCACTGCTTCAACGGTCCCAAATACTTCATGTTGCTGTAACTTTTCTCCAAGCGTTTCGATTTCAACATATACAATATCACCCAATTCATGTTGTGCAAAATCTGTGATTCCAATATATGCCATATCATTTTCTATTTTCACCCATTCATGGTCTTCTGTATACAAAAGATTTTCAGGAATTTCCATTTCTATTCGTTCTTTATTTTGATTTATTTATTTTTTTTTGGACAGGACCTCCCTCTATAATTTCATTATTAGCAAAAGACTCAAACTCTTTAAAATTCTCCATAAATTGAGTAGCAAGATGGATAGCCTTTTGATCATATTGAGAAGAGTCTGTCCAAGTATTTTTTGGATTCAGGATTTCAGAAGGAACTCCTTCGCACTGTACCGGCATTTGAAGTCCAAAGACATCATCACTGATGAAATCAACATTTTCTAATTTATTTTCTAATACTGCAGTGATCATAGCTCTCGTGTATGACAACTTTATACGTTCCCCTACTCCGTAAGAGCCTCCAGACCAACCTGTGTTAATAAGCCACACGTTTACTTTATTCTCATTGAGCTTTTTTCCTAAAAGTTCAGCATATTTTGTAGGATGAAGAGGAAGAAAAGGTTTTCCGAAGCATGCTGAAAACGTGGTCTGTGGTTCAGTAATTCCCGCTTCAGTTCCAGCTACTTTTGCCGTATATCCGGAAATAAAATGATACATCGCCTGACCCGTTGTTAATTTTGAAATCGGAGGCAATACACCAAAAGCATCGCACGTCAAAAAAAAGATATTATTGGGAACACCTCCAACAGAAGGATGGATAGCGTTATCTATAAAGTCGATCGGATAAGCAGCTCTTGTGTTTTCAGTTATGGAAGTATCATCATAATTAACAATATCAGTTCCCTCAAAAAAACGTACATTTTCAAGCAAAGTACCCTGACGAATTGCCGAAAAAATTTGTGGTTCTTTCTCTTGGCTTAAATTCACACATTTAGCGTAACATCCCCCTTCAAAATTAAAAATATGCTCATCATCCCATCCATGCTCATCATCCCCAATTAATTTTCTGGACGGATCTGCTGAAAGTGTAGTTTTTCCCGTTCCTGAAAGTCCAAAAAAAACGGAGGAATCTCCATTCTCGCCAATATTAGCAGAACAGTGCATAGATAGGACCTCTTTCTCATGGGGAAGAATATAATTCAATACCGTAAAAATGCCTTTTTTAATTTCACCCGTATAAGCACTTCCTCCAATAAGAATGACTTTTTTTGTGAGGTTGATAATGGTAAAGTTATGCTGACGGGTCTTATCAGTTTCCGGAACAGCCTTGAAACTTGGGGCAGTAAGAATAAGCCATTCGTGCTTAAATGATTCAAGCTCTTTTTCATTAAGTCTTAAAAACAAGTTATTGGCAAATAAACTTTGCCATGGGTTTTCTGTGATAACCCTTATATTTAAGCGATATTCAGGTTTTGCACACGCATAAACATCTTTAACATAAAGATCACTTTGTGAAAGGTGTTCCACTACACGATTGTATAATCTATCAAAATCTTCCGGCAAAAAAGAATGGTTTATATCCCCCCACCAAACGGAATCTTGAGTCTTATCATCTAAGACTACATATTTATCTTTTGGGGAACGTCCCGTAAACTCACCGGTATCACAAGCCAATGCTCCTGAGTCTGTTATAACACCCTGCCCTTTCCTTAAGGTCTGTGAAATTAACTGTGCTTCTGATAGATTCCAAAAAATCTCTTTTGCGGATAGAATTCCAACCTCCTTTAAACTTTCTAAATGATTCATTTCAAGATCAGTTTTTTACTTTCGAGCAAAAGTAACCTCTTTATCAATAAATTTTTATGATCTATCTCTTCGTAAAATTTGATTTAAGTCAAACTTTTGGGTAATCAAAATAACTTACTTTAATAAAAATTTTTCATTATTTTAATATCGAATTAATATCGATGATACATATACAAAAAGAACTTACTAAAACAGGATTCAGTATTAATCCGTTAAGTTATATTATCAAAAAAAAACAAGGAAAATCGGATTTTAATACATTAGAATATTTTTGTATTTTATTTACACTTGATGACCTAATCATTGCTATTGAAGATCAAACTTATTACATAAAAGAAAACAGCGTTGTGTTTATAGGACCGCATAAGAAACTCTCATTTAGTGATTACAAAAGACAGGAAATATATATGTTCTCTTTTTCCTCGCTTTTCTATGAACACCATTCTAATAATTCTACTTGTCTATATTCGATCTTATTTTTTAATTCGAGAAGGAATATTTTTGTTTTCCCTTATGTTCATACAACCAAAGATATGATAAGACATTCCTTGATAGACCGACTCTATAACTTTCAAAGTAAAAATAAAAAACTTTTTATTTCTGCGGCTTATACAACAATTGAATCCCTAATTCTTGATGCATCATTAGCTCTCAATAATAGAATAAACAATACGGCTGAAACCTCAGAAACCAGTACTGATATATTAACATCTTTCAATATGAAAATTAGCCAGAACTAGCTTTCACAGAAATATACATTTAATTTTTGCAAACGGATTAATTCATCTTATTTTTCTTTTCAATACATAATATTTATATAATAACCTATCATACCAGATCACAAAGAAAAGTATTCCAACAGAAAACAATAATGTTTTTACATGAAAGACTTCATAAGTAAAACCGCCTATTACCCCTCCAGAAAAAAAACATAGTACAATTACAATTTTTAACATAATGCTTTTTTTAAGCTGGCTATACGAAATCGCATTTCCGTAAAAAAACAACTTGGATATTTCTATCCCCAAGTCAGTAAAGATTCCTGTTAAATGTGTTGTTCTTACAACGGACTGAGATACTCTTGTTACTAAAGAATTCTGTAGCCCCATTGCAAAAAGTAAAAGGCAGGCAACCATATTGGGACTAATTATTATTTTAAAATCGGCAGATAGTCCTATGAAACCCAAAATAAAAATTTCTATTAATAAGGGAATAAAGTGAGATTGGAATTTTCTGAAACGGGATACAAATTCTACCAGAAGGCTGGAACTGAAAGCTCCCCCAAAAAAACATCCAATAAATAAAAGGTAGAGCGCTGCATCATAATAATTCTTCAGCACTACTTCCTCCGAAAAAAAAGCAAAATGCCCTGTAATGTTTGTAGTTAATATCTTAATTGATAATACCCCTACAATATTGACTGTCCCTGCAACAAAGGAAAGAAGTGATGCTAATTTAATATTATGAAAATAAGTTCTGTTTTTTCCTCTATGTCTAAACATATCTACCCTATTTCGACTGTTACAATAGATACTTCCATATCTGTTACACGATTTTCCTTTTATTTAATTAATTATAGTTGGAAAACTTCATCGTAATTGTGAACACAGTTGTTGACAAATCCTTGTTCTTCCATCCATTTGTCGCTGTACACTTTGGTAATGTATCTTGACCCATGATCCGGATATATTAAAACGACCATATCGTTTTCAGTGAATTCATGAGACTGTGCATATTGTATTAATGCCTGAGTAACCGCTCCGGTAGTATAACCTCCCATAATGGCTTCTTTCAAAGCAATTTCACGGGTTCTGTAAGCAGACATCTCATCATTTACCCTTACAAACTCATCAATCTTATCAAAAAGAAGAGCGGAAGGAATTAAATTTTTTCCCATTCCCTCAATCTGATAAGGATGTACATCTTCTTTGTGAATTTCTCCAGTCTCATGATAGCTTTTTAGAATAGAGCCATCTGCATCTACTCCGATGATCTTGATATCCGGATTTTTCTCTTTCAAATATTTGGCTGAACCCGACAGCGTACCTCCGGTTCCGGTGCAGGCAAAAAGGTGAGTGATCTTACCTTCCGTCTGTTCCCAGATCTCGGGACCTGTAGTCTGATAGTGGGCATCAATATTAAGCTCGTTAAAATATTGATTGATGTAAATAGAATTAGGAGTTTCCTGAGCGATTCTTTTAGCTACTTCATAATATGATCTTGGATCATCCGCCGGTACATTGGCCGGGCATATATATACCACAGCACCCAATGCTTTCAGATAAGCAATTTTTTCTGGTTTTGTTTTATCACTTACTGCAAGAATACATTTATATCCCTTAATGATACATACCATTGCAATAGAAAAACCGGTATTTCCGGAAGTAGTTTCTACAACTACAGAATCTTCTTTTAATAAGCCTTTTTTCTCAGCATTTTCTATAATATGAAGTGCAATTCTATCTTTAGTGGAATGTCCAGGATTATATGATTCTAACTTGGCATAAACGGTTGCAGGAATATCTTTTGTAACAGTATTTAGCTTCACCATAGGAGTGTTTCCTATTAGGCCAAGGATATTATCGTAAACATTACTCATTATTTGTTATTTTCAATAAAAAATAACTGGATAAATAAAAGGTAAAAAATTTAGCTTTATCAATATGTATATGAAGAGTACATGTTTTTATTTATCCAGTATACTTAAAAATTCGTTATATAATAATTTATCTCTAACTTCTCTTCATTACATTCAGTTCATCTCTTAAAAAGACTTTCTTTCCCATTTCAAGAGCAATTTTCTTACTTTTGCAAAAATAATCCGTTTAGAAAGATAACTTGGTGATTTATGTAGGCTTAAAATGTGATTTAAGTTAAATTTTGAGTTCTTTTTCAATATCTAAGAAGTAAAAATTATGGTTTCAAAATTTATTTTTAATAATCAATATCTTTTTAATGAGCTTCCTGAGTATGATAAAAACTTACTCATTACTGCGATGAAAAGTAAAAACTACCGTAATCATGAAGCTATATTTACAGACGGCACAAAACCCACCGGTATTTACTATTTAAACGAAGGTAAAATAAAGAAGTACAAGGTAGATAATGATGGAAGAGAGCAAATCATTTACATTTACAGTTCAGGTGAATTTTTCGGATATTCTGCTATTTTGAGTAATGAGACTTATGGAGATACCACATTAACCCTTGAAAATTCTGTCATCTCATTTATTTCAAAAGATGATTTCTTAAATATCCTTAATCAGTCACCAGTTTTTTCAAGACTCTTATTAAAATCCCTTAGTCACGAGTTTAGTGTTATGGCCAACCTTATGGCGGTCTTATCACATAGAACCGTTAGAGAACGGGCCGCTCTCAGCTTATTGATCCTTCATGATAAATATGCATCTAACGAGTCCAAAGAAAATGTTTTTATCACACTATCCCGAATTGATCTGGCCAATATGGTGGGGACAGCAAGAGAAACCTTAGCCCGTATACTCAACGATTTTAAGCAGGAAAATCTTATCAAAATTGAGGGACGCAAAATTCAATTAATCAACATTGAACAATTGGTTCGTATTGCTAATTTTTAAAATCACTAGAACAAAAACTGAGTTCTATTACAGATCTAAAAAATTTGGAAATAATTAGATATAATCTTTAGTTTCATATTCTTTATTTTCTATCTTAAATTTTTCAAGTAAGTCTAAGATATCTTTTGCAATTCTACTACTGAAAATATTGATGGTAATAAAAAATATAAAATTATTTCAATCAGAATAATATAGAGAATCACTATGTATATTAATAAACAAAACACTCATACTAAGGTTGTTATGCAATCAATTAATTTTAGGAACTATGATAGGGTAATTCATTTTTATACCGAAGAATAATATTTTCCAGAAGAGAAACTGATTTTAACTTTAGACAGAAAACTGATTTTAAACTTTTATTGGACAGCAAGGGATCAAATCTCAATTTTTTTGGATCATATTTCATTCCCTTCACGAGATTGTATTTATTCTTGCCATAGTTTTTTGCTGGAAAATTGATTCCGTAAGAAACTGGCATCTGATCTTGTTTGCTATTCATTTTATGGTTCGGACTTGGACAATTTTGTACTTTGCACCCAATATTATTGATTTTCAAAAAATAAGTGAAAGTTCTTCTTCTGCAAAAAAATTAGTAAACAGAGTTTCGCTTTTGCAAACATTAAACTACATCCGCATTGTTTTTCAATCTATTCCTTTGGTATTGATCCATTTACGCGTTAAACCATTCGGTTTACAACAATAATTTTGATGAAAATTTTATGAAACTGTCACCCCGAAAAGATGCCCTATCAAAGCGGTAATTCCCATAGCAACCGTTCCCCAGAAACAGATTCTCAAAACGGCAATTCCGATTTTTGAACCGCCAGTTTTTGCTGAAATAGCCCCTAAGATCATTAGAAAAATAATCGAAAATCCGTATTGAAAATAAACCATCTGTTTAATTGGCGCCAAAAGCGAAATAGCAAAAGGTAATAATGCGCCCAAAGCAAACGAACCGAATGATGCAAATGCAGCCTGCAAAGGTTTTGCCTGTGTTATTTCATTGATTCCCAACTCGTCATGAGCATGAGCAGCCAAAGCATCGTGTGTCGTGAGTTCAGTAGCTACTTTCAAAGCGGTTTCTTTACTGACACCGCGTCTTTCATAGATTTTAGCTAATTCTCTTACCTCTACTTCCGGCATTTCTTCAAGTTCTCTTTTCTCACGCAAAAGATCAGCTTTTTCTGTATCTTTCTGTGAACTTACGGAAACATATTCTCCTGCAGCCATAGACATCGCTCCGGCGATCATTCCTGCAAGTGCAGCAAGAATAATGGTATTTCTGTCGGGACTTGCGGCAGCAATACCAATTACGATACTTGTGGTAGACAATAATCCGTCATTTGCTCCTAAAACGGCTGCACGAAGCCAACCAACCCTGTTGACATAATGTTTTTCCAATTGATGATGCATAAGCTTTATTTTTTATTAAAAAATGACTTGCCAAACATCTTCGGCAAGTCAAATTTAAAATGATTTTATTTAAATCTCAAATTCAGGGAAATAATATCAGACTTCATCCCAATAGATTTCGTGTAATGTCCGTATCTGATTTCCAGCACATTCAGCCTTTCAACACCAAATAGGCCGTTCTTCGGACTGATTCTGATTCCTGCACCGTAAAAATTACTGCTGAATTTTGAAAGATCATAATTACTTGTATAAAAATCATCAAAAGCCGTGTGCTCTTGATAAGGTGCAAAATATTTAGCCGCAGTCTGAGAATAATATCTGTAAAAAGGACTTACTGAAACAAAAGGCGAAATTTTCACCGGCGTTTCTAGACTGAAAGTATTTGATTTTAAGCCCCAATCATCAGTATAATAACGATAATATGCTCTCAGAATAACCTTATCTCCAAGAAAATAATTCGCTCTTACTCCCAAAGGAATTTTAAACCGTTTATCCGGCAAAGCTTCCTGATGAACTGAATTATCATTGAAATAAACTCTATGAAAAGGTAAGCTTAAATATCCTGTCTGCTGAACGCCGTCTGCCAAAAATTCTACCTGAAAGTTCTGATTGATGATTTGCGAATAGGATAGAGACAGCGCAAAAGTATTCCTTCCGCTGGTTCCGTAGTTATCGTGTTCTCCTCCGGCGCTTCCGTTTGCTCTGAGCTCAATCGGGGCAATCAGTTTTACCTGATCCAGATAAGCCTGGAATTTCGCCGTAAATTCTCCCATTCTGTTCTTGGTCTTTTGCGAAAAGCCAATATTAGCGCCATAAGACTGATAATCGAATTCTGTGGAGAAAGAAACGCCTGCCATTAAGGTTGTGCCTTTGTTTTCATTTTCACGGCTCCAGCTTAGTGCAGGATAAATTCTGTTGTCTGCGTGGGAAGCCGATGAATTGGCTTTCAGATCGATCATATCCGAAGACGCAGAAGTATAATGATCGATCCCGACACTGAAATCGAATTTATTTTTCCTGTCTTTCCTGTCATATTTTACCATCGTTACGTCAATGGTATTGGAAATGTCGGTCAGTTTTTCCGTCCCGATTCCTCCCGTAACGGCAGAATTGTTTCCATTTTGTTTATAATAGCTTGAAACTAAATTAGCTTCATCAAAAGTCAGTTTTTTAGGCTGTTCATTGTTTATGTTTTCCTGTGCTTTTGCATTGAAAATTCCTAAAAGAGCAATAACACTTACGATTAATTTTTTCATTTTAAATCACAATTAAATTTTACGATTACTCTTCTTAGTTACATCCACAACCACCGCCAACTTTTCCGGCATTCGCGCCCGAAGATCCTTCTCTGTAAGATTGGAAGCTGAGCTCGGTTTTTTCAATCGTTCGGTTTCCGAGAACCATTTCGGCGTCGTTTAATTTGTTTTTTTCGTATTCTTTTACGGTGGTGCAAGACTGTACTGAAGCAGTTGTGATCAGTAGGCAAGCTAATATTTTTATAAGGTTTTTCATTTTAAATTAATGTTTTGAGATGAATAAATTTTGTCACGATCATCAATAATGATGCATTCCAAATGATTGATCTGGTTGATCATATTGAGTGCGACATCAATTTCCATAATGCTTACGGGAGTTGCCATTGCATCGGCAATTTCTGCATTGGGACAAAAGATAGTAACACTTTTCACGCCCGAAACAGGCATTCCTATTTTGGGATTAATAGTGTGAGAATATTTTTTACCGTTGATGACGACGAATTTTTCATAATTTCCAGAAGTTGCAACCGCCATATCTGTGATATTCATATAAGAAAACGGCTGTTTTGCGTTGTCTGGATCTGCAATTCCGATAGTCCAGGGTTTTCCGTCCGCCTGATTTCCCCAAGTCGTTAAATCACCCGAAGCATTCACAATTCCGGAAGTTACCCCTCTGTTTTGAAGCATTTGTTTGGCCATTTCTGCAGCATACCCCTTCCCGATTCCTCCGAAACCGATTCGCATTCCTTTTTCTTTGAGGAAAACGGTTTGATTTTCGCGGTCAAGAATAATATTCTGATAATTAACCAATTTCAGATGATCTTTAATGAGTTCAGGATTGGGAAGCTCTTTCATTTCACGGTCGAAATTCCAGAAACTTTTATCGATTCCGCCATAGGAAATGTCGAAATATCCATCCGTTATTTTGCTAATCCGTAGGCTTCTTTCAATGAGGTCAAAAATCTCCCAATCTACTTTTACAGGCTTGATTCCGGCATTTCTGTTGATGAGATTAGTCTGGCTTTCCTCACTAAATGTTGTCAGAAGCTTTTCAATTCTCCTGATTTCGTCAATAGCGACATCAATGTGCTGATTTGCCGAATTTTCATCATCGCTTACAACGGTAATTTCAAAAGCGTTCCCCATTAATATCTGAGGTCTTTTGAATTCTCTTAACATATCTTTTATTTTTGATTTTCTTTGATAATTCTTATCTCTTTGCTGAAAGCCAATGCATTTTCCGAAGGAAGACCTTCCCAGCTTTTCAGGATTTTGCCTTCCGAGTTCAGCAGCAATGTGTAAGGAAATAATCCTTTTTTATTGTACTGGTCAGCAAGTGAAGCATTTTCTTTTTTCAGTTCTGGGAGAAGCTGATTCTTTTTGTTTCTTGGAAAATCTGCATTGATGTAAACAACGACATTTTCCGTTTCCAGCTTTTTAAATTCATCGGTTTCGATGATATTCTTGTGAAGTTTGATACATGGAATACACCAGTCTGAACCTGAAAAATTCAAAAGGATAAGTTCTTTATTTTGTGAGGATTGTTTTTTTGCATTTTCCAAACGGCTTTGCGCATGAATGCCAACAGCGAATACAACCATTAAAATGGCTGAAAATAGTGTTTTCATTATTCTGAAATTAATGATATGAAATAATTGATGATGTTGATCTGTACATAAAAACCAACTTAGGATTGAATTATGAAAAAGAAGACCTTGGTGGTTCCCAAACAGAATTCAGAAATCCTTTATAGCAAAGATCTTCGTCTTTTGAAGGAATTTTATGTATTTTTAAAGGAATGAAATGATACGTTGCAGTTTCAAAACTGAATCCCCGATTAATCGTAAAAACCAACGACAAGGGCGCAGAATGTATAATAAACGGAAGTCTCTGATCTTTTCCGTAATCTCCATCTTTCACCGGATGATCATAGTGTGTTCTCAGAAATGCCGTAAGCGTCATATCCGGATTCAGTTCTTTATGCTCGACGTAATGCTCAATCAGTTCCGGTATTTTCAAAAGCTGATACAATTCGGTTGTGGAAACCAAATATAAAAATAACAACAATATGGAAATCAACTTTTTCACTGATTAAAATTATGAAATACTTTATTACTAATGATTTTTTTATTTTCTTCCCAACTTTCTTTTCACAAACTTATAAACCTCGAACCACAAAACCGAAATAGCAGCAACAAGCAATGTCATTCCCAATTCTTTTGCAATAAGAGGAGTTACACTAAAGAATACTGCTACCGCCTTTACATAAAGAATGACAAACAACAATACAAGAACCAGCACCGAAATTCCCACCAATAAAAAATTACGGTTTTTAAAACTTTCAAAAATACTATAATAGAATGACCGATTTACCAAGCTCAGTAATATATTAGCAAATATCAAAGTACTGAACACTAAAGATCTTGTTTTAGGCTCATCATTCCCCAGGTCAACAGAATATTGATACATCCATAGTATTCCTGCAGTAATAACCAATCCCTGAATAATACTTACCGTAAGCTCTCTCCAGTTCAGAAATGTATCTGTAAGCATTCTGGGAGGTCTGCGCATCGCATCTTGTTCAATAGGTTCATTCTCATAAACAATAGAACATGTGGGGCCCATGACCAATTCCAGAAAAATCACATGCACCGGAGTAAATATATGAGGAAATACCCAACCTAGAAACAAAGGCAAGGAAACGGTGAGAATAATAGGGATATGAATGGAAATAATATACTGGACCGCTTTTTTTATATTGGCATAAATTCTTCTTCCAGCAGCAACCCCAATCACGAGCTTCTCCAGATCATCATTGGTGATGACCAGTGCTGCGGCTGATTTGGCAATTTCAGTCCCTTTATTTCCCATGGCCACTCCAATATGAGCCGCTTTTAAAGCTGGTCCGTCATTTACGCCATCTCCCAGCATTGCCACCACGTGACCTTGTGCTTTCAAGGCAGAAACCACTTCGAGCTTTGCTTCCGGAAACATTCTTGTAAATAAAGTAGTATCTTCAGCAAGCTTTATAAGATCCGCCTCTGAGCACGCTGCAATTTCACTTCCATTAACGGGTGAAGTACTGTTTTCTATTCCTGCCTGCAATGCGATGGCTCTGGTAGTATCCGCATTATCTCCTGTAATGACTTTTACTTTAATACCGGCATCGTAGATATGTTTAAATACTTCTTTTATTCCTTTTTTAGGAGGATCATAAAATACGGTCAATCCTAAAAAGTCAAATTTAAAATCCTGCTGCTTATCAGGGAAATCATTTCCTTCAAAATGAGATCTGGCAACACCAAGAACTCTGTATCCTTGTTCTCCAAAATTCTTAATTAACTTTCTTATGTTATTTTTTTCTTGTTCTGAAAGATTGGAAACAGTGATGATGGCTTCCGGCGCTCCTTTAGCCGCAATAATCCGGTCTTTCTGTTCGTTTTCAAAAAGATGAGTCATCATCAGCGGTTTGCCTTCCAACGGGTATTCATGAAACATTTGATAGTCTTTTCTTTGATCAGGCTTCCGGGTCTGTTCATAGATCTTATGCAGCGTTATTTCCATGGGGTCAAAAGGTACAGGCTCACTACTCCACATCGCATAATCAATAAGCTCATGCAGCTCTTTTATTCCAAACTCTGTTTCTTCATAAGTTCTATCAGAACGGTAATCATAAAGATGCTTCAACTGCATGGAGTTTTCCGTAATTGTGCCTGTTTTATCAGTACAAATTACAGAAACGCTCCCTAGGGTTTCTACAATACTGCTTCGTTTAATGATGATTCCTTCCCGCATCAACTTCCATGAACCCAAAGCCATAAAGGTCGTAAAGGCTACAGGAATTTCTTCGGGAAGAACAGACATTGCCAATGTAAGTCCATTGAGTAAACTGGTCACAAAATCTCCTGTCTTGACAAAACTGAAGATGCATACTGCAAGAAAGATAATGACTCCGATAACAGCCATCCCCTTTACAAAGTTCCGGATCTGAATCTGCAACGGAGATACTTCTGCTTTTATACCTAATATAGACTGGCCTATTTTTCCTACTTTAGTTTCTTTTCCTATATTTTCGACCTCAAAAACGGCAAGCCCGGAAACAGTGATTGTCCCGCTGTACACTTTATTATCTTCGGATTTGCTATCCTTAAAAACAGAAAAGCTCTCTCCCGTAAGGGAAGATTCATTCACAGAAAAATCGTTGCTGTGAACAATTCTTCCGTCAGCATTAATAAGATTGCCCTCCTCGGTAATGCACAGATCTCCAACTGCTATTTCAAAGGTAGGAATATCTATAATCTTTGAATCCCTGATCACCTTACTTAATGGTTCATTCAATTTTTCAAGTTCTTCCAGCGCCTTTTTGCTCCGGTTATCCTGGTAAAAAGAAATTGCAGTAACTCCAACAATAGCAGCAAACATAAATAAAGCCTCGCCATAATCTCCTGTAAGCACATAAATGAAGGAAACACATATAAGAAGAATCAGCATCGGCTCTTTCAGGATGTTGAGAAGAAGGTCTGCCCATGATTCTTTCTTAACCGCTTCAAAGCGGTTATATCCGTATTTTTTTCTGGAAGTGATTACTTCAGCTTCTGTAAACCCTTTCAAATTTTCCGGTATATTGTAATTCATACGAAATGGATATAATATTAAATTTACTGATTGTTTTTGTTATATCAGAATACTATTTCTGTTTTTTAACAAACTGATATTCAATCTGTTTTTTCACCTCTTTAACCCATTGTTCTATTTCTGACTTTTGGATATCAGACAACTTTGCATTCTGATGAACAACAGTATAAGATGTAAGAGGCATTTCACCCTCTCTTATAGTTTCTGCAACTTCATCAAGTTTCTTTAATTTTTTCTCTTTTGAATAGCTGTTAAATTCGTCAAAATTGAAATGTCGTTTTCCTGAGTTCACATGATCTGCCAGCCACCATTTTACAGGCTGTATGTTATTATACCACGGATAAGCTGTAGTGTTGGAGTGGCAGTCATAACAGCTTGTTTTTAATAATCCCTGTACATGATCCGGAACCTGGTAATGCTTTTCAAGAGCATTTTCCGAAGGGACCGCCGCTATATTTTTAGTGGTATCAAAAAACTGAATAGCAATCAGAAACAGAACAATAAATCCTGCTCCTGTTTTTATTAAAGATGATGTTTTCATTATTTATCTATTTAAAAATGTTTAACCACTGCAGTTTACTCGTCAGCAGTATTTTTAAGTTTCATGAGAAGTGTATACGCATTCTTGATGACAATTTTTTTATTCTTAAAATCATCAGCATTCATGATCTGTACAAATCCGTTTTCTGTTTCACCTACTGTTACAGGTGTTAAGCGGTAGGTCTGCTTTTTTTCTTCGACGAAAACAAAATCTTTTCCTTCAAAATTGACAATACTCTCTTCAGAAACAGCATTGGAAAAAGAAGTACTGGTCTCAATCTCAGCATTCATATACATTCCCGGTATAAGGTTCTGCTCATATTTTTCAAAATGACAGTGTACTTCAGCCCATCCGCCCTGGCTCACATCTTTACTTATCAAGAGGATTTCACCGTAGTATTTTTTATCAGGCTCGGTATTGGTATAGGCGGCAAACCTCTGCCCTTTTTTCAGATTCGCCAGATCCTTTTCATATACTTTAAGATTGAGATGAATATCATCTGGATTAATGAGTTCAAAAAGTACATCAGATGGGTTTACGTATTTTCCTATATTCACATTTACCTTACTTACAAAACCATTGACATTGCTGTAAACAGGGGCGCTTTTTACAATATTTCCTGAGCTCAGAGATTCAGGATTAATATTAATAAGACGGAGCTGCTGCGCAAGAGAATTCATTAAAATTTTCTGATTGTTCATTTCAGACTGCGCTTGCTGCATCACCTTATCACTGGTTGCCTGACTTTGATTCAATGTTTTCTGACGATTATAATCCAATTGAGCAAAATGCATTTTAGATTTTGCCATCAAATAATCCTGCTGAAGCTGTATAAACTGTGGATTTTCAATAACAGCAATTACCTGTCCTTTTGAAACGGGTTTTCCTGGAAGCAGATTACTGGATTTGAGATATCCCCCCAAAGGAATGCTGACTGAAACAAGATTTTGCGGGGGAACATCAATCATTCCATTAAGCTTTAAAACTGAGGAAATCTTCTGCATAGAAACCCCAACAGTTGCTATGGATGCATTTTTAAACTGAGCGTCGGTCAGTTTCACCACATTTTCGTCTTTTGACAGGTTTACTTTAGAGCCTGTCTGCTCTTGTTTTTTACATTGAATAAAAATAAAAAAACTGATTAATAAGGTATAATATATTGAAATTGATTTCATTTTTTACGGATTTAAAGTAAGATATTCTAGTTCTATAGCACTCTGATTTAGTTTCCAAACTGCATCTGCATAACTGCTTTTTAAGGTAACAGCCTGATTCACCAATATGACAAAATCCAGATAATTGATTTCTCCTGCGAGAAATTGTTTTTTAGCTGTTTCTGTAATAATATCGGCATTTTTCAGCTCTGAGATTTCATAACGAGAGACAATCTCAAGATTCGTCTGATACATACCCATTACTTTTTTAAGCTGATTCTGTAAATTAAATTCTGTTTTCAGCAAGTCATTTTCAGCAATAGACTTAGCAATTTTAGCAGCCTGAATTCTTGCTTTCTGACCTCCTGAAAAAACAGGAACCGAAACACCCAACTGTACGGAATGAAACTGAAGTGCAGAACCATATACTCTATCATCAGCTCCCATCCCTCTGAAACTATTAAGATTATAAGCAAGCTGTAGATCGGGAAGCAGCTTTGCTTTTTCAAGGGATACTTGCTGTTCAGAGATATTTTTTTGTTGCTGTAGTATTTTAATGATTGGATGTAAACTAAGCTCCTCCTTAACTTCCCCATTAAAAAATTTTTGATTTTCAGGCACAAAATCTGTTTCTGTATTTAAAAGCCACTGAAGCTGATATCCCAAAACAGAAAGTTCCTGATCCAGCTGCTTTAACTGAATTTCTATAGCTGATTTCTGATTGGAAGCTGTTATTTTTTCCAGAATATTACTCTCACCTGCTTTTAAACGAATGCTTGCTTTGTCTAGAAAATCAGTGTAGAATTTTAATGTTTCGCGAAGAAGCCGTTCTTTTTCTTTCCAATACAGAATATTATAAAAGGTAAGACTCACTGCTCTTTTCAATTCAAATTCTTTAAGAGAAACATTTAACAAAGACTTTTTCCACTCTTCTGTGTAAACATTTTTCTGTTTTTTATAAACAGTTGGAAATGCTATGCTTTGGGAAATTCCGAATTTCATATCCGTCAATGCACTGTTAATCTGTCCGTAATCCATCATAACTCCCGTCTGAGGAATATCATTGGCAGATTTGATCAATGCTTTTGAATATTCTGATTTCAGTTTTTCATTCTTAAGATTTCTATTATTTTCCAGAGCTGTATTAATAGCATTTTTCAGACTGATCGGAGTTTGAGATTTAATAACAGTTCCAGTAAGGCTAAAGATTAAAATCAATACAGCCACTACATTTTTATTATTATTCTTATTCTTTTTCATTTTAAATCCTTTTTCAATATTTACATACAGTAATGGTAAAACAAACAGGGTAAGAAAAGTTGCAACCATCAATCCCCCAATAACCACTGTTGCCAAAGGTCGCTGTACTTCCGCTCCTGCACCATTGCTGACCGCCATAGGAATAAAGCCCAACGAAGCAACAAAAGCCGTCATCAGAACCGGACGAAGCCGCGACTCTCCTCCGTCAACAATAATTCTTACAATGTTTTGAATTCCTCTTTTGTGAAGACGGTTAAACTCTGAGATCAAAACAATCCCGTTCAACACTGCCACTCCGAAAAGAGCTATGAATCCTACTCCTGCACTGATACTGAAAGGCATACCTCTGAGTGCCATAAGGAAAACTCCACCAATAATAGAAAGGGGAATAGCCGTGTAAATCAATAGACTCTCTTTAACTGAATTGAAAGCCAGAAACAACATCACAAAAATAAGAGCCAAGGCAATCGGGACTGCAATCATCAAGCGTTGTTTAGCATTATTAAGATTTTCAAATGATCCGCCATAAGTCATATAATACCCTGTAGGAAGTTTCATTTTCTGATCTACTTTATGTTGGAGTTCTTCCACAATACTTTGAACATCCCTTCCTTTTATATTAAAGCCCACTACAATTCTTCTCTGAGCATTTTCTCTCTGAATTTGGTTGGGTCCATTTTTCACCTCCACTTTAGCAAGCTGGGATAACGGAATCTGATTTCCAAAAGGAGTAGGAACCAAAAGATTCTTAATATCAGTAACATTTTTACGGTCTTTTATATCCAGACGCACTACCATATCAAAGCGCTTTTCACCCTCAAAAACCAATCCTGTACTTTGCCCTGCAAATGCTGTATTAACAATCCTGTTGATATCTGAAATAGATAAATGATATTGGGCAATCAAAGGTCGGTTGTACTCTATAACCACCTGTGGCATTCCGGAAACAGGCTCTATATAAAGATTCTGGGTTCCATCTACAGTCTCTATAATTTTTCCCAATTTCTGAGCATTTTGAGAAAGGACATCGAGATCTTCTCCAAAAATTTTGATTACTACATCCTGTCTTGCACCTGTCATTAATTCATTAAAACGCATCTGAACCGGATACTGAAAGCTGGCGGTAATTCCGGGTACCTCCTGCAATTGTTTACCCATCTTATCTGCTAATTCTGGAAAGGTGGAAGCTGAGGTCCATTCTTTTTTATCTTTTAAGATGACCATCATATCTGAAGCGTCCATTGGCATCGGGTCGGTAGGTACCTCCCCGCTCCCAATTTTTGTAACTACTTTTTCCACTTCAGGAAATCTGGATTTAAGAATATGGGCAGCCTTCTGAGTACTTTCAACCGTTGTTGTCAGGCTACTTCCTGTCAACACTCTTGTATCTACAGCAAAATCACCTTCTTCAAGGGAAGGAATAAACTCACCTCCCATTCTGGTTAGTATGAAAACCGCCATCACAAATAAAGCCGCTACTGCTGTAAAAACCGTTTTGGGAACTCTGAGAAGTTTAAGTAAAACTTTCAGATAGAGCTGCTCAACTTTTTTCATAAGTTTATCTGATAAAGTAGGTTTATCGCTTCTTTTTCTCAGCAAAACAGCACTCATCATCGGAATATAGGTCAATGACAATAAAAATGCTCCCAACAATGCAAAAGCAACGGTCTGAGCCATAGGTTTGAACATTTTCCCTTCAATTCCCTGTAAAGTAAGAATCGGAAGATAAACGATTAGAATGATGATCTGACCGAAAACTGCACTATTCATCATTTTCCCTGCAGAATCGATAACAATCGTATCCATTTCTGATTTTCCTACAGAAAATATCTTTTTGAATTTTGAATTATGGCTAAACTGGTGTAAAATCGATTCTACAATGATCACCGCCCCATCAATAATCAATCCGAAGTCTAACGCTCCAAGGCTCATAAGATTACCACTGACTCCAAAGAGATTCATCATACAGATAGCAAAAAGCATAGCCAGAGGAATAACAGAGGCAACCAGCAAACCAGCCCTTATGTTTCCCAGGAATAAAACCAGTACAAAGACAACAATTAATGCTCCTTCTGTAAGGTTTTTTTCTACTGTTCCGATGGCATTATTCACCATTTTGGTTCGATCCAGAAAGGGTTCTATCACCACTCCTTTTGGAAGTGTATTTTGAACCTGAGCAATTTTTTCCTTTACATTTTTTATGACCTGATTACTATTTTCACCTTTCAGCATCATAACTACAGCCCCTGAAACTTCTCCCTGGTCATTAAAAGTCATCGCTCCGTATCTGGTGGCAAAACCAGGTTTCACTTCGGCAATATCTCTTATAAACAGCGGAACATCATTTGTTTTTGTAGCAATAGAAATATTTTTAATTTCTTCAATACTTCCTACCAATCCTTCACTTCTGATATATAGAACGGTAGGTCCTTTTTCAATATAAGCACCTCCTGTATTTTGATTATTAGCCTTTAATGCATCAAAAACATCATTAATTGTTATTCCATATGCGTTAAGTCTATCAGGATTGACTGCAATTTCATATTGTTTGAGCTTTCCCCCAAAACTACTGACTTCTGCTACTCCTTTTACACCTAAAAGCTGTCTTCTTACAATCCAATCCTGAATAGTACGAAGTTCTGTGATATTGTATTTTTTTTCATATCCTTTTTCAGGTCTTACCACATATTGGAAAATTTCGCCAAGTCCTGTAGAAATGGGCCCAAGTTGAGGATTTCCTATTCCTTGTGGGATTACAGCCTGTACCTGTTGCAGCCTTTCCGCAACTTGTTGCCTTGCCCAGTAGATGTCAATATCATCCTCAAAGACAATGGTAACTAAGGAAAGTCCGAACCTTGAGAAACTCCTGATTTCCTTTAATCCTGAAATATTATTGTTAGCCTGTTCTATAGGAAAAGTAACAAGCCTTTCTATATCTGTTGCGCCAAAAGAAGGGGCAATAGTAATGACCTGCACTTGATTATTGGTAATATCCGGCACTGCATCTATCGGCAATTTAGTAACCTGATAGGAGCCAACTCCTATAAGCCCTAATACCAACAATGCAATAATGAGTTTATTCTTTATAGAAAACTCAATAATTTTTGTAAGCATAAATGATTTATTAATCTTAATTATTGAAATAAGTTTAGAAATTCTGAATCACAGGATGAATGCATCTACATCTTTTGCAGATACTTTACCTATATAACAGAATACTCTCAATCAAAAAAATGATTGAGAAAAAATAGATTAAGATTGATAAAATCTTGGGGGCTCCCAAATAGAATTTAAAATTTCTTTGTTGTAAAGAATACTTTTATAAAAGATTTTCTTTATCTCAAGAGAAATGTATGCTTTCTCTGTAAAATGAAAATCTACAGAAGGATTGATAGTGAAAACTACGGAAAGAAGATTTGCATGAGAAACAAAAGGTAATTTTTGATCTTTATCATAATCTCTGTCTTTAACTGGATTTTCATAATGGGTTTTAAGAAATGCAGTGAGAGACATCTCTGCATTCAACCCTTTATGCTCTATATAATGCTCTATAAGAACAGGAATCTTTAAAAGCTGATACAGTTCAGTTGTAGAAACTAAATATAGTGATAACAATAATATGGAAATCAGCTTTTTCACTACTTCAAAATTATGAAATATTTCATTAAGAATGATTTTAAATAAAAAAATTAGAAAGAGAAATTATCTCAGTTTATTATTAACATGAATATTTATTTTGGTGTCAATATACTTTAGTGTCCAAGATTATATCTCTATAAATCTTATCGGCTACATTCAAATTAAATCTCTCACACATTCTTCGTAAAATCTGCTTGTAAATATAAAAGACAATCGAAGTAAACTAAAGACTAATAATGTCAATTTCGATTATTTCAAATACCTAAAAATTAAATTGCAAAATATTAGAAGTTAAATCCTAAATTAATGATAGTCAATTCTTGTTTAATTTGACACAAACGAATTAAATCGTCAATAAAAGTGTTTGAAGATACGCTCGTCAAGGTCCCAAGGCGGGATTACATTTATTATCTCCATCACCATTTTAATCTCAATTAAACTCACTACTCTCAAGTTTACTTCTTAAAGCAGACATATCATCACTCACTTTCGTATCCAAAATCTTCGCATAATGCTGTGTTGTTTTTATGTTGGTGTGACCAAGCATTTTGCTCACGCTTTCAATCGGCACTCCATTGGATAATGTAACCGTAGTAGCAAAAGTATGTCTTGCGATGTGGAAAGTCAGCTCTTTATTAATTCCACAGACATTCGCAATCTCTTTGAGATAGGAATTAATAGTCTGATTACTCACAACAGGAAACAGAACATTTGCGTTTACACACTGCGGATGGTTCTCATATCTTAAAACCAGTTCTTTAGCTACAGGTAAGAGGGGAACTCTGGTCGAGGTGTCTGTTTTTTGACGACGGGTGAATATCCATTGTTCGCCATCAATCCCTATATTGATGTGAGACTTTGTCAATTTTTTCACATCAACATAAGCTAAACCCGTATAACAGCAGAAAAGAAAAACATCACGTACTTGTGTCAATCTATCGGAAACAAATTCTTTTTCATACATCGTCTGGATTTCTTCTTTAGATAGAAATGGACGTTCTACAGCTTTGAGCTTTGCTTTATAACCAAGAAAAGGGTCTTTGTTGAGCCAGCCATGTGCCATACAGAGTCTGATGATCTTTTTAAAGTTCTTAATGTATTTCACCGCGGTATTGTTTCCGCATTTACGTACACTACGAAGCCAGAAATCATAATCCATGATGAAAGCATGATCAATAGCTTTGATATCGATATCAGAAGTTTTATACTTCCAATTAATGAATTCCTGCGTATGCTTTAATGATGTTTTGTAACGCTCCAATGTTCCTGGAGCAAAATCTTGACCGACCAGGGCTTCCACTTTATCATTATGCTCTTGAAAGATAGGAATTAGCATTCTTTGCTCAATATCAGTTCCAAGCAGTTTAGATTTTAAACCAACAGCGGTTACATTGTTATCCTCTTTTAACATTACGTAGTGTGAATCGTAAACCTGTTGTTCTAAAGTCTTAAGATAGACATTAAGCGTTCTAGCCTCCTGAGAGTTACCCAGTGCTTTATGCGCTTTACCATCCCATTTCTGCGGTTCGATATACCTTTTAGCAGCAATGTCCGCCGCCTTGCCATCTATCGTGATTCGTAAGTAGATGGGAGCAGTGCCGTTTGTTCGGATTTTATTCTTTTTTATAAAGAATAACAGATTGAATGTTTTGTTCATGATGTGGTAACTTTAATTGTTTAATAATTTAGTTTTTGTTACCACTTTTTGCAAGATGTACAATCGTTAAACTGCCTATTGGTCGGGTTTCCCTGAATTTTTAGTGACCTATTTTCCGATTTTCGGTGTGGGTCATTAAAAAGGTCATAAAAATCGTGACCTATTTTGATTTTTTTTGACTCTAGCGCAAAACAAAAAACGCTGTAAACATTGATGTTTACAGCGTTTTAGCTTATTTTAGTTTCTCAACCAGCGGAGAGAGAGGGATTCGAACCCCCGGACCTGTTACAGTCAATAGTTTTCAAGACTATCGCAATCGACCACTCTGCCATCTCTCCTTAAACTCCGATTGTATCGTTGTTTTCAGTGGTGCAAATATAGAACGTTTTTCAATTGCGTCAAAATATTTTTACTGCAAATTTTAACAAAACTTAATAATCACCTAAAAATCAGACTCATTATTTTCACAAACATCGATTAATACAGAGAAAAATTTAAATTAGAAACCAAAAAACGCACCTCAAAGAAGTACGTTTTTCAGATTTATAAATTAATTTTTAATAATTAATGCAATTCTGCCAAATACTTTTCAGCATCCATGGCTGCCATACAACCGCTTCCTGCTGCTGTAATTGCTTGTCTGTAGATATGATCCTGAACATCTCCTGCGGCAAAAACACCAGGAAGATTCGTTCTTGTAGAACCTTTTTCAGTTACGATATATCCATTTTCATCTAAATCTATTTGACCTGCGAAAATATCGGTGTTTGGCTTGTGACCAATTGCGATAAAAATTCCGTGAACGTCTACTGTAGATTTTTCCTGAGTCTGGTTGTTGATTACAACTGCTCTTTCTACAAGATTGTTTTCACCTTCAATACCAATCAATTCATGGTGAAATTTCACTTCGATATTCGGTGTATTTTCTACTCTGTGAATCATTGCTTTTGAAGCTCTGAACTCTCCTTTTCTTACCAACATGGTCACTTTATTCACCAATTTTGCAAGATAAGTCGCTTCTTCAGCTGCAGTATCTCCTGCTCCTACAACCACAACATCTTTTCCTCTGTAGAAAAATCCGTCGCACGTTGCACATGCAGAAACTCCTCCTCCATTATATTTTTTCTCGTCATCAAGACCTAAATATTTTGCAGTAGCTCCTGTAGAAATAATTACAGATTTCGCTAAAATTTCTTTATTTCCTGCGTATAATTTATGAATACCGCCTACTTCTTTCGAAAATTCAGCTTTAGTAATCATTTCGTAATGCACTTTTGTATCGAATCTTTCAGCTTGCTTTTGCAAATCCATCATCATTTCAGGACCTGTAATTCCTTCAGGATATCCCGGAAAATTATCAACTTCTGTCGTGGTGGTTAATTGTCCACCTGGTTCTAATCCTGTGTACAATTCAGGTTTTAAGTCTGCTCTTGCTGCATAAATTGCCGCTGTAAAACCAGAAGGTCCTGATCCAATGATCACACAATCTAAAATATTTTCTTCCATAATCTATATATCAATTTCAAGGGTGCTAATTTCGTAATTTTTAATGTTTTATTAAAGTAAAATTAATGATACTTGTCAATATTTCAAATTTCAATTGTTAATAGTTGCTAGTCTTTGGTTGCTAGATTTTACTACCATCAACTAAGAACCGTCAACCAACAACAAAAATTACACTTTCATCTTAATTTTATCGACATTAATAATCTTATATACCAATTCTTTAATCAGTTCTGCATCATCCATATTTACCGCTCCTAAACCTTTTCCTTTCATATCAAATTCCCTTAAAATAGAAATGACACGAGTGGAATGTTTCAAAGGATATAATCTTGCAGCTTCTGCGTAATCTTTAATAAAATAAGGATTAATACCCATCTGAGAAGCGATTACTTGCTGAGGCTGCCCAATCATCGTATTGTAAATAATTACATTAGAAAAATAATTATACAAACTAGAAAGTAACATCACAAAAGGATTATTTTTAGGGTTTTTCCCCATAAAATAGGCAATCTTGAATGCGGCATTGGCATTTTTTGCACCTAAAGCTTTCTGAAGTTCAAAAACATTAAACTCTTTGCTTATTCCAATATGATTTTCAACGATGGTGCCATCTAAAAGCTGACCTTCTTTTAAAATAATTTTAAGTTTTCCCAGTTCATTTGAAATTCTTGAAAGGTCATTTCCAAGATATTCTGCCAAAAGATGAGAAATATTGGGGGCGGTTTTTATTTTTAATCTAAGACACTCATCAGCAATCCATTTTGGAAGGGTGTGGTCTTTTAAAGATTCGCTAAGAAAAAGAGCATTTAGCTTTGTTAATGTCTTGCTTACTTTTTTTCGACTGTCAAGTTTCTTATGTTTATGGGCAAAAACCAAGACTGTTGATGGAACCGGATTTTCGGCATACGCATCTAAAGCTTTGCTTTCTTCCTCATTAAATTTCAAATCTTGCGCTTCTTTTACGATAATCACCTGCTTCTCCCCCATCATCGGAAATTGTCGCGCCAAAGAAAGAATTTCCTGATAGGTTGTATCTTTTCCGTACGTTACGGTTTGGTTGAAAGCTTTTTCGTCTTCCTCAAGAAAGTCTTGTTCAAGAGCTTTTACAGCAACATCAATAAAGTAAGGTTCTTCTCCGTGGAAAAAATAAATCGGTAAAACTTCTTTATTTTTAATATTTTTGAGGATTAAATCTAATTCTTTCATCATATAAATGGAACTTCCAAAACTGAACTTTCAGGAAACTTTTGATTTTAAATTCAAGAAAGACAAAGATAAGTTTTTTATTTATGACTTGGTTCGTAAAACTTACCTTTTGCTTACTCCCGAAGAATGGGTAAGGCAGCATTGGGTACATTATTATCTCACTGTAAAATCCTACTCTACATCAGCATTAATTACAGAAAAAAAGATTGTTCTGAATGGCTTAACAAAGCGTATTGATTTATTAATCACAGAAAAAGCCCAGCCAAAAATTTTGATTGAATGTAAAGCGCCACACATCAAATTAACAGAAAAAACATTCGAGCAGACTGCAAGATACAATTCTGTAATCGGTGCTTCTGAAATTATTTTAACGAATGGCTTGCAACATATTAATGCCTATTACGAAAACGGGCAATATCAGTTTTACAGACCTGAATAATTTTAATGTGTCATTATTTATTCCTGAATGTTAAACTTTTCTAAACTTATTTATTTTAGGGTGTTTAACTAAAAAACTTTCGTGATTTTTGTATTGTAAATTTATTTTTTTCAAAATTGAATAAGACAATATTAAAGAAGTATGGTTTGGTGATGCAGAAAACACTAAAAAAATTTGATGGATTTATTTCAGGAAAACCCATTGCCAATTATATCTACAGCTACAGACATCCCGATGATGTTGATGATTTTATATCTGACCTAGATTTGGCAATCGGTGGTCATTTTTCTCAAATCGAAGATCCTGATTATGGGAGTGGTTTGGGGAGTCACTGGTTTGCAGAAATCACTCCAACCCACTTTGAATTATGGCAAGAAGGCCACCCAAAAACAATAATTCCGTTGGAAGATTGGAAAGAAATATTGTTGTCTTGGAAAGAATGTTTAGAAGAATAATGAAATAACAATTAAATAAGATTTTATAAATTATGGAAATTAAAAATATAATATTCGATTTTGGAGGTGTTTTGATGGATTGGAATCCGAGGTATTTTTTCAAAACTTATTTTAATGATGATGAAAAAATGGAATATTTCCTCGAAAATATTGCTCAGGATGAATGGAATATCGAACAAGACAGAGGAAGAACGTTAGCTGAAGGCACTGAAATTCAAGTGAAAAAATTTCCGGACTGGGAAAAAGAACTCAGAGCTTTTTATGATAACTGGACGGTAATGCTGAAAAGTGATATTCCTCAAAATGTAGAAATTCTGAGAAAATTGGGGAATACGCCTTATCAATTATTCGGATTGACCAATTGGTCTGAAGAAACCTTTCCTTATGCCTTAGAAAACTATGATTTCTTTCAGTTATTTGATGGTAAAATTGTGGTTTCGGGAACAGAAAAATTAATCAAACCCGACCCTAAAATCTGGAATGTATTATTGGAAAGATATCAATTGGAAGCCAATGAATCGGTCTTCATTGATGATAATTTCAAAAATATTGAAATGGCTAAAAATTTAGGCTTCAAAACCATTCGCATTCTACCGGAAACCGATTTGGAAGCTGAATTGAATAATCTGGGTGTAAAACTTGAATAACTACAGCTTTATAATATTTTGTTAATCTTTATTGTAAGTTATTTGAATTTGAAAGTTCAATAATTTCAGCATTGAATTTAAACCGATTTTTGTAGATAAGTATCATTCGTTAATTATTCGTCATTTTTTTTAAGGTTTGAAAATTATGTTATAAATATTTCCAAATCCTGAAAAGATATTTTCTAACGCCTTTTCAAGAGTTTGCCAAGAGGCATAATCCTTTGCAAGAAGCCATTCATACTTTATTTTTCTCCAAAGAATCTCAATAGAATTAAGATGTGGGCTATATTTTGGAAGATAAAAAATTTCAATATCTAACTTCTTCCATCTTGAAATTTGGATTTTAAATTCCTTAGAATGGTGTATCCGTGCATTATCCAAACAAATAACAGTTTTCTTTGTGATGGTTTTTGAAAATTTATCAATGGCCTGAATAACAAAATCAGAAGTTATTTTTCCCATATGATGACATTGAAAAAGATTATTATTCTTAGACATAATCCCAAAAACATTGATTCTTTTACTGTGTCGGGGTACGATTTTTACATTTTCATTTTTTTGTTGCCAGTGGTAAGAAATGGAGGGACTTAAAGAAAACCCGCTCTCATCAGCAAAGTATACATCCAAATAATCATCTTTCGCCAGATTCATTAAACTCTTCAATTGTTCTGCTTTCAACAGGTATTCCTCTTCATTTTGAAGAGGTTTGAGCCAACATCGTATTCTTTTCCAGACATAAGGCACGGTCTCGAACGAAAGAATTTGGATGGTGCCTGGACATCATTTTCAAGGTTGCTTTTTCATTTTCATTTTCATTTAAAACTATAAATTTCATCCTTTAAAGTTATAAAATCCTGACGAATAATTAGGGTGTACTACTTATATGATATTTTTTAACCGCAAAAGCGACAAAATATTTTATGATGGATATGCAAATAAAATTTCCAGTTAAAGCTAAGCTACATTTTGATAAATTTTGTTTTGATTATTAAACTCTTCTATTGTCTTAAAATTTAGTTTACCATGACGTCTTTTTTTGTTGTACCAAATTTCAATATATTCAAAGATTTCTAACTGCATATTTTCTTTTGAGATAAGTTTGTGACCATAAATCAGCTCGGTTTTCAATGACTTGAAAAAGCTCTCCGCCACCGCATTGTCCCAACAATTTTCTTTCCTGCTCATACTCCTTATTACTTCATAGAACTCAATTGTATTAACGAATTTCTTACTTGCATACTGAACGCCTCTATCTGAATGAAAAATCAATCCTTTTTGAACCGTTCTGTTTTTTATTGCCATTTTCCATGCTGCAAGACTTGTTTCTTCGGTGCTCATTCCATCGCTTAAGCTCCAGCCAATTATTTTTCTATCAAACAAATCTATTATTGTCGTGAGGTATAAAAAGCCTTCCTTGGTTTGAATATAAGTGATGTCCTACACCCAAACTTTCGACGGTTCTGTAACTGAAAATTTCCTGTCCAACACATTTTCTACCACCAAATAATTGTGTTTTGAGTTGGTTGTAACTTTAAACTTCTTACTTAATTTGCTTCTCAAACCCAGTTCTCTCATATATTTTGCAACTGTAATCCGAGATATTTTGTAACCCAATGCGTTTAATTCAAAAGTAATCCGTGGGCTTCCATAACGCTGTTTTGAAGAAAAATATATCGAGCTTATTTCCTTTTTTATTTTTTCTTTCAAAAGCAATCGTTTGCTAATCGGTCTGCTTTTCCATTTGAAAAAACTGCTACAACTTACTTTCATTACTTTGCACATTTTCTCAATCGGAAATAGATATTCGTAACTTTTAATGAACTCATATTTCATCGACCGCTCTTGGAAAAAATGCTGATCGCTTTTTTTAAGATATCACGTTCCAACTCAACATCTTTGAGTTTTTTCTCCAATTCGTAGATTTTTTCTTGATCTGCGGTCAATTTCAAATTCCCATTTCCAGGAAAACTTCCTTCTCCAAATTCTTCATATTCTTTACGCCATTTATAAAGCAATGTGACTTTGATTCCAAGTTCTCGTGAGAGTTCCGAGATATTAGTCCTCTCTTTACTTAGTTGAACTGCTTTTGTTTTAAAAGCTGGATCGTAGATTTTTCTCTCTCGTTTCATATGTTAAAATTAAGGTTTTATGCTTAACTTTAACTGAACGCTAAATTAGTATATCCAGTATTTAATTCGATCTCCATTATTATCAAAAATCCCCATAATTATTTAGTTTAGTTAAAGAAAAATTAGTGTTTTTTTGTCTATTAGACAAAAAAACAGCATGTAAATATAACAAAAAAACCTCGCAAGAAAACTTACGAGGCTTAATAATATTTTGAATGTCTAGTCCTAAAACTACATCGTTTCCATCTTAAAGCTCATGCTTTCAATCACTTTTAAGATGGCTTCTACTGTATCCATTGATGTTAAACAAGGAACACCGTTTTCTACACTCATTCTTCTGATTTGGAAACCGTCTCTTTCAGATTGTTTTCCTTTGGTCATAGTGTTGACAACGTATTGTACTTTTCCTTTTTGAATCAAATCGATAAGATTTACACTCTCCTCTCCTATTTTGTAGCCAATTTTGCAAGGAATTCCTTGTTCTGCGAAGAATTTTGCTGTTCCTTCTGTTGCCCAGATTCTGAACCCAACTTCATGGAATCTTGATGCTAAATCTGCAGCTTCCTGCTTGTGTTTATCAGCTACCGTGAATAAGATTGAACCGTGCATCGGAACTTTTCTTCCTGCTGCAACCAATCCTTTGTACAATGCTTTTTCTAAAGTTGTGTCTTTCCCCATTACTTCTCCTGTAGACTTCATTTCTGGGCCTAAAGAGATATCAACTTTCGTTAGTTTTGAGAAAGAGAACACAGGAACTTTTACGAAAACTCCTTCTTTATTAGGAACTAATCCGTTTTTGTAACCTAAATCTGTTAGTTTCTGACCTAAAATTGCTTTCGTAGCTAAGTTTGCCATTGGAACTTCCGTAATTTTAGATAAGAAAGGAACTGTTCTTGATGAACGTGGATTTACCTCAATTACATATACATTTCCTTCAAAAAGGACGTATTGAATATTCATTAAACCAATCACCTTCAAACCTTTAGCCAATCTTTGAGTATAATCTACCAAAGTATCAACTTCGCTTTGAGAAATATTCTGTGGAGGATACACCGCAATCGAGTCTCCGGAGTGAACTCCTGCTCTTTCGATGTGTTCCATAATCCCAGGAATGATTACTGTTTTGCCATCACAAATCGCATCAACTTCAATTTCTTTTCCGACCATGTATCTGTCAACCAAAACCGGATGTTCCGGGCTTGCATCTACTGCAAATTCCATGTAGTGAGCCAATTCTGCTTCTGTATACACAATTTCCATTGCTCTACCTCCCAAAACGTAGCTTGGACGAACTAAAACCGGATATCCAATTTCGTTAGCAATCACAATCGCTTCTTCTTTTGAAGTCGAAGTTTTTCCTAAAGGTTGAGGAATTCCCATTTCCTGAAGGGCTTTTTCGAACTTATCTCTGTTTTCAGCTCTATCTAAATCTTCTAATGTAGTTCCTAAAATCTGAACTCCGTGAGCAGCCAATTTATCCGCTAAATTAATGGCTGTTTGTCCACCAAACTGTACGACAACACCTTTTGGTTTTTCAAGGTCAATGATATTCATTACATCTTCTTCCGTTAATGGTTCGAAGTATAATTTATCTGAAATCGAGAAGTCTGTAGAAACAGTTTCAGGGTTGTTATTGATGATAATCGCCTCGTAACCCATTTCTTTGATTGCCCAAACTGAGTGAACTGTCGCGTAGTCAAACTCAACACCTTGCCCGATTCTGATTGGACCAGAACCCAAAACGATGATTTTTTCTTTATCTGTAACTACACTTTCATTTTCTTCTTCGTAAGTTCCGTAGAAATAAGGAGTTTCAGACTCGAATTCTGCAGCACAAGTATCTACCATTTTGAAAACTGGAATTACTCCATTTTCTTTTCTAAAATTGTAGACTTCACGTTGAGAAACTTCCCAAAGCTCTGCAATATGTACATCTGCAAAACCTAGTTTTTTAGCTTTAGTTAAAGTTTCAACATCAAATTTATTATCTGCAATTGTTGTTTCAAAATCAATTAATTTCTTGATTTTCCAGATAAAGAATTTATCAATTTTGCTCCATTCTACAATCTTTTCCCAATCATATCCTTTTCTTAAAGCATCTCCGATAATGAATAATCTTTCGTCATCACAAACTCTGATTCTTCTTTCAATTTCTTCTTCAGTAAGCGCATCAGCCTGTTTTTTCTTTAAACCTAAATGCGTAAGACCTGTTTCTAGAGAACGGATTGCTTTCTGTAAAGACTCTTCGAAATTTCTTCCGATTGCCATTACTTCACCCGTTGCTTTCATCTGTGTAGATAATCTTCTGTCTGCAGTTTCAAACTTATCAAAAGGGAATCTTGGGAATTTAGTCACCACATAATCTAAAGCTGGTTCAAAACAAGCGTAAGACGTTCCCGTAACCGGATTCATGATTTCGTCAAGAGTCAATCCAACAGCGATTTTAGCAGCAATTTTTGCAATCGGATAACCCGTTGCTTTTGATGCTAAAGCTGATGAACGAGAAACTCTAGGATTCACCTCGATGATATAATACTCGAATGAATGTGGGTCTAAAGCTAACTGCACGTTACAACCCCCTTCAATTCCTAATGCTCTGATGATTTTTAGAGATGCGTTTCTCAACAACTGATACTCTCTGTCTGAAAGTGTCTGAGAAGGCGCTACAACGATTGAATCTCCTGTGTGAACTCCAACCGGGTCTATATTTTCCATGTTACAAACCACAATCGCATTGTCGTTTGCATCACGCATTACTTCGTATTCGATTTCTTTGAAACCTGCGATTGATCTTTCAATCAAACACTGCGTAACTGGGCTGTATTTTAAACCTAATTCTGCAATTTCTTTTAATTCAGCTTCTGTGGCAGCGATACCACCACCTGTTCCACCCATTGTGAAAGCAGGACGAACAATTACTGGATATCCAATTTCATTCGCAAAATTAATTGCTCCTTCTACAGTTGTTACAATGTCAGATTCTGGAACCGGCTCGTTTAATTCTCTCATCAATTCACGGAACAAATCTCTGTCTTCCGCTCTGTTGATAGCTGAAAGTGTAGTTCCTAAAACTTCCACTTTACATTCTTCAAGAATTCCTGATTTTTCCAATTCTACCGCCATGTTCAAACCTGTTTGTCCACCAAGAGTTGGTAAAAGTGCATCTGGACGCTCTTTTCTGATGATGTGACTTACAAACTGAAGTGAAATCGGCTCGATGTATACTTTATCAGCGATTTCAACATCTGTCATAATCGTTGCAGGGTTTGAGTTAATCAAAATTACCTTGTAGCCTTCTTCTCTCAAAGACAGACAAGCCTGCGTTCCTGCATAATCAAATTCCGCCGCCTGACCGATGATAATTGGGCCGGAACCGATTACTAAAATTGTTTTTATGTCGTTTCTTTTCATTTCTAAATTTATCCTTTTGTTATGTTGAACCCTTTCGGGTTCTGATGATGATTGTTTCATCATTTCCATAGGTTTCACCTACGGCTATTTAAATTGAATCCTTCGGATTTTTAACTATTCTCTGTTGATTATAACAGCGAATTGTTGCAGCCCGACTTGAGCGGAAATCCTTTTTTGCCAACCTGCTATTTCTAATTTTACGGAAATTTTCTGCAAAAAAGATTGGGAGCGGAAGGCGGATTAAGCTGCCCAAATTAATTTTCTATTTTTTGAAATCCTCCATTAGCTGGATAAACTCATCAAATAAGTAGTTTGCATCTTCAGGACCTGGGCTTGCTTCCGGGTGATACTGAACTGAGAAACAAGGGTGAATTTTATGTTTCAGACCTTCGTTTGTTCTGTCATTCAATGCGATATGTGTTTCAACTAAATCTGTATTCTTCAAACTCTCCTGGTCAACTGCATAACCGTGGTTTTGAGAAGTAATTGCCACTTTGTTTTTTTCTAAATCTAAAACCGGGTGATTTCCTCCTCTATGACCGAATTTTAACTTAAACGTTTTTGCTCCACAAGCCAAACCAATTAATTGGTGACCTAAACAGATTCCGAAAATTGGAACTTTTCCTAATAATCCGCGAATCATTTCTAAAGCTCCCTGATTATCTTCAGGGTCTCCAGGACCGTTTGACAACATGATTCCGTCTGGATCCATTAATAAAATCTCTTCAGCTGTTGTATCGTGAGAAACTACTGTAATATCGCAATTTCTTTGAGATAATTCTCTGATAATACCTAATTTAGACCCAAAATCAACAAGTACCACTTTAAGTCCTCTTCCTGGGTTTGCATAGGCTGTTTTTGTAGAAACCTGCTCAACCTGATTGGTTGGAAAATTGGTTCCTTTTAGTTCTGCAACAACTTCATTTTCTTCAGCATCAACATTAACTATTTTTCCTTTCACTACTCCAGAATTACGAAGAATTCTTGTAAGTCTTCTCGTGTCAATTCCTGAAATTCCTGAAAGGTTTTTCTTTTTAAATAACTCATCTAAAGTAATCTGAGTACGGAAATTTGATGGTAAATCGCACAATTCTTTTACGATAAGACCTTTAATAGCCGGCTCAATACTCTCATAATCATCTCTATTAATCCCATAGTTTCCGATAAGCGGATAAGTCATACAAACAATCTGACCGCAATACGAAGGATCGGAAATCAACTCCTGATACCCCGTCATTCCGGTATTGAAAACTACCTCTCCCGCAGTTTCCAATTCTGCTCCAAAACCTTCTCCGTGAAATACTTCACCGGACTCCAGTATTAACTTTTTCTTCATTTTCTTTATCTCTTTATTTCTAATTATCTTTTATAAATGATAATCCTCCTTCAGATTATCTTTTCCATGGGTTTCACCCACGGCTATTATTGTTTGACCCTTTCGGGTCGGCTGAATACTTGATTCTTTTTACTTTTACCTTGGCTCTTACTTAAAGGTAAATCCTTTTTTCTCCAAGGCTTCTTTTAAAATGGCCATTCTTGCGAAAACTCCGTTCTGCATTTGTTTGAATATTCTCGAACGTTCGCATTCTACCAAATCTGTATCAATCTCAACTCCTCTGTTAATTGGTGCAGGATGCATGATAATCGCTTCTTTTTTCATTGCTTCTTCCCTTTCTTTCGTCAAACCATATTTTCTGTGGTAATCTGAAGCTGAGAAACTCATTTTCGCATCGTGTCTTTCGTGTTGAATCCTTAGCAACATTAAAACATCCACTTCTTTAATCAATTCATCGACAGATAAATAAGTACCGTTAATTAAAGCTCCTTCATCAAACCAATGTTCGGGTCCTGAGAAATGTACTTTTGCTCCTAATCTTCTTAAAGCTTCCGCATTTGAGTTGGCAACTCTGCTGTGTTTTACATCTCCTACAATACCTATTTTTAGACCTTCAAATTTCCCGAATTCCTGATAAATTGTCATTAAATCGAGCATACATTGAGATGGGTGATTTCCCGTTCCGTCTCCTCCATTGATGACAGGGATATTAATGTTTTCTAATTCATCAAAATATCTGTCTTTTTTATCTCTGATTACAACCAGATTAACTCCTAAACTTTCAATCGTCTTTACGGTATCATAAAGACTCTCGCCTTTATTTACCGAACTGTGTGAAGCATCGAAAGGAACGACCTGCAAACCCAATTTTCTTTCGGCAATATCAAAGCTTGTTTTTGTTCTGGTACTGTCTTCAAAAAACAGATTTGAGCAAAAAACTTCGCCTTCAATTTTGGCAGTTTTTCCGTTAGCAAAAGCTAGTGCTTCTGTTACTATACTGCTGATTCTCTCGGTACTTAGTTCTGTAATCGTAAACATAATATCTTAATTTTTTACAAAAAAAAAGCGAAGAAACATCTTCGCTTAAAATAAATAAATATCGTAAAGGGCGTCTACGCCCGGTAATTCTAATGATATAAATACTGTGTTATTCATTAGGTGCAAAGATATAACATTTGAGCGAACCTACAAAACTAAATTTCGATTTAATTAAAAAATATTATTCTCTCTTTATTTTCATTTTTAAATACTATTTTTGTTTTCTACTCAAGCTTATTATATGGATTTAAAAGACAAAATGATTCTCAGTATTATTCAGGAAGATTCTACGCATTCTGTAAAGGAAATTTCAGAAAAAATCGGACTTACCTTTACACCGACGTATGAACGCATCAAACAACTGGAGAAACAAGGAATTATTGAAAAATATGTAGGTCTTTTAAATCGTGAAAAACTAGGTTTAAACATTGTCGTTTATTGCAACGTCCGTTTGAAAGAACAATCTCAAAAAGTTCTTGAAACTTTCGAGAAAAACATCGGAAAACACGATGAAGTTCAGGAAATCATCAGCCTTTCTGGTGAATACGATTATATGCTGAAAATCATTGCCAAAGACATTAATTCTTATAACGAATTTGCAGTAAACATCATCTCAAACATTCCTAATATCGGCCAATACCACAGTTCTATTGTGCTTCATGAGGTGAAAAAATCGACTAAGTTTAAGATTGATTTGGGATAAAAATTTAATTGAACCATTAAGATTTTGATAAAGAAGTTAAGGATATTTAAGCTTCTTAAATGAAATAAAAACGTTAGGATTATAAAAAAATCTATACTTTTTCTTAATTAAGCTAAACTCCTTAAATTAATCTTAATGGTTTAAAATAAAATCAACCCAATAATTTATTTTTTAATTTATTAAATTGATATTCAATCTTATCCAAACAAAGATTTCCGATACTTCCCTGGTGAGTATGATTTAGGTTTTTTATTTCAAAATCAAACTCGTTATTTTCAATCTCCTGCCCTACTTTTACATACGCATCACGAAATGAACTTCCGTTTTTCACCTCTTCATTAATTTTCTCTACGCTGAAAAGATATTTATACTTTTCATCTTCCAGAATTCCATCTTTTACCTGGATATTTGGCAACGTATAACTTAAAATCTCCAAACATTCTTTTAAAGAATCAATCGCAGGGAAAAGAATCTCTTTCGTTAACTGCATATCTCGGTGATAGCCTGAAGGAAGGTTATTCGTCAATAAAATAAACTCATTCGGCAACGACTGAATTCTGTTGCAACGCGCACGAACCAATTCGAAAATATCCGGATTTTTCTTATGTGGCATAATACTGCTTCCCGTAGTAAATTCTTTAGGAAAACTGACAAAATCAAAATTCTGACTTAAATAAAGACAAACATCATACGCAAACTTCCCCAACGTTCCTGCCAAAGTCGCCATTGCCATCGACAACATTTTTTCAGACTTTCCACGCGTCATTTGAGCATACACAGAATTATAATTCATCGATTTAAATCCTAAATTATAAGTGGTACTTTCACGGTCAATTGGAAAAGATGAACCATAACCTGCCGCCGAACCTAAAGGATTTTTATTGATGATATTCTTTACCGAAAACAACATTTCAACATCATCTAACAATGCTTCAGCGTACGCTCCAAACCACAATCCAAACGATGAAGGCATCGCAATTTGCAGATGCGTATAACCAGGAAGCAAAACATTTTTATGCTGATCTGCAAGTTTGATTAATATTTGAAAGAATTCATCTGTCAGAGCGGCAATTTCACGAATTTCATCTAATAGATACAGTTTAATATCTAATAAAACTTGGTCATTTCTCGAGCGAGCGGTATGAATTTTCTTTCCCGTATCGCCTAACTTTTCAATTAAAATAGATTCAATTTGTGAATGAATATCTTCGGCACTTTTATCAATTTCAAAAGTTCCGTTCTCGATATCTTCTGAGATTCCTGCCAAAACAGACAACATTTGTTTTGACTCTTCATTGGAAATAATTCCTACTTCTGCCAACATTTTACAGTGCGCCATTGAGCCTTTGACATCGTATTTCGCCAAACGTTCATCAAAATCAAGGTCTTTCCCGACTGTAAATTTGTTAACTAATATATTGGTGGCGTTATCGTCTTTTTGCCATATTTTTTTCATAAAATTTCTTTTTTGATAGAAGATGTAAGCTGGGTGATGGAAGTTTATTCCCAACCGCTTTATCTTCCTTTTATTTATTATTTTTTTGCCATTTCGACGAAGGAAGAATCTATTTTAAAAATATTAAAGATTCTTCAATTCACTTCGTTTCTTTCAGAATGACAATGGGAAACATTTATTATAGAAACTGGTTTTCTAGTGAAGGACTTTACAAATCTCCATCATCCATCTCCCCGCTTCCAGCCTATAAAACCTTTTCCAAGATTTGAATATAAATCTCAATTCCTTCTGCAATTTCTTCGATGAAAATAAATTCATCTGCCGTGTGAGAGCGCCTACTATCTCCAGGGCCAATTTTCACTGAAGTACACGGAATAATCGCTTGGTCGGATGAAGTTGGTGAACCGTAAGCTGTCCTTCCAATTTCTAAACCAGCTTGTACGAATGGATGTTCCATTTCTATTTTTGACGAATTTAACCTGAAAGACCTTGCCTTTAAAATCGATTTCATATTTGATTGTATGATGTCAAATACTTCTTTGTTGGAATATTCATCCGTAACTCTTACATCTAAAGTAAAATTGCATGATTCCGGAACAACATTATGCTGAACTCCGGCATGAATTCCCGAAAGCGTTACCTTAACTTCACCCAAGTAATTTGAAATTTTTGGAAACTTGAAATTTAAAATTTGCTGCAAATCTTCCATACATTTTACAATCGAATTATCATCATTCGGATGAGCGGCGTGAGAAGGAGTGCCTTTCATTTCCCCATCAATCACCAATAATCCTTTTTCCGCAATCGCCAAATTCATCTGCGTAGGCTCTCCTACAATGGCAAGTTCCACATTCGGAAGCTGTGGAAATAAAGCTTCAATCCCATCAAACCCAGAAATTTCTTCTTCTGCCGTTAAAGCAATAATTAGATTGTATTTTAAATCTTCCTGAGCAAAAAAATGCAAAAAGACCTGAGCCATAGAAACCAAAGAAGCGCCTGCATCATTACTTCCCAATCCGAATAATTTCCCGTCTTTTTCAATCGGCAAAAATGGGTCTAGAGTGTAAGCTTTATTAGGTTTTACGGTATCATGATGCGTATTCAACAAAATCGACGGTTTGAAAACATCAAAATTCTTGTTCACCGCCCAGATGTTATTTTTAAAACGTTTTGTAGGAATTTGATTTTTTTTGAAAAAACTTTCAATTTCCACTGACGTATTAAATTCATCTTTACTGAATGACGGAATTTCAATCAGTTTTTTCAATAAACCTACTGCATTATTCAGTAATTCTTCTTTACTATAAACAGATTTCAGTTCCTGCATGATGATTTTCTATATGGTTTTTAAGTTCAGTTTCTTTAATTAAGAATACTTTATTGACTTTATTTTTTATCGCTCCAAGAGCGTTTTCCAACTTTGGAAGAATTCCTTTATGAAGTTTTCCTTCATTTTTTAATGTTGAAAATTCTTCTTCTGAAATATTTTTGATAACAGATTCAGGATTATTTACATCTTCCAAAACACCCGATTTATCAAAACAATACAACAATTCAACATCATATTTTGAAGACAAAGCCTGCGCAATGACCGAAGCAATCGTATCTGCATTCGTATTGAAAAGATGCCCTTTTTTATCGTGAGTAATTGCTGAAAACACTGGGACAAGCTTCAATTTAATTAATTTTGAAATCAACTTTTTATTCACACTTTTCTTTTCAATATCTCCTACAAAGCCAAAATCTATTTCTGCATGTTCTCTTTTGGTAGCTTTAATTAAATTGGCATCAGCTCCTGAAAATCCAATCGCTTTACATTTTTTATGCTGAAGTTTTGCTACAATATTTTTATTGATTCCTCCTGCGTACACCATTGCAACAATATCCAACGTATCTTTATCGGTAATTCTTCGTCCGTTAATCATTTTTTGTTCAACACCTAATTTATCAGCTAAAGTTGTTGCCAATTTTCCTCCTCCATGAACCAGAATTTTCTTTTCTTTAATTTCAGAAAATTGCTCCAAAAATTCATTCAATAATTCTTCATTATCAATTAAAGCACCGCCAATTTTTATGATGTATAATTTTTCTTTCATTTTTTATACATTTTTAAATAGGATTTCATCCTATCCTGATTTAAGTCGTCCTTTCAGGACTCCAATAATTTATTTAGAATTCAATTCGTCTAAAATTTCAGAGAAAACTGCCTGAGCTGAGAAAATTCGGTTTTTTGCTTGTTGGTAAATAATTGAGTTTTCACCATCCATCACCTCATCGCTCAACTCTACATTTCGACGAACAGGAAGGCAATGCATCACTTTCCCCTGATTGGTATTGGCTAATTTTTCATTCGTCAACATCCAATTTTCTTTTACTTCAGGCATTGCGGCATAATCATCAAAAGACGACCAGTTTTTCACATAAATAAAATCAGCATTTTTCAACGCTTCATCCTGATTGTGAATTACTTTTACATTTTTTGTGAAGTTTTTATCTAAATCATATCCTTCAGGATTAGCAATTACCAACTCCACATCCATTTCCTGCATCCATTCAGCGAAAGAATTTCCTACTGCATGCGCAATCGGTTTGATATGAGGAGCCCAAGTTAAAACTACTTTAGGCTTACGTTCTTCTTTCCAGTTTTCAGTAATCGTGATACAATCTGCCAAACTTTGCAAAGGATGACGTGTAGCCGATTCCAATGAAATAACCGGAACTTTTGCATGTTGCTCAAACTGGCTTAAAATACTTTCGTTAACATCATCTTCCTTGCTTTTCATTCCTGCAAAACAACGAACTGCGATGATGTCACAGTATTGATTTAATACTTCAATCGCATCTTTAATATGTTCTACCGTATCACCGTTCATTACAGCTCCATCTGCAAATTCTAAATTCCATGCTTCTTGCGCTGCATTTAACGTTAAAACATTTAAACCTAAATTTTGAGCCGCAATCTGGCTACTTAAACGAGTTCTCAAACTTGAGTTTAAAAATACAAGTCCTATTGTTTTTCCTTTTCCTTTTTCTGTTTCCGAAAGAGGGTTTTCTTTTATTTGTAAAGCTTTATTTATAATTTCTTGTAAGTTTTTAACGTCACTTACAGAGGTGAATTTTTTCATTTTGAATTGATTTTAAACCAAAAAACTTTTAACACATTAGTACACTTTAGAAGTTTTATATTATTGAAAATATTTAGAACACATTAGATGAAAATCAAAGATTTTCAAAATCTTAAGTGAACTTTTTCCAATATTATTTTTTAGCTTAATTAAACTAAAGTGTTTTATTGTTTTGTACTTTTATGGTTAATTAAAATTTAAAGATTTTCTAACACCGTTTTCAAAGCACCGATGAATATATCGGTTTCTTCTTTTTTAATGTTAAGCGCTGGAAGAATCCTCAACACAGCCTTATCATTGGAGTTTCCTGTAAAAATATGATGATTGTACAACAAGCTATTCCTCACTTCTGAGCAGTCTCTGTCAAGTTCAATTCCAATCATCAAACCCTTCCTTCGGATCGTTTTAATATGTGGAAAATCTTTCAATTCATTTTCAATATAAGCGCCCATTTCCTGAGCATTTTCGATGAGGTTTTCATCTTTCATTACATCTAATACAGCAATCGCAGCCACACAAGCTAAGTGATTTCCACCGAAAGTGGTTCCCAACAAACCGTTGCTTGCTTTAAATTTCGGATGAATCAAAACGCCGCCAATCGGGAAACCGTTCCCCATTCCTTTTGCCGTTGTGATAATATCCGCTTCAATTCCAAATTCCTGATGCGCAAAGAAATAACCGCTTCTTCCGTATCCAGACTGAACCTCATCCAAAATCAAAACTGCATTATGCTTTTCACACAATTCTTTGATTTTAGTTAAAAATTCAATCGTCGGAATCATAATTCCGCCAACTCCCTGAATTCCTTCAATAATAACAGATGAAATTTCGTTTCCATGAGTTTTAAAAGTTTCTTCAAGCTGTTCAATATTATTCCATTCAGATTTAATGAATCTTTCGTCATAATTTACCGGAGCTACAATTTTAGGATTATCTGTCACAGAAACTGCTGCTGAAGTTCTTCCGTGAAATGAGCCTGAAAAATACAGCACTTTATTTTTTCCGTTATGAAAAGAGGCTAGTTTTAAAGCATTTTCGTTCGCTTCAGCTCCTGAATTACACAAGAATAAATTATAATCTTCCAAACCTGAAAGTTTTCCTAATTTTTCAGCCAATTCTATTTGCAATTCATTCTGAACAGAGTTTGAATAGAAAGATATTTTATCTAACTGTTTTTTTAATTGAGTTTGATAATGCGGATGATTGTGCCCGATAGAAATCACAGCATGACCTCCGTAAAAATCAAGATATTTTTCTCCTTTATCGTCCCAAAGAAATGACCCTTGAGCTTTTACTGGATTGATGTTGAATAATGGATATACGTTGAATAAATTCATTTTCTAGTTGATTGTTGTTGGTTGATAGTTGCTGGTTTTACAACTTCATTTTTATTAATTTCTTTTGTCTTGAAACAAAAGAAACAAAAGTTCAAGACTGGAAACTCCGGCTAAAAATGAATTCTATTCTCTAAAAATTCTAAAACTTGCGCGAGTTCAACATTTGTCTGTTAATTTAACATTTGTCTCGCGCTTCGAACAGAAGAGTTTTCTTAACGTTCATAGAATTAATTTTCTTAACGCCTTCGTTTCCTAGGTCGTTTTTAATTTGAGCTTTAAAAATTCACGATTTACTTATTGACAATTGACTTTTAAAATGCAATCGGTTTTAAGTTTAATCCTAAGTTCTCTTCCCAGCCCATCGCAATATTCATATTTTGAACCGCTTGTCCAGAAGCTCCTTTTAACAAATTGTCAATCGCTGAGTGAATAACCGCAACATTTCCACTCTTTTCTATATGAATCACACAGCGATTGGTATTGACAACCTGTTTTAAATCAATTGCTTTCTCGCTTACCTTCACAAAAGGTTCATCTGCATAAAAATCCTGAAACAATTGATTGATATCTGAAAGTTCTAAATCTGTTTTCACCGTGGAACTCGTAAAAATCCCTCTTGCAAAATCTCCTCTCCATGGAATAAAATTTAAACTGATTTCATTATTATTAAAAGAAATTAACTGTTGTAAAATCTCATCCACATGCTGATGGGTCAAAGTTTTATATGCTGAAATATTATCATTCCTCCAAGTGAAATGCGTCGTCGATTGTAAAGATTGACCTGCACCTGTAGAACCTGTAATTCCTGTCGTATACACTTCATTCAACAAACCTTTTTGAGCTAAAGGAAATAAAGCCAATTGAATTGCCGTTGCAAAACATCCCGGATTCGCAATACTTTTTGCTCCTAAAAGTTGTTTTTTGTTGATTTCAGGTAATCCGTAGATAAAATTTCTGTTTCCCAAATTTCCATCCAGACGGAAATCATTTCCTAAATCAATGACTAACGTTTCATCTTTTACATTATTTTGAGTCAGCCAATTCTGACTTTCTTTGTGAGGAAGGCATAAAAATAAAATATCAACCTCTTCTGATTGATTTGTTAAAACCATCTCACAAACCATCTCTAAATCTGGGTACAAATCTGAAATTTTTGTGCCCGAATTTGAACGACTATATAAAAAACTCAAAGTCACATTGGGATGAAAAGCCAGCAGACGAACCAATTCACTTCCCGTGTAGCCGTTGGCACCGATGATTCCTACTGTTTTTATTTCTTGTTGATTAATCTTAATCATTTTGTTTTTTCCACGGGTTACGCCTGTGATTATTGTTATTGAACCCTTCGGGTTCTGATTTTTTTTATTTTTATTAACCATAGGTTTCACCTACGGTTATTTATATTGAATCCTTCGGATTCTAAGTTTACCATAGGTTTCACTACAGCTACTCATATTAAATCCTTCGGATTCTAAGTTAAAGACTGATTAATCTGATGATATATATTTAAAGAATTGCTTACAATTTTTGTATATCCTTTCACATCTTCACCTGTCCATGCTCTGTTTGCTTCGCCATAGCTTCCGAATTTATCTGACATTAAATCATGCTTAGATTCAATTCCATTTAAAATAAATCTGTACGGATGGAGGGTTACAAATACTTTTCCACTTACTGTTTTTTGAGAATCTATTAAGAAAGACTCGATATTTCTCATCACAGGGTCTAAGAAAAGAGCTTCGTGAAGCCAGTTTCCGTACCAATCAGACAATTGAGATTTCATCATTTGCTGATATTTTGATAGTGTATGCTTTTCTAATAAATGATGTGCTTTGATAATCACAGAAGCTGCTGCCGCCTCAAAACCAACTCTTCCTTTAATTCCTACAATCGTATCTCCAACATGAATATCACGACCGATTCCGTACGCAGAAGCTAATTCTTCAATTTTTTGAATCGCATAAACTGAATGTTCAAAATATTCTCCATTTACTGATACAACTTCACCATTTTTAAATTCAATTTCGAGTTCTGAAGGCTGAGTTTCTTTAATTTGTGAAGGAAAGGCTTCTTCAGGCAGATAATTTCTTGAAGTCAACGTTTCTTTCCCACCTACTGAAGTTCCCCAAAGTCCTTTATTCACAGAATATTGTGCTTTTTGGAATTCCATTTCGTAACCGTGACTTTTCAAAAATTCAATTTCCTCCTCACGAGAAAGAGCCATATCACGAATTGGCGTGATAATTCCTACATTCGGACACATTACGTGAAAAATTAAATCAAAACGAACTTGGTCATTTCCAGCTCCTGTACTTCCATGAGCAATAGCGTCAGCACCGATTTCAATAGCGTATTTTGCAATTTCCTGCGCCTGAATCGTACGTTCTGCACTTACCGACAAAGGATAGGTATTGTTTTTTAATACATTGCCAAAAATTAAATATTTTACACAAGAATTGTAATAATCTTCCTGAGCATCAACACACCTGTATTCTTTCACCCCAAGATTGAAGGCTTTTTTCTCCAGTTCTTTTTTTTCTTCTTTAGAAAAACCACCGGTATTTACAGTGACTGCATACACCTCATACCCAAGTGTTTCACTTAAATATTTGGCGCAGTAAGAGGTATCTAAACCTCCGCTAAATGCTAAGATTACTTTCTTGCTCATTTTTATATTGATTTTCGGGTTGATTATTTACAACACCATTTACTTTATTATCTGGAACGAAAAGCATTGCTGTACAAAGACAGTTTTTACGTTCTTTTTTCATTAAAATTTCATAGTTCACACAGTTTTTACAACCGCTCCAAAATTCTTCATCTTGCGTTAACTCAGAATAAATAACTGGCTTATATCCTAAGTCACTGTTAATTTTCATCACAGCAAGACCTGTCGTCAACCCAAATATTTTAGCATTGGGGAATTTCTCCCTTGATAACGCAAACACTTTTTCCTTTATAAGAGTTGCTGTTCCTCTATGTCTAAAATTTGGAGATACAATAAGACCGGAATTTGCTACAAACTGACCATGTGACCATGTCTCAATATAGCAGAAACCTACCCATTCCCCGTTTTCAGTAGCCACAACAGCATTGCCCTCTGAAATTTTTTTACTTAAATATTCTATAGAACGTTTTGCGATTCCCGTTCCTCTTCGCTGTGCAGAATCATACATTTCTTGCTGTATTTCATTCACATACATCAAATGTTCGCATGAGGAAACTTTTATTTCCATTTATTTATCTGAATTTTTTGACAAATTTAAAACATAATAACTTTAAAAACCAAATTAAAAAGATAATTTTATTGTTTATTTAATATTTACAGGTAAAATTATCTTTAATCAATTTTATACATTTGCTAACTTATTATATATTTGCTAAAATATTATACATGGAGAATAATTGTCCGAAATGCAAAAGTGATAAAGTGGTAAAAAGCGGAATCATTAATGAGAAACAAAGATTCCATTGCAAGCAATGCAACTATTATTTTACGGTTAAAAAACTGGGTAAGAAAATAGATGATTACTATGTAACAAAAGCGCTCCAACTTTATCTTGAAGGATTGAGTTTCCGTGAAATAGAAAGGATTATTGGAGTTTCTCATGTAACAATAAGTTCGTGGATTAAGAAATACAATATCACGAGACCCCCTCATTCTGACTTCCATCCTGTCTATAAAATTTTAAAACAAAATGAGCTTATTGAATACATGAGCAAAGAAGAAAATATAAAAAATTCAGGATTAATTATCACTCAGTTTGCAGATAAATATATGCTGATTAAATGGGAACGATTTAAGAAATAACCTTTTTAATTGTTAGTTATTAATTATAAATTATTAGTTTTTTTTCAGTTAGAAAAAATATAATCAAACATTTAATAATCATGTAATTAAACTTAAATATATCACAAAATTAAGTTTAAAAATAGAATCATTTTTTAACTCATAATTAACCATTAATAATTAACAACTATATCATTAACGATAATATATATTAAATTTTTATAATTAAATTATTAATTACAATTTGGCTTTCACAAAATAACAGCCAAAAAGTTAATAATTTATGAAGAAAATATTAAGTTTTATTGGATTAGCTTTAATAAGCAGTTCTGTATATTCACAAGGCTCTCCTGATTATGGAAATGGTTTAAAAATAAACTTAAACCCTGAAGGAGATAAATATGTTAGATTTATTTTATGGGACCAGTTCTGGATTAGGAATACAGAAATGAATCCCGGAAGTATGGTTGGAGGCGAACCTACTGATAATACCTGGAATGTAGGAAACCGAAGAGCTCGTATTTTAGCATACGCTCAAGTTACCAAACGTTATATGATTTTAATGCATTTTGGAATCAACAATCAAACTTTCATTAATGGTGGCGCCACCGGAACCACGGGAACAGGCGGTTACGGAAACGGTAAAAAACCACAACTTTTCTTTCATGATGCTTGGAACGAATACGCTGTAATTATGCCAGGTGAGGCAGGAAAGTTCAGCTTAACTTTAGGAGGTGGACTTCATTACTACATGGGACTTTCTCGTATGACCATGGCTTCAACATTGAATTTCCTTACCTTAGATTCACCAGTTTTCAGTTGGCCTTTAATAGATAATTCAGACCAATTTGCAAGACAAATGGGAGTTTTCGCCAAAGGTAAATATGGTAAATTCGAATACCGAATGAGTTTAAATAAACCGTTCGCCACAGATTTAACTCCACCAAACACTTTAATCCCCGGCAATCAAGTCGCTGTTGACAATAATGGAAACCCGAACTGGTCTAAAGCAGGTTATTTTGAATACCAATTTTTAGATACCGAATCTAATCTTCTCCCTTTCAAAGTAGGTTCTTATTTGGGAACTAAAAAAGTTTTCAATGTTGGTGCTGGTTTTTATCACCAAGCAGAAGGAACAAGAACTTCGGTTAATTCCAATATCGAAAAGCACGACATTACTCTCCTTTCCATAGATGCTTTTGCTGATATTCCTTTAGGTGAAGCAAAAAACAAAATGGCAGTTTCAGCATATGCAGGATATTTCAATTATAATTTCGGACCGAATTATGTGAGAAATCTTGGAACCATGAATATCGCAGCAAATGACCCAAATTTTATAGGCCAGAGAGCTCTTGCTGGTCCTGGAAATCTTCAACCAATGATTGGAACCGGGAATGTGGTTTATGCACAAGCTGGTTTACTCCTTCCGAACCAATCAGAAAAACCAAAAATCAGAATTCAACCTTTTGCAGCGTATACGTATAAAGATTTTGAAGCATTCGACAAGCCATCATCCCAAATTGACGTGGGTGCTAACTGGTTTTTAGACGGACATCATGCTAAAATTACTACGCAATATTCTACAAGACCAGTGTACACAAGTCCCACTGAAAGCCCAAAGTCTAAAGGAGAATTTATTGTACAACTTCAGATTTATTTATAAAACCAATTCCATTTAATAATTAACAAAAAAATCTAGTAATATGAGCGAGCAGCATCACGATACTTACGAGAATATGACAGATAAGCAGAAAAACCGCACTATCTGGAGCGTAATCACCGCATCATCTCTCGGAACTTTGATAGAATGGTACGACTTCTATATTTTCGGAAGTTTAGCCGTTGTTTTGGCAACAAAATTTTTCCCAGCAGACAATCCTACAGCAGCCTTTTTATCTACATTGGCGACTTTTGCAGCAGGATTTGTAGTAAGGCCTTTCGGAGCTTTATTTTTTGGGAGATTGGGAGATATTATCGGAAGAAAATATACTTTTTTGGTCACTTTATTAATTATGGGACTCTCTACATTTCTAATTGGATGTATTCCCGGATATGAAACCATAGGGTATTTGGCGCCGGTTTTAGTTTTAATCTTAAGACTTTTACAAGGATTAGCCTTAGGTGGAGAATATGGTGGAGCTGCAACTTATGTAGCAGAATATTCACAACCACACCGAAGAGGTTACTGGACTTCTTGGATTCAAACCACTGCGACTGCGGGACTTTTCATCTCATTAATTGTTATTTTAATAACAAAAAATACCCTTTCCGCAGACGAGTTTGATTCTTGGGGATGGAGAGTTCCTTTCTGGATTTCAATTTTAATGGTAGGAGTTTCTTACTTCATCAGAAAAAACATGAAAGAATCACCGCTTTTTGCAAAGGCTAAAAGTGAAGGAAAAACTTCAAAAAATCCTTTAAAAGAAAGTTTCGGAAATAAATTCAATTTTAAATTTGTTTTATTGGCATTATTCGGTGCTGCAATGGGACAAGGGGTAATCTGGTACACAGGGCAGTTTTACGCTATGAGTTTCCTTCAAAAAGTAATGAATATCAATTCGATGCAGGTCGATTATTTAATGGCAACAGCTTTATTAATGGGAACACCTTTCTTTGTGTTTTTCGGTTGGCTATCTGATAAAATTGGTAGAAAAGCAATTATGATGACCGGAATGCTGGTTGCAATATTAGCCTATAGACCAATCTACGACGCAATGTACAAAAGCGTAAATATTGAAGCCAAAACCGTTGCAAGCGACGGCATCAAAGAAACAAGAACAGCAGTCATTCATAAAACAATTGCATCAGACAGTATAATTACTTTCCACAAAGAAACCGCTTTCACAGACGGAACTTTAATTAAAAAAGACAGTATTGTTCATTGGTCCGCAAAAGGTCCGGTAATGACAAACGGAAAAGCCGAGGAACCGAAAGTTTCCACAGCAATTACATTAAACGACGACACGAGATGGTATTTGGTATTCTTGGTATTTGTTCAGGTACTTTTTGTAACGATGGTTTATGGTCCTATTGCCGCATTTTTAGTTGAAATGTTCCCAGTCAGAATCCGTTATACATCGATGTCTTTACCTTATCACATTGGTAATGGGGTTTTTGGAGGTCTTCTTCCTGCAGTTGCCACTTATCTCGTAACTTCCGGAAAAGATGCAGGGCATCCAACTTGGTATCTCGAAGGACTTTGGTATCCGATAGGAGTTGCTGCAGTCTGCTTAATCATCGGATTGATTTATCTTAAAAACAAGAACAATAATATCCACGATTAATAAGGATAATCACTTAAAAATTATTAATTTTAAATCTACTAAAATGAACGGATTAAAAAAAATATTAGGCATTGTATGGATTTTGGTTGCCATAATCGTCGCATACTTTGGAATAACAGTAATGGGAGTTCCTAAAATCACTTCAGGGAAACAGGAAGACCTTGTATTTGGTATCATCATACTTTTCGTATTGGTGCCGATTGTAACAGGCGGAATGGCAATCTTCGGATATTATTCTTTAATAGGAGAATATTCTGACGAGAAACAATAAATTATAAACAATGATTGATAATTGATGAATGATTTAGGTCTATTCATCAATTATCTTTTTTTAATAAACATTCGAATCAATAGATTATCACTCATCAATTATGAAAAAGCGGCACGAACAAAAACTAATTATTCTGAGTATAGGTTTACTTATCGCTTTCAGTATTCCTATTTCATTGCTTTTTAATAGTGAGAGAGAAATATTCGGCTACCCAATGATTCTTGTTTATCTATTCGTAGTCTGGATGATTTCCATTATTATTTCTTTTGTAATCGTAAAAAAATATGATGAGTAGTTTTGCATTATTTATCGTTGTTTTAATCTACCTCGCACTTTTGTTCTTAGTTGCTCATTTGGCAGAGAAGAAAAAAAGTAAAGCCTGGATTAACAACCCTTACATTTATGCATTGTCTCTTGCCGTATATTGTACAGCATGGACGTATTATGGAAGTATAGGCGTTGCCGCAACAAGCGGTCTCAACTATTTACCGATTTACATTGGCCCAATCATGGTTATTCCGGCATGGATATACATCAACACGAGAATTGTAAGAATCTCAAGGGTTAATAAAATAAGCAGTTTAGCCGATTTTATTTCTTTACGGTATGGAAACAGCCGAAATTTCAGCGCCATTATTACATTAGTTTGCCTTTTTGCCATTATTCCTTATATCGGATTGCAAATAAAAGCGATTTCCGAAACTTTTCACTTAGTAACAGAAACTAGTGTTTCTAAAAATATTTTAACAGACAGCGCCACTTTTGTAGTTGTATTAATTGCTATTTTCTCATCTTACTACGGAACAAAATACGTAGATGCTTCCGAAAAAAGGTTAGGAATCATCTCCGCTATTGCGTTAGAAAGCTTTCTTAAACTATTTTTTATTATTATCTTAGGATTATTTGTTATCTATTATGCTTTTGACGGATTTTCAGACTTGTATCAAAAGGCGAGTAAATTTTCTGATTTTAAAGCAAAGAATACCTTCAACGGAATCGAAGGTGCAATGAACTGGATGGTTCTCTGCATGATTTCCGGAACAGCAATCTGCATTTTACCCAGACAATTTCACACCGCAATTGTCGAAAATAGACAGGAAAAACACATTAAAACAGCTATTTGGTTTTTCCCATTGTATCTTTTAATATTCACTATTTTTATTTTCCCGATTGCTTGGGGCGGAAGATTAATTTTCCAAGGACAAAACGTCAATCCTGAGTTCTACTCTATTTTAATTCCGCAACATTTTGACAATACTTTGATTACCGTTTTGGTGTTTTTAGGAGGCTTAAGTTCATGTATTTCAATGATTATCATTTCGGCAATCACGTTGTCAATCATGCTCTCCAACAACCTGATTATTCCTTACGGTTTATTGGGAAAATTCAAAGCTGAAAATGAAATTCAAAACACCAGAAACATCACCAATATTCGTAAATTTTCGATTTTCGGATTGATTATCGTTGCGTTTGCTTTTTATAAATATTTTATTTTAAAAACTTCACTGGATTCGGTTGGTTTAATTTCATTCGTGATTATCGCACAATTAGCTCCCGCTTTTTTTGGTGCTATATTTTGGCGAAGAGGAAGCTATAAAGGTGCAATTATCGGGCTTTTTGCTGGATTAATTATTTGTTATTTCGGATTGATTATTCCTCAATATTACTTTTCATACAACTCAGAATTAAAAGGTATTTTAAGAGAAACTTATGATGTATTCCAATTTTTTGATATTTCTTTTTTATCTAAAATCCCTGAAATATTCTTTTGGTCGATTTTAGTAAATACAGCTTTGTTTACGATACTTTCTGTAAGTATGAAAGGAAATTACCGTGAAAGAAATTTCGCTGAATTATACGTTGATATCGACAAGTACATTCAGAATCATGAAAATGCATTTATCTGGAGAGGAACAGCTTACGTTTCTGATATTAAAAACATTCTGGAAAGATTTTTAGGTAAAAAGAAGACCGAACAAGCCCTGCGGATTTTCAATATCAAATACAACATCGATTCTCAAACCGAAACTGCAGATTCAAGATTTATAAAATTCTCAGAAAACCTTTTGGCAGGAAGAATCGGAACCGCATCAGCAAAAATATTAATTGAAGGTGTTACTAAAGAAGATAAAATTTCGCTAAAAGAAGTCTTAAATATCCTTGAAGAATCTAAAGAAAACATTACTTTAAATAAAAAACTGACCGAAAAATCTGAAGAACTAAAGCAACTTTCAAGCGACTTGAGTTTAGCCAATGAAACTCTAATTGTAAAAGACCGTCAGAAAGATGATTTCCTAGATTCTGTTGCGCACGAATTAAGAACTCCAATCACGGCAATTCGCTCAGCAGGAGAAATTTTAGCCGATGATGACGATATTCCCTTAGATATCAAAAGAGAATTTTTAAACAATATCATCACAGAATCTGACCGTTTAAGCGAAATCATCAATGATATTTTGTATTTGGATAAACTTCAGCATGGAGAAATCGCTTTAAACATTCAGCAAAATAATATCATTGAAACCTATAAAAAGGCTTTAAACCCGATTTTACATTTAATTCAGCAAAAATTCATTCATGTAAGCGAAGTTGATTTACTCAATAATTATTTGTTTGAATATGACGAAGCGAGAATGATTCAGTTATTCCAGAACATTTTAGGAAATGCATTGAAATTCACCGAAGAACAAGGTACTATTCAAACTAAGTTTTCGGAAAAAGACGATTTTTTAATCATCAAAATATTCAATACCGGGAAAAATATTCCTGAAGAAGATTTAGAGGTAATTTTTGATAAATTTTATCAATCTAAAAATCAAAACATCATAAAACCAATCGGAAGCGGGCTTGGTCTTGCCATTTCCAAAAGAATCGTTGAAGCCCACAACGGAACCATAAAAGCGGAAAACAGCGGATTAGGAGTAACCTTTACCGTTACTTTAACTAAAAAAACTCCTATTGACGACACAGAACCCGAAAGGATTCAACAAAAATAATTATAGATGAAAACCTATGGATAATGAAAACTAAGCACAATTGAGAATCCGAAAGGATTCAACAATAATAGCCGTAGGTGAAACCTATGGATAATGAAAATTCAACACAATTAAGAACCCGACAGGGTTCAATAACAATAACCGTAGGTGCAACCTATGGATAATGAAAACTAAGCACAATTGAGAATCCGGAAGGATTCAACAACAATAGCCGTAGGTGAAACCTATGGATAATGAAAATTCAACACAATCAAGAACCCGATAGGGTTCAATTTTAAAACAAACACAAATGGGAACATACAGACAAATATTCTATCATATTGTTTTCGGAACAAAATATAGAAAACCAACAATTAATGAAAAGAACGAAGCAGAACTTTACAAATACATTTGGGGTATTTTAAACAATAAAAAATGTAAATTATACAGAATTAATGGGATGCAAGACCATATTCATATATTGTGTGACTTACATCCAAATATAAATCTCAGTAGTTTGGTGAAAGATATTAAAGTAGCATCAAACTTATGGATGAAAGAATCGGGATTATTTGATGAGTTCGAAGGGTGGCAAGAAGGCTATGGAGCATTTACAATTTCTGTAAGAGAAAAGGAAATTATTATCAATTATATTAAAAATCAAAAAGAACATCATAAAAAAGAAACGTTTGAAGATGAATTTAAAAGGCTATTAGAAGAAAACGGGATTAAATTTGAAGGAGAAATTATTTAAAATTCAACCCTTGCGGGTTGGTTTGATGCGAATCATAATTTGTATTCCATAGGTTTCACCTACGGCTATTGAAATTAAACCCTTACGGGTTATGCAAATAATGAAAATTCGACACAATCAAGAATTCGGAAGGATTCAATAACAATAGCCGTAGGTGAAACCTATGGATAATGAAAATTCAGCACAATTGAGAATCCGGAAGGATTCAATAACAATAACTGTAGGTGAAACCTATGGATAATGAAACCTAAGCACAATCAAGAATCCGGAAGGATTCAATAACAATAGCCGTAGGTGAAACCTATGGATAATGAAAATTCAACACAATTAAGAACCCGACAGGGTTCAATTTTAAAACAAACACAAATGGGAACATACAGGCAAATATTCTATCATATTGTTTTCGGAACAAAATATAGAAAACCAACAATTAATGAAAAGAACGAAGCAGAGCTTTACAAATATATTTGGGGTATTTTAAACAATAAAAAATGTAAATTATACAGAATTAATAGGATGCCAGAGCACATTCATATATTATGTGACTTACATCCAAATATAAATCTCAGCAGTTTGGTAAAAGATATTAAAGTAGCATCAAACTTATGGATGAAAGAATCGAGGTTATTCGATGAGTTCGAAGGATGGCAGGAAGGTTATGGAGCATTTACAATTTCGGTAAAAGAAAAGGAAATTATTATCAATTATATTAAAAATCAAAAAGAACATCATAAGAAAGAGACCTTTGAAGATGAATTTAAAAGACTATTAGAAGAAAACGGGATTAAATTTGAAGGAGAAATTATTTGAAATTCAACCCTTACGGGTTGGTTTGATGCGAATCATAATTTGTATTCCATAGGTTTCACCTACGGCTATTGAAATTGAACCCTTGCGGGTTGGTTGACGCAAATTATAATTCCATAGATAACACTAAAGATTAATGAAATGGAATCTTTCCGCTTTCGTAACAAGATAAAAAAATAATGAAGTTGAATCATAAAGAAAATACACAATGAAGAAAATATTAATCGCTGATGACGAGCACAAAATATTAATGTCTCTGGAATACAGTTTCCGAAAAATCGGTTACGAAGTGTTTATTGCCCGAGACGGAACTGAAGTTTTAGAATTTTTAAAAACACTCGTTCCGGACGTTATATTATTAGATATCATGATGCCGAATCTTGACGGATACAGCACTTTAGAAGAAATTAAAAAAAATAAAGCATTAAACAACACTAAAGTTCTTTTTCTAAGCGCAAAAAACAATCCGAAAGATATAGAAAAAGGGTTAGAAATGGGTGCTGATGCCTATGTAACAAAACCCTACTCTATTAAAAAACTGATTCAACAGATTGAGGAAATGTTTGAATAGATTTTTAGATGATAGAGAGAAGATAAAAGACTAAAAAACATACAATTATCATTCTGTACGAAATGATATAGAGTGAAGAATCTTAATAAAATACTTAAAAATTCAAACCATTAAGATTGATTTAAGAAGTTAAGATAATTAAGAGATGCTTCGTCGCTAAACTTCTCGCAATGAAATAAAATACAACATGAACGCAGATAACTTATTTAAACAAAGCATAGAAAATAAAGAGCAATTTTGGAAAGAACAAGCTCAGGAAATTTCGTGGTTTAAGTTTCCCGAAACAATTATTTCTAAGGACGAAAACGAGTACAGTCAATGGTTTACTGATGGAAAGCTGAATATGTCTTATCTCTGTATCGACAAACATATTGAAGATGGTTTCGGGGAAGAAATTGCTATCATTTATGATTCTCCAGTGACTAATCAGAAGAAAAAATACACTTTTAACCAAGCTAAAGAAGAAATTTCAAAACTAGCAGGTGGATTGGTTTCTTTAGGTTTAAAAAAAGGCGACACGACGGTAATTTATATGCCAATGATTCCACAGACACTTTTCGCGATGTTGGCTTGCGCAAGAATCGGCGTGATTCATAATGTTGTCTTTGGAGGTTTTGCACCTCACGAATTAGTTATAAGAATTGATGACTGTAAACCAAAAGCTTTGATTACAGCCACCGCAGGTATTGAAATCGCCAAGCGAATTCCCTATTTACCTTTAGTAGAAAAAGCCATTGAATTGGCCCAGGATAAAGTTGACAACATTATCGTTTTTAATCGAAAATTAGTTGAGAATCAGGACGAAATGTTTGAAGGAATTATCGATTACGAGGAATTAGTTTCAACATCAGAACCTGCAGATTGTGTTTCTGTAGAATCAAATCATCCTTTATATTTACTCTACACTTCCGGAACAACCGGAAAACCCAAAGGAATCACAAGAGACACAGGTGGTTATGCAACCGCCTTAAAATTCTCCATGAAATATATTTACGGAATCGAACCGGGAGAAACCTTCTGGGCAGCTTCTGATTTTGGTTGGGCAGTAGGCCACAGCTACACTGTTTATGGACCTTTAATTAATAGAAATACTACCATTATTTTTGAAGGAAAACCTATCATGACTCCTGATGCTGGAACTTTTTGGAGAATAATATCAGAATATAAAGTTTCAGCAATGTTTACAGCACCCACCGCAATAAGGGCTATAAAAAAAGAAGACCCGAATGGCGAATTGATTAAAAAATATGATTTATCAAATTTCAAAAAGCAGTTTTTAGCTGGCGAAAGATGTGATGTTGCAACTTTAGATTGGTTTGAAAAACATATCGGAGTTCCCGCCATCGACCATTGGTGGCAAACAGAATCCGGATGGCCGATGTTAGGTTTAATGACTTTTAATAATGATTATAAAATTAAAAGAGCTGCCGCCGGAAAACCAATTCCTGGATATGATATTAAAATTTTTGATGAAAACGGTTACGAACTAAACGAACATAAAGAAGGGTATTTAGTCATCAAACTTCCACTTCCGCCAGGTGCACTTTTAGGAGTGTGGAATGATTATGAAAGATTTGAAAAGTCCTATTTATCACAATATAAAGGCTACTATTTTTCAGGAGATGGTGCGATAAAAGATGAAGATGGATATATTTTCATCACAGGCCGAGTGGATGATGTCATCAACGTGGCAGGACACCGACTTTCCACTTCCGAAATGGAGGAAATCGTTTCCTCTCATCCTGATGTTGCAGAATGTGCTGTAGTGGGAATTGACGATGATTTGCGCGGGCAAGTTCCTTTCGCAACCGTTGTTTTGAAAAATGGCTCGGAAATTTCAGAAGAAAATGTAGAAAAAGAAATTATTCTAAAAGTAAGAGAAAAAATCGGAGCAGTAGCTTTTCTCAAATCTGTCATGGTTGCAAAACGTTTACCTAAAACACGTTCAGGAAAGATTTTAAGAAAACTCATCAGAACGATTATTGATGGGAAAGATTTTCAGATTCCATCGACAATTGATGATGAGAAGATTATTGAAGAAATTCAGGAAAAATTCAAAAACTACACAGACAAAAAATAATTTAAATATAAAAAAGAAGGTATGAGAAATTACGTGATAGAAGATTTACCACACTATTTTGAAGAGTATAAAAAATCAATCAAAAATCCTAAGAAATTCTGGGATAAGGTGGCTGACCAAAATTTTGTATGGTACCAAAGATGGAGCAAAGTGGTAAAATATGATATGAATGAAGCAAAAATCACTTGGTTTAAAGACGCTAAATTAAATATCACCAAAAACTGTCTCGACAGACACCTTTCTGTAAGAGGTGAAAAAACTGCTATTATCTGGGAACCCAACGACCCAAAAGAAGAGGCGCAGCATATTTCTTACAACGAATTATATACAAGAGTCAATAAAACCGCCAATGTTCTTCGCGAAATGGGGATTGAAAAAGGCGACAGAGTTTGCATTTACCTTCCTATGATTCCTGAATTAGCGATTACGATGTTGGCTTGTGCAAAATTAGGAGCCGTACATTCCGTCATTTTTGCAGGATTTTCAGCTTCAGCAGTTGTTTCAAGAGTAAATGATTGCGGTGCAAAATTATTGATAACTTCAGACGGAAGTTACAGAGGGAGTAAAGTTTTAGATTTAAAATCTATTATTGATGAAGCTTTAGAAAAATGCCCTACCGTTGAAAAAACCTTAGTGGTAAAACGCACCCACAACGAAGTGAAAATGAAAGAAAACAGAGATTTCTGGATGAATGATTTATACGAAAAAGCTTCCGCAGACTTTGTAACTGTTATTATGGATGCAGAAGACCCATTGTTTATTTTGTACACTTCTGGCTCTACAGGAAAGCCAAAAGGAATGCTTCATACGTCGGCTGGTTACATGGTGTATTCGGCATATACATTTAAAAACGTTTTCAATTATCAGGAAAATGACATCTATTGGTGTACCGCAGATATTGGCTGGATTACCGGTCATTCGTATATTCTTTACGGACCATTACTAAATGGAGCAACAACCGTTATTTTTGAAGGAGTACCAACCTATCCAGAACCAGACCGTTTTTGGGAACTTATTGAAAAACATAAAGTGACTCAATTTTACACTGCACCCACTGCGATTCGTTCTTTAGCCAAAGAAAGCACAGAATGGGTAGACAAACATGATTTAAGTTCATTGCGAGTAATAGGGTCTGTTGGCGAACCAATCAATGAGGAAGCTTGGCATTGGTTTAATGACCATGTGGGAAGAAAAAAATGCCCGATTGTAGATACCTGGTGGCAAACCGAAACGGGTGGAATTATGATTTCTCCCATCCCATTCGTAACGCCAACAAAACCAACTTACGCGACACTTCCTTTACCGGGAATTCAGCCTGTTTTAATGGATGATAAGCGCAACGAAATTACAGGAAATCAGGTAACAGGAAATCTATGCATCCGTTTTCCATGGCCGGGAATCGCAAGAACCATTTGGGGAGACCACCAGAGATATAAAGAAACTTATTTTTCAGCTTTTCCGGGTAAATATTTTACAGGTGACGGTGCTTTGAGAGACGAGGTTGGGTATTACAGAATTACGGGTCGTGTAGATGATGTGGTGATTGTTTCAGGTCATAATTTAGGAACAGCACCTATCGAAGACAGCATCAATGAACATCCGGCGGTTGCAGAATCTGCGATTGTTGGCTTCCCACACGATATTAAAGGAAGCGCTTTGTATGGTTTTGTGATTTTAAAAGATTCGGGGTCTGACAGAAAGCAGGAAAATCTAGTTAAAGAAATCAACCAATTAATTTCAGACCAGATTGGTCCGATTGCTAAACTTGATAAGATTCAATTTGTTTCGGGACTTCCCAAAACACGTTCGGGAAAAATTATGCGTAGAATTTTGAGAAAAATTGCCGAAGGTGATTTCAGTAATTTTGGAGACACTTCCACCCTACTAAACCCTGAAATTGTTGAAGAAATTAAAAATGAGAGAATTTAGTTTTATTTAAATAATTTAGAAGCCTGTTTAATTTTTTAGACAGGCTTTTTAATTATCAAAATCATAACCATGAAGTTTATCTATTTTTTTATTGGAATCTTTCTCCTTCAATCTTGTGAGAAAAAAAATCTTAGTGAAAAAGAAATTTTAGAAATCATTCATTCACATGATAATTATAAAAACTTGGATTTAAAAACAGACTTTGTTGATGGTTATGAATTTATTGATTCCATAAAAATTTTCAGAGAGACCATAAACAAAGAAAATTTCAAATCTATTTATGAAGCAGATTTTAATAATGACGGCAAAGTAGATTACCTAGTTAATTTAAGCTATCCAAAAATAAAAGATAATGATCTTATAGAAATTTTCGAAGAAGAAGGTCGTTTATCCACGGCTTTTTTACTGAGTAGCGACAAAGGTTATCAATTATTAAACCCGGGCAAGAGAGGTGTTTACGATATTGTTTCTGCTAAAATAATAGCATATAAAAATCAATATCTAATTAAGTTATTAAGCATAAATAAAAATCCTGAAAAGGATAGTGATGCTCTACAGTGTGATACTTTGATGATTAAGGGCAAAGAATTAACTGAATTTGTTACTCCATCCAAAAATCATCACATTGAAAAGATAATTATTACTAAAAAAGGAGGCTATGCACCTGGTGTAAAATATCAATTAACCTTAAAAGAAGACTCACTTATTCTGCAATCAAATTTCTATAAAAATAGAGAAGGAAAATTTATGAATAATGACATTTACAGTTTTGAAAAAGCTTCAAAGCATCTTAATGAAATAAATTTTAACACCTTAAAAGATAATTACTTTATTAATTGTGATGATTGCTCATCATTTGTAACAGAAATTACTTTTGACAATGGTAAAAGTAAAAGAATTTATGACTATGGAGAAAAAGGAACCTTAAGTCTTTTAAGATTTTACGAAAAAGTAGACAGTATTATGAACCAACAAAAATGGAAGAAAATACACTAAGCAAATTCATTTAAAGTTTAAAAAAATCACACTACTTAAAAATAGATAACATCTTAATTTTTATTAAATAATTATAGATAAAATAAAATATTGTAAATTATATTAAATTTTTACTAATAATATTAAAAATATTTATATCTTTAGATAAACAAAATTACTATGTCAAGCATCTTAGCAGGATTATTTGGACCAGAGAGTGATTATAAAAAACTCGAGCAAGAAGTTGAGGATTTAGGATTCTTAGATTCAGAGTATATCGTATACCTTAGTGACGATCATCACAACTCCCAGTACTTGGCGAGTGTGGAAATAAAAAATAAAGATTTAGCCGATAAAGTGAAGCATATCTTTAATGAAAACCATGTACATAAAACCTACTTATTTGAAAATATGAGTATCGACCAAGCATCTTACGTTAATTTAAAAAGATTAATTGATGCGCGGAGCAAAGCAGAAATTCACAACTGCCCGGATGTGAAAATTAAAGTAAAGCATGACGGAATGAATTCTGAGGTAAAAGCTTAAACCTAAAACTAAAAACTTATAACCAGATCCGTGGAATTTATTTCTACGGATTTTTATTTTTATAAATTGACTAATCATAATATTTTTCGTATTTTCGTTTAAATAAAGCCTTTTACACAGATGAGTTACGATTTGGAACAAGAAAATAAAGAAATCTCAGCGAGGTACAAAGACCTGATTTCTAACACCTACAGAACTTTGGATGAAGAAAACAATAAACTCATCCGAAAGGCTTTTGATATTGCTCTTGACGCACACAAAGACCAGCGAAGAAAAACTGGGGAGCCCTACATTTATCACCCTATTGCTGTGGCTAAAATTGTGGCTACAGAAATTGGTTTAGGGGCTTCGTCAATCGCTTGTGCTCTTTTGCATGATGTAATTGAAGATTCTGATTATACCTATGAAGATTTAAAAAAAATATTTGGGGAAAGAATCGCAGGAATTGTCAACGGACTGACCAAGATTTCTATCATGAATCATCAGAATATTTCTGTACAGTCAGAAAACTACAGAAAATTATTACTGACTCTTTCTGAAGATTTCCGTGTGATTTTGATTAAAATTGCAGACCGACTTCACAACATGCGAACGCTGGAAAGCATGGCTCCCGACAAGCAGAAAAAAATTGCTTCCGAAACGGTTTATATTTATGCGCCAATGGCTCATAGATTAGGATTATACAACATTAAATCTGAACTCGAAGATTTATCTTTAAAGTATAATAATCCCGATATCTATAATGAGATTACCGAAAAACTGGAGTTGGCAAAAGAAAACCGAATCCGCTATATCGAAGAGTTTACGAAAGAAGTTTCTGCAAGATTAAAAGAGGAAGGTTTAAATGTAAGTATAAAAGGTCGTGCAAAAGCTATTTCTTCTATTTACCGAAAAATGCTTAAACAGGGCGTTTCTTTTGAAGAGGTTTTCGACAATTATGCCATCAGGATCATCTATAAATCGGATGCTAAAAACGAAAAATTCCTTGCCTGGAAAATATATTCTATTGTAACCGATGTTTATCACAGTAATCCATCGAGAATGCGTGACTGGATTACCCAGCCTCGCTCTACAGGCTACGAAAGTTTACATTTAACTGTTCTGGGGCCCGACAAAAAGTGGATTGAAGTGCAAATTCGTTCAGAAAGAATGGATGATATTGCCGAAAAAGGAGTTGCTGCACATTACAAATATAAAGAAGGCTACAAACAAAGTAACGATGACCGAAATTTTGAAAAATGGGTTACCGAAATACGCGATGTACTCGAACAGCAGCAGAATCTTTCGACCTCTGAACTTTTAGATAATATTAAACTCAATTTATATTCAAAAGAAGTTTTTGTTTTTACTCCAAAAGGTGAAATTAAAATTCTGCCCACCAATGCAACTGCGTTAGATTTTGCTTTTTCTGTACACTCCGATTTGGGAATGAAATGTTTAGGCGCAAAAATCAACGGAAAATTGGTTCCTATTTCGTATGTTCTTCAAAATGGCGACCAAGTAGATATTATTTCGTCTCAAAATCAAAAACCTAAGTTTGACTGGCTTGATTTTGTGGTGACTTCAAAGGCAAAGTCAAAAATTAAAAGCTACCTTAATTCTGAGAAAAATTCTTTCGTAGAAGAAGGAAAAGAAATTTTACAAAGAAAACTTCGTCATGCAAAAATTAATTTTAATGATGAGGAGATCAATAAACTTCAGAAGTTTTTCAATCTTAAATCCTCTCAGGAATTATTCTTAAAATTCCAAACTAATGAATTGGATGCAAGTAGCTTAAGAAAGTATATTGAAAGTAAAAATGTATTTAACAATTTGCTTTCGAGATTTAAGAGAAATACCAATAAAAACCAGCATTACGAAGAGCCTAAAGAAATCAATCTCGATATGATTGTTTTCGGGAAAGATGAAGAAAAGCTCAACTATAGCTACGCAAAATGTTGTACGGTAATTCCGGGAGATAAAATTTTTGGGTTTATTACCATTTCTGAAGGGATAAAAGTGCACAGCGACAATTGTCCGAACGCTATTAATCTTCGTGCTCAATATGACTACCGTGTGATTCCTGCAAAATGGGTGAACGAAGAAAGCTTCAAAAACCGTATTAAAATTGAGATTGAAGGTCTTGATAGAATGGGAATGATTAACGACATTACCACCGTCATTAGTGGTGCAATGGGTATGGATATGAAAAGTATGTCTATTGAATCTAACAACGGAATTTTCACAGGAAACATCAATCTAGAAGTAAAACATAAAGGTCAGCTTGAAGAAACATTTAAAAAACTGAAAGCAATTGACGGAATTTCAAGAATAAGACGTATTTAAAAATAAAAAATGAGGTTGTCCCAATATTTTAAAAAATTTTTCCAAAGCAATCAATCATCAGGAATTTTACTTATTTTCTGTGTCAGTCTTGCGTTAATTATCGCAAACTCACCTTTAGGAAGTAGTTTTCAACAGTTTTTAGATTTTCAAATTGGTTTTGAAGATTTACACTTAAAATATCCGGTAAGCATTTGGATTAATGATGGTTTGATGGCTATTTTCTTTCTTTTGGTCGGTTTAGAAATTAAAAGAGAGCTTGTAGAAGGTGAGCTTTCATCTTTTAAAAATGCTTCACTCCCTATTTTTGCGGCAATCGGTGGAATGCTAGTTCCTGCACTTATTTTCGTTGCTTTCAACTCCGGAACAGATTACAGCAACGGTTGGGGAATTCCGATGGCAACAGATATTGCTTTTTCTTTGGCGATTATTTCGATGTTAGGAAAAAGGGTTCCGGCTTCACTCAAGATTTTTTTGGCAGCATTAGCTATTGTTGATGATTTAGGCGCTATTTTAGTGATTGCGATATTCTATACAGAACAAATTCATTGGATGTATCTTTTACTCTCTTTTGGAATTGTGGCAATTTTATTTGCTTTAAATTTCCTAAAGGTTACAAAACTGATTTACTACATTATTCCAGGAATATTTTTGTGGTATTTCCTACATCATTCGGGTATTCATGCAACAATTGCTGGGGTTTTGGTCGCTTTCAGTATTCCAACCAATGCCTCAAATACAAAAATCTCACCTTTAGAAAAAATGGAACATTCGCTTCATTTTCCAGTAAACTTTTTAATAATGCCCATTTTCGCTTTAACGAATACCAATATTGCCTTTAACAGCAGTATGATTGATGGATTATTTAACAGTTTAGGACTGGGAATAATTGGTGGACTTGTTTTAGGAAAATTAATCGGTATTAACTTATTCTCTTTAATTGCTATAAAACTAAAAATAAGCTCTCTTCCACAACGCTCTTCATGGAATCAGATGATAGGTGTTGGTCTTTTAGCCGGAATCGGATTTACCATGTCAATATTTATTGCATTGCTTTCTTTTAAACATGAAATAGCTTTTCAGGATGAAGCTAAGTTTGCGATTTTAATTGCTTCAGTAATAGCGGCGGTTTCAGGATATATGATTTTAAATTTCAGTTCAAAGAAAATGAAAAAATTGTAAGAAATTTTTCATTTAACCACAAAAGGCACAAAAGATTTAGCTTTTTTTATTAAAGCTTATTTATTAAAAGAAAAAAGAATACAAGATTTTGAAAACTCTTGTATTCTTTTTTCTTTTAAGAGCTTTGAATATCTAAAATAATATACATTTCAAATTTCTTTTGTCTCTTTTTCGGTTGAAATATTCTATGCTAGAGGAAAATTAGTTCTTTTTAACGGTCCAATTTCCTTTAGAACTTCCCATTTCCCAAGTTCCCATCTTAGAATTAAGATTGCCTATCAGCATAAAACCTGATGGTGCTTTATTGGTGGTATTGAGGGATGCGTTGATAAAACCTGTATAATAAGATTCACTAAAATTTAAGCTCGTTCGTGTAATTTCAATAGAACCTTTTTCGCTTACATTAATAATCAACTCTCCGGTAGAATCTCCTGTATAAGTTCCCGTATATTTACCTCTGTAGGGAGAAACATAGTTTTGTTCTTCTTTATTTTTATGAATCTCATCAATCATTTGATCACAAGACTGAAGATTGAAAAAAGAGGCTAATAGAAATAGTAGTGTAAAAGGTTTTAATTTATTTTTCATTATTTTTAAGGTAAGGTCTTTTGTGTTCATCATCGCCTTCTAAATTAGGCTCTGTTTTTTCTGCGTGATAATTTTCTGCTTCTCTTTTGATTTCGTCAGAAAGTAATTTTTCTATTCTTAATTTTCTCAATGCCATATTCAGCTCATTTCCGAAAAGTAGCAGGTAAACATTTACATTCACCCAAATCATCAAAAGAATCATACTTCCAATTGACCCGTAAAGAACGTTGTAACGGGCAATATTTTTAACATATAGGGCAAAGAAATAAGTGGTTACCACAAATAAAACTGTCGTTAGAATCGCGCCAGGAATCGCCTGTCTGAATCTAATAATTTTCACTGTTCCCAACCAATAAAACATCGCTAACAATATAAAATAAAAGAGCGGAAACGACACAAAACCAATGATTTTAGAGAGATTCCTTACGATCCATGACAAATTATAACCTGGCGAAAAATCTTTCAAAACAACTTCGGTGTAATACACTCCGAAAAGCGCTAAAAATATAATACTTACAAAGCCAATTGTGATGAAAAATGAAAGTATAAACTCTTTTACATCGCTAAGTTTTTCTTCTGAATTTTCATTAAAACCGTTGATTAAAGAAAAAGTACCGTTGGTCGCAAAAACTAAAGCAATAAGAATCGTTAAATTACTGATTCCCTTCATATTGGGAATGATATTATTTTCGATATAATTTCGTACATCACCTTCGATATTGGAAGGGAAAATATTGTGCATTAAAACTTCAAAAATATAGAACTGAAGCTTATCATAATGTGGCATATAAGGAATTACCGAAAGTAAAAAGAGTAAAAAAGGAAATAAACTCAAAGTAAAGCTCCATGAAATTGCTGCTGCTTTTCGCCCTATTTTTCCTTTAAAAATCCCTGAAATATAGATTTGAAACATCTGCCAAAGCGATATCCCGAGAACCGGAAGATGGATGTCGTCTAGAAATTCTTGAAATTTTAAGATAAACTTAGGAATTTTTATAGCCATAAAGTATATTTGTGCTCAGCAAATATAAGAAATGCGAATCAGTTTAGTTTGTATTGGGAAAACAGATGACAAAGAAATTACATCTTTAATCAGTTATTACCTCACCCGCCTTCCAAAACATTGGAATTTTGAGATTGTAGAAATCCCAGATGTCAAAAATGCCAAAAATCTGTCTTCTGACCTTTTAAAGAAAGAAGAAGCCAAATTATTTTTAAATCAAATCGACAAAAACGATTTGGTTATTCTTCTTGATGAAAAAGGAAAACAGTTTACCAGTCGCGAATTTTCAAACAAAATGGATACTTGGATGAATTCTTCTGTGAAAAAAGTTCACATTCTGATTGGCGGAGCGTACGGTTTTTCGGATGAAATCTACAACAGGGCCAACGAAAAAATGTCATTATCTAAAATGACATTTACGCATCAGATGATTCGACTTTTTATTGTTGAGCAGCTTTACAGAGCGGATCAGATTTTACAGGGAAAACCGTATCACAACGATTAGCTATTTTGTAGTAACAGAAATAATTTCTTTAATCCCTTTTTCTCTGAATTTTTTCTTTACAGAATCATCTAAAAGTACTTTTACGCCTTTTACATCTTCCCCTTTAAGTTCTTTAAGAGCTTCTAGTGAGCTTTCATTTTTGTTGATAAGAATCAGAGTCGAAGCTTTTAATTTGGGAGATGCTTCATGTCTTTTAACAGTTTCGCCAAGTAAAGAATTGGTATGAATGGCTAATTCATTTTTAGTTCCCTGAGCAAAAGCAGTATTTGAAATTGCTAAAGTCATTACAAAAGCTGTTGATAAAATAAGTTTAGAAAGTGTTTTCATAATTTAAATAAATCTTAAATGAGTGATATTTCACAAATATACACAAGGCTTTTAATAAAATTTAAATTTTATTATTTTTTTTAACAACAATTAAAAATTTTAGAGTCAAAATAAGATTATAACGTTTGTATAACTATTTTTTCAAAGTAATCTGTCTCTTTGCTTCTCCTACTACAAAGGCAACCGAATTGGCGATATTAAAGCTTCTAATCAATTTAGACATCGGAATAGTCAAATGATTTTCAAAACGGTCTAAAACATCTTTACTTAAGCCTGCACTCTCCTTTCCGAAAACCAACCAATCCCCATCCTGAAAATCTATTTCCAGATAAGATTTCTCAGCATGTGAACTCATCAGAAAAACACGTGACAAATCAGGAATATTTTTCATCCATTCATCCACATTTTCATATTCTGTAACATCAAGATGAACCCAATAATCTAAACCTGAACGTTTCAGGTTTTTATCATCAATTAAAAATCCGAACGGATGTATTAAATGCAATCTGCTTCCGGTTCCTACACATAGTCTTCCGATATTACCGGTATTATTAGGAATCTCTGGTTCTACGAGAACAATATTTAACATGAATTTTTAATTTATTTTAGTAAGATAGACTGAAAGCTAAAATAGTTCTACGTAGCTTCAAGATTAACGTATAATTTTGATTGACATTTCTGAATATATTCCGTAAGAATCAATTTTGAATATTAGTCTTCAGTACAAGTACAATTGGCTTTTTACATTCTTAACAGAGAGAAAACTAAAAAATATTGCTATTAAGCCAAGAACGAGTAAATACTTTTAAGAAGCTACGGTTTGCTTGTTAATCACTTTTTTTGCGAGCATAGCGAAAATCCCTCCCAATAAAGTTCCAACAAATGCCCCAACCAAAATATCTATCGGGAAATGTACTCCTAGATAGATGCGGCTGTATGCTACTACTGCAGCCCAGACGAATATAGCATAAGGAAACCATCTAAGCTTATCTTTCAATAAAAAACTTAGGAAACTTGCCAAAAAGAAAGTGTTTGAAGCGTGCGCAGAATAAAAACCATATTGCCCGCCACATTTTACAATACGCATCACGTTATGAAGTGAAGGATCATGACAAGGCCTTAGTCTTGCGACACCATATTTGAAAATCCCTGAAACCTGGTCTGAAACCGTTACGCCTATCGCAACGAACAACAGAATATACAACAGAGATTTTAATTTGAAATTTTTATAGAGAAGATAACAAAGAATTACATAAAGCGGAACCCAAATCCAGGTTGCCGAAATCATCATCCAAAACTGGTCAAAAGGGGTATCCCCCAAATTGTTGAGATAAAGGAAAAGATTCTTATCTTCCTGAATAATTTCTTCCATATTTTAACGGCTTACCGGCCCTTCGTAAGTTTCATCATCTGCAGGTTTTACTGTTGGTAATTCTGTTGCAGAAGGCTGTTCTTTTAAAATGTTTTCCTCGATATTCTTCATCGGATTAAAATCTTTTGCAGCATCTTTTACTTTTTCAATCTCACGTTTTATCTCAGAAACAGGGTTATCTGTTTCTTTCATGATTTCAGTTTTGATATCTTCTACTGCGCCACGCATTTTTCTCACTCCCGCTCCAAGGTCGCGAGCAATCTGAGGTAGTTTATCCGGACCAAACAAAACTACAATTGCAATGGCAATAAGTGCCATTTCTCCAATGCTTAATTCCATGGTGCTAAATTACAAAAGATTATATATATAAAATATGTTATGTTTAATTTTAAATAAATTTTAAGATTTCTTTTTCTGAAAAGCATAATAAGTAACCACTACACTTACAGACATTAGTATAAATGCCAAGAAGAAAGGGGCTCCGGAGAATTTAAACGGTGCTTCGTCATGGGTGAAAAAGTAAAATAAATTGGTCATTACCGGAGGTCCGATAATGGATGTTGCACTCATTAGGCTCGTTAAAGCTCCCTGTAGCTCACCTTGTTCGTTTGAAGGAACCGATTTTGTGATTACAGACTGTAATGCCGGACCGCAAATTCCTCCCAAGCAATAAGGAATTAAAAATACAAACATCATCCAACCTTCAGAGGCAAATGAGAATAAAAACAATCCTATTGCGTATAAAATCAATCCGTAATAAATACTTTTTTGTTCACCGAGCTTTGGGGTTGTCCATCGAATTAGAACTCCCTGAACCAAACCAACCAAAAGACCGACGACTCCTAAAGAAATTCCAACCATTCTTTCTGTCCAATCAAATTCATACATCGTAAAGAAACTCCAGTTGCTTTGTACCGCATGACCTGCAATATAAATTAAAATTAAAGCAAAAATTAAAGCTGAAATTTCAGGATGTTTTCCTAAAAACCTGAAAGAACCAACGGGGTTTGCACGTTTCCAGCTAAACTCACGTCTTTTGTCTTTATCTAAACTTTCGGGAAGTATAAAATACCCATAAAGGAAGTTTAAAAGGCATAAACCTGCTGCTGCATAAAATGGCACTCTTGCACCATAATGTCCTAAAACACCACCTAAAACCGGACCTATAATAAAACCCAAACCAAATGCAGCACCAATTAATCCAAAGTTTTTGGCCCTGTCTTTATCATTAGAAATATCAGCAATATAGGCACTCGCTGTGGTGACACTTGCTCCAGTAATTCCTGCAATAACACGTCCTACAAATAACCATAAAATTGTTGGGGCCAAAGCAAGCAAGATATAATCAATGGCAAAGCCAAAAAGTGAAATCAAAATAATAGGTCGTCTACCAAATTTATCACTAAGGTTTCCTACAACGGGCGAAAAAACAAACTGGGTGAAAGCATAAGCAAAGCCGAGCCAGCCACCATATTTTGCAGCTTCACTAATATCAGCATGAATCAGTTCTTTAATCAATTGTGGAACTACAGGAATAATGATTCCCCATCCCGTTATATCTATCAGCAATGTGATAAATATAAAGCTCATGGCTGCTTTCTTTTTTGAGTTTTCCATTGTTATGCAAAAATAAGTAAATCGGGAAAAATATTCGTTTTTAATTTATTAATTGTTGTTGGTTTATAGAATTGTTGATTTAGTTTTATTTAAAATGGTATCAAAAAAAAGAGCCTTTCGGGTGAAAGGCTCTTTAATATATTTAATGTAGTTGATATTACTTTGTAGCAAGCAATTCTTTGTCTGAAGAAGACTTACCGTGTACATCTTCTTCTTTTCCTGATTTAAGGAAGTCGTAAGCAATTGCTGATGCAATAAAGATTGATGAGTATGCCCCAAAACCAATACCGATTAACAATGCAAACATAAACCCTCTCAAGTTGTCTCCACCAAAGATGAAGATGGCAAGAATTACAAGTAATGTAGTAAACGTCGTGTTAAACGTTCTACCTAAAGTACTAGAAATCGCATCATCAAACAATCCTGATAAAGTAAGCGCTTTTTTCTCTCTTAAGTATTCTCTAATTCTATCGAAGATAATTACCGTATCGTTAATTGAATATCCTAATACTGTAAGAATTGCCGCGATGAAATCCTGGTTAACCTCCATGTTGAAAGGCATTACAGAATGGAATAGTGAGAACGCACCCAAGATGATAATAGCATCATGTAACAATGCAGCAACTGCACCCAATGAAAACTGCCATTTTCTAAATCTCACCAAAATATAGATGAAAATACCTGCCAATGCAGCAACTACTGCAAGAGTACCGTGTGTCTGAATATCATCAGCTACAGAAGGTCCTACTTTTTCGGAAGAGATAATACCTGCGTGATCTGTATCTGCAGATTTAAATTCTTCTAAAGTCATGTTTGCAGGAAGATTTGGTTTTAAACCTTCAAATAATTTTTGCTCAATCGTCTGGTCAGCCTTCAATGATTCGTCATTGATAAGGTAATCTGTAGAGATTTTCAGCTGATTTTCATTTCCAAAAGTTTTAGCTTCTACAGAAGAGTTTTTACCATCCTGAGTTGTGAAAACTTTCACCAAATTATTTTCAATATCTTCTGCATTTACATTTTTATCAAATCTTACCACATAGTTTCTACCCCCTGTAAAATCGATACCAAATTTAAATCCATTAACGAAAATTGATCCTAAAGAAATTACCGTTAAAATTGCAGAAATGATGTATGAATATTTTCTTTTTCCAATAAAATCGATCCACGTATTTCTGAAAAGGTTTTTCGTTGGAGGAGTCCAAACTGAAAGTCCTTTTCCTTTATTTAATCTGTGGAAAATCATTACTCTTGAAAGTAAGATTGAAGTAAACAATGTCATTACAGCACCGATCAATAGTGTTAATGCAAATCCTTTGATAGGACCTGTTCCGAAGAAGAACAACACTACCGCCGTCAAAATCATCGTTAAGTGACCATCAATAATCGCATTCAATGCATGTTTGAAACCATCTTTGTAGGCTTCAAGAATATTTTTCCCGGCAAACAATTCTTCTTTCGTTCTTTCGTAAATAATTACGTTGGTATCTACCGCCATTGCCATTGAAAGTACAATACCCGCAATACCAGGAAGCGTTAATGTAAAGTCTCCGGAATCCATAATTCCGAAAATATAGAATAAGTTGATGATCATTGCAATTACTGCATAAACTCCAGCTCCACCGTAGTAGAAAATGATGTATGCAATAATAATTAAGAATGCAATAGAGAATGAAATAACTCCCGCATCAATAGATTCTTGTCCTAAAGATGGACCTACTTGTGTAGCCTGTACTACTTTTGCACCTGCAGGTAATTTACCAGCTCCTAAAACGTCTACCAATTCTTTAGCTTCTTCCTGAGAGAAGTTACCCGAGATTTGAGTTCTACCGTTAGGAATTGCACCCTGTACATTTGGCGCAGTATATACTCTGTTATCTAAAGTTACAGCAACTGGTTTTCCTACGTTTTTCTCAGTAAGCGTTTTCCAATCTTTAGCACCTTTAGAATCCATTTGCATATCTACCACTACTCTGCTCAATTCATCGTAACCGATGCTTGCAGTTTCTACAGCTCCATCTACCGGAGCTTTTTGGTTGATATTACCTCTTATAGCATATAAAACCAAGCTTTTCTCATCCGTAGATTCTGGCTTGTACCCCCACATAAATTGGGTATATTTAATATTTGCAGGACGTAAAGACTGTGCAATTTTACTGTTTAAAATCTTGTTAACTTTTGCAGTATCTGTTAGCTTCACACTTCCTACAGAGCTCATGCTTCCAGATTTACCACCCTGCATAAGATTAAGGAAATTAGTGTTTTTAGCAACTCCCATAGAGTCACCTTTTGCAGCAACTACCGCTGTTAAAGTCTGAAAATAAGGTGCTACTTCAGCAAACTGCTGTATTTCCCAAAACTGAAGTTTTGCAGAAGTTTGAAGCATCTTTTTCACCTTATCGATATCTTTCATACCCGGCATTTCTACAGAGATTCTTGCCGTTCCCGGAACTCTCTGTACGTTTGGCTGGATAGCTCCTAGTTTATCAATTCTGGTTCTGATTACTTCAAAAGCTGTACCTACAGAAAGATCAATTCTTTTTTTAACAATGCTTCTTACCTGATCATCTGTGGTGTTAAATTTAATCTCAGAAAGATTAGTATTTCCGAAGATTTCAGGATCTGCAAGTTTAAGGTTTGCGCCTTTTGCTTTGTTTACGGCATCAAACTCAACAAAGAAGTTGTCGATATAAGATTTTGTAGAGTTTTTTTGAGCTTCATCTGTTCTATTTAGAGCCTCAATAAGAATAGGATTGGTAGAATAATTAGTTAAATCATTCACCAGATCTCTCTGATTGATTTCCAAAAGAACGTTGATCCCCCCTTTCAGGTCAAGACCTAGCTTCATTTCTTTGTCTTTTGCCTTAGCATAAGAAAGTTCTGTAAACCCAAGATTTAAAGTTTCATCTTTTAATCTCTGAATTTCTTTCTCGTTTCCGTTCGCAGCTTCGATTTGCGATTCAATTCTGCCGGCGTACCAGGTTGGTAATAGCTCATTTAAGCAAATTAACCCTAGTACAATAGCAACAATTGTAATAAGTCCTTTTCCTTGCATTTTGTTATAACTACGTTAAATTAAGTCGGCAAATATAATGATTTTATTGACATTTTATGAACTTTTAGCAACAGAAATGGTTTATTTTCAGATATATCGGCAATCGTATTTTAAGAATATTTTATGACTTATTTTATTAAATATTAAAAATAAGTATTGGTACGAAATTTTCATTCAAACTATACAACACCTTAAATTTCAAAATATTATGAAAAAACTATTACTTTCATTAACATTATTCTCTTCCTTAATCGTACAAGCTCAAAGTTTTGTTCTGGAAGAATTCGCAACAGGGCTTACCAATCCCGTAGAAATTACCAATGCAAATGACAGCCGTCTTTTCGTAGTGCAACAGAATGGAATTATTAAGATTATACAACCTAACGGAACAATAAATGCTGTAGATTTTATTAATATTAGCAGTAAAATAAATTTCGGTGGAGAAAGAGGTCTTTTAGGCTTGGCTTTTCACCCTCAATATTTAACTAACGGATATTTTTTTGTGTATTACAACAATACAGCCGGAAATATTATCGTAGCAAGATATTCTGTGAGTACAACCAATTCTAATATTGCTGATCCGGATTCAGAAAAGATTATTTTAAACATTCCCAAGCCTTTTGCAAACCATAACGGCGGAAGCATTCATTTTGCTCCGGACGGAAATTTGTGGGTGGTGACGGGAGATGGAGGAAGTTCAGGAGACCCTAACAATAATGCGCAAAACAAAAATTCATTATTAGGAAAAATGCTTAGAATTGATATTAATTCAACCGCGGCTTACAACATTCCTACAGAAAATCCTTTTGTAGGGATAGATGGTTCAGATGAGATTTGGTCTTATGGATTAAGAAATGCGTGGAAATATTCTTTTGACTTAACCACCGGAAATGTAATGATTGCAGATGTAGGACAAGGCCTTTTTGAGGAAATCAACCGAATGCCGATAACGCAAGCTGGAATTAATTATGGATGGAGATGTTACGAAGGAAATAATACGTATAACGCAACTGGCTGTGCAGCTTCATCAACCATGACTTTTCCGGTCGCTATTTATGATCATTCTGGAAGTAAATGTTCTATTACCGGAGGTTACGTTTATCGCGGAACCCAAAATCCTAGTTTGCAGGGAAAATACTTTTTTGCAGATTACTGTTCTCAACAAATCGGGATGATGGAAACCAATAATTCAATTTCTTGGACGACTCCTTTTAGCGGAAATAATTTTTCCACTTTCGGACAAGATAATCTTAAAGAACTTTATGTGGCAGCTGTAAACAATGGTAAAATTTACAAGATTACAACGGCAACTTTAGGAGTGCAAGATACTACATTCAGCCAAATTCGAGTGTATCCCAATCCTGCTTCTGAAAGAATTTTTGTTGATGGGTTAAAAGGAAATAATAATGTTGCAGAAATTTTCACTACCGAAGGCAGAAAAGTTTTAGATGAAACAAAATTCGATTTTGAAAACAGCATCAATATCTCAGGAATTCCTGCAGGAGTTTACTATATTAATATTAAAGCGGGAGATTTTAAATCTTACAGCCAGAAAATTATGATTAAATAGCTTTAGGCTTTAGGCTTTAGGCTTTAGGCTTTAGGCAAAGAAAAGCGATTCATTTCTGAATCGCTTTTATTCTATATCGTCATTGAAAAAATTCTGGTTTCGGGCTTGTTTCTCAACATTCTGAGATCAAAAACCATGGCTACATTTCTGGTGAAAGCCCGTCCTTTTTCAGTAATTTTTATTTGATTATCGTTAATTTCAACCAATTCATCACGTTCCATTTCCTGAAGCATATCAAAAGCATTTTCAAGCTCCGGGATGGCTTCTTTATTTTCAAAAGTGGTTTCCAATTGGCACATTAAGTTTAGAATATGTCTTCTGATTGATAAATCTTCTTCATTTAAAACATGGCCTTTCACTACAGGAATCTCCCCTTCTTCAACAATTTTTTGATACTCTTCAACCGTTTTTACATTTTGAGCAAAAGCATACCAAGAATCTGAAATCGAACTCATTCCCAAACCTATCATCAGCTGAGTTTTGCTCGAAGAGTATCCCATAAAATTACGGTGAATATCTCCCGAAATCATAGATTTGTACAACTCATCATCTTCCAAAGAAAAATGATCCATCCCTACTTCTCTATATCCTAATTCTTCTAATAATTTTTTACCATCTTCATACAATCTTCGCTTCTCTTCACCGCTTGGTAAATCATTTTCATCAAAACCTCTTTGCCCTACTCCTTTTATCCATGGTACATGAGCATAAGAATAATAAGCAAGACGATCTGGCTTCAACTCTAAAGTTTTATGAATGGTAAGCGCCATACTTTCCCAATTAGAATGTGGTAAACCATACACCAAATCATGAGAAATGCTTGTATAGCCAATTTCTCTAGCCCATTCAGTAACATTTTTTACGTTTTCGAAAGGCTGAATTCTGTTGATAGCTTTCTGAACTTTCAAATCATAATCCTGCACTCCAAAACTAGCTCTTCGGAAACCTAAATCAAACAAAGTCTGAAGATGTTCTCTTGTGGTATTATTTGGGTGACCTTCAAAAGAAAATTCAGGATGTTCTGCAATTTCTACTGTATTAAAAATTCCCTGCAATAAAGTTTTTAGATTTTCCGGAGAGAAAAACGTGGGAGTTCCGCCTCCTAAATGCAGTTCTTTTAATTTTGGCTTTTCATTAAATAATTTAAGATAAAGCATCCATTCTTTTAAAACACTTTCCAGGTAAGGAACTTCTACACTGTGTTGCTTTGTAATACGTTTATGACAAGCACAAAAAGTACATAATGCTTCACAGAAAGGAAGGTGAATGTAAATTGAAATTCCTTCTCCCGAATTGCTTTCATTAAAAGATTTAATGACACTTGATTTCCATTTTTCCGGAGAAAAAGTAGATTCGTCCCAATAAGGAACAGTGGGATAAGACGTATAACGCGGGCCTGGAATATTATATTTATCGATTAACGAATTCATTTGAAACTTTATATTTTTTCTAAACTGATGAAATTGATCAATTTCATTCTACAAAATTAACCATTCCTGCTGAATTAAAGTTCATGAATTATATTAGTCTTTCTTCTCGAAATTTATAATGAGTCTAAATACTTCATCTGCGAAACTCTTCCCCAAATCGATATAACCTGCACTGTCATAATGCCATGGGTCGTTTCCGTAATTGTATTTTTGGGTTGAGCGAACAATCGCAGCGTTTTTATCTTCACGTACAAATTTCTCCTGAGCATATTGTACCAACTCTCCCATTGGCCAGACTTTTCCTTTTTCATTTTTTCCTGAATCTGAAATTTTTCCAATCACAACAGGTAAATCATCGGTGCGCAAAGCAGCCCGCATTTGGTTCATTAAATTTTTCAGATGAGCGTAATAATTATTTGCAATTTCTTCGTTGTAGCTTGCGTCTCCTTCGCCTTGCATCCACAAAATTCCCGAGATTACTAGTTCGTCTGCTTTTCCGTTTCCGTCAATATCTTTTTCGCTTAAAGCATTTTTTACCGTGTTCAGAAAATAATCATATTGATTAAGTCCATTTTTTCCGTGATAATCGGAATCCCAACAGCCAAAGCTTCCCGTCGCAAGGCTGTCGATGGAGGTGCCTTCTCTTGCATATTTTATCAAAGCAATTTTATCGTTTGGAAAAAGTTCTTTCATCCTTTTGGCAAAAGTCATTTCCAATCCAAATCGGTTTGAAAGAGCATTTATTTTTCCGTCAGTTTTAAAACCAGTTCCGTTTCCGGCTTTCAAAACATCCCATTTTCCTACTCCGCCATTTTTTTCGCCATCCGGAACAGAATTTCCCTGAAAAATATAAACATCTTTAAAAGTTTTTAAATCATTCGGAAGATCCTTATTATATCCAAAACCATTCATATTCGACTGACCTGCCAAAACGAAAACCCGTATTTTCTGAGCATAAAAAAAGGTTGGAATTAATAATAGAAAAAATATTTTTAAATTTTTCATGTAAAAATTTTGTCAAAGATAATTTTAAGAAGATTCAAATTTGCTCAGATTGAAAAGATATACTTTATCTGAAAAATTTAAAATTTTAATTTCATTAAAGAAATCTTATCTTTCCCTGCAAAAACCACCGTATTTCCATTTACCCATTTGCAAACATAAAAACCTTTTTCATCGGAAATTTTCTTCCAGGTTTTTCCGAAGTCTGAAGAATAGCTGATGTGTTGATCCCCCACAGAAATCATTTCTTTCCCTTTTGAATTGGGTTTTATTTTCACACAGGTTGTGTACCCTGCATTTTTTCCTGATGCTTGAATTTTCCAAGTTTTTCCGCCATCATTTGTAGTGGCAATATTATTAACATTGGCTTCTTGTTTTGTGTAATCACCACCAACAGCAATGCCGAATTTTTCGTTATAAAAATCTATTGAATAAATCCCCTGAGAAGATTCACCTTGAATAAAAGGCGTTTTAAAAATATCAAAATTTTGTGTATTCAAATTCAATCTAAAAATCCTTGAAAATGCACCGCCAGTTGCCAACCAAATAAAATTTTTAGTAGAAGAAATATTTGTATTGCTGGCTGCAAAAGCAGCTTCACCTTTATAAAGTAAAAAATCTGATGATGTTTCTAAATGAAAATTAAAACTTCCATTTTTTTCAGAAAATGTAGGCATTTTAAATTCTAAATCATCTTCAGGGTCGCTGAATGTATAAAATTTATCTTTATTAAAATGTAATGTATCATAAAACGCATTTTTTGCAGAATCTATTTCTACAATCTCACTTTCTAAAGTTTTTTTATCAATTCTGAAAAATATAGCCGGACTTTCAATATTAATGGCATAAAAAGCGTCTTTATTTTGCGCTAATGTTCGAAACTGCAACTTATTTTCAGACAGTTTAATTTGTTTTTGATTTTTAGGGTCTTTTAAATCAACAAAGCCAAATTTAGATTCTGTTCCTGAATACCAGACTTTATTATCGTACAATTCGATTGCTCGGATGCTAATTTTATCATTTAAAATGGTTTCAAAGCTTTCGATTTTTTGAGAAAACATCCATAAACCGATGAGAGAAAATAATAAACTGAAGATTTTTTTCATAATAACAAAAATAAAAAAATCCGCAGAAAATTAATCTGCGGATTCTAAAGTATCTATTTAAAATTTATTTTTCCATAAATTCATCGTAACCTCCTTTGTTAAGAACACTATTACGTCTACCGTACAAGAAGTAAATTAGAAGCCCTAAAGCTAACCAACCAATTGCCATATAAATTGCACTAGCCTCTAAGTTGATAATCAAATAAATATTGATTAAAATACCTGATGATGCTACAACAGGAAGCATAGGTGTTTTGAAGCCTCTTTTTAATTCTGGCTTTCTTATTCTTAGCAACCAAACTGCAAAACAAACCATTGTAAATGCGAATAAAGTTCCGAAACTACACATATGTACCAAAGTACTGATTGGCGTAAGTGCTGCTACAGTCGCTACAATTATACCTAACAAAATAGTATTTTTATAAGGTGTTTTTCTTACCGGATGAATCTCTTTAAACATCCCAGGAAGAAGACCGTCTTTTGCCATTCCTAAGAAAATTCTAGACTGCCCCAACATCATTACCAACAATACCGAAATAAGCCCGATAGTTGCTGCAACAGTAATTAAGATTACTGCCCAATCCATTCCGGTAGCTTTTTCAAAAGCAACAGCAACAGGTGCAGTTAAGGCATCAGGAACTGTTCCGAAATCCTTATAGTTCATCATTCCTGTAAGCACCAAAGACATTAAAATATATAATACCGTACACACCAACAATGAAGTGATAATCGCAAAAGGAATATCTTTTCTAGGATTTTTAGCTTCTGCAGCCTGAGTAGAAACCGCATCAAAACCAATGTATGCAAAGAAAACCGCTGCTGCACCGGCAATAATACCGTTAAAACCATAAGCGGCTCCCATTTTTCCGTCTGACTGAAGAATCATTTTTTCGTCTGGAATAAATGGTGTAAGATTATCCATATTGATAAATAAAGCACCTACAACGATTACAAAAACAACAACAGAAGTTTTTAAAATTACAATCATGTTATTTGCTCCTGCAGCCTCTTTAGTTCCTTTTACCAAAATTGAAGTAACAATTAAAACAATGATAAATGCTGGTAAATTGAATGCAAAGCTTGGCTCTGTTAAACCATGACTCACCGCATATTGTTTTGCTGTAGAAAAGTCATTCGTTAAATAATAAGGCAGCTCTATATTAATAATTTTCAAAAATTTATTAAAATATCCGGACCACGAAACGGCGACCGTCATAGACCCCATCGCATATTCTAAAACCAATCCCCAACCGATAAGCCAGGCAAAAACTTCACCTACCGTTCCGTAAGCATAGGCATATGCAGAACCTTCAACAGGTAATAAAGCAGCAAATTCTGCATAACAGAGTGCTGCAAAGATACAGGCGATCCCTGCAACGACGAATGATAAAGCTAAAGCAGGACCCGCATGATAGTAAGCGCCGGTACCTGTAAGTACAAAAATTCCACCTCCGATAATTGCTCCGATACCAATAGCAGTAAGGCTCCACTTCCCTAGAACTCTCTTGAGCTCACTCTTTTTCATATCAGCCTCATAGGCTCCTAATGGTTTTGTTTTCCAAATATTTGACATATTGTTTTCCTTGTTTTAAAGATTTACGAAAATATAAAAAATTTAGAGACCTTAATATTTATTGATAAACTTTTGTCAATTTATTTTAATTTTAAATTATACAAAACTGATTTACACCTATTTTAATGCATTTTTAAGATGCTACAATTTTTACTTATTTTTGAAGCCATGAATATGTACGACCTCTTCATAAAACCTTACGAATCTGCCACAGTATTACACATCTTTCTTGAAGCTATCGCCACTGTTTTAGGCATTATGAGCGTGTTTTTTTCAATAAAGAAAAACATTTGGGTATATCCCACAGGAATCGTTTCCACCATAATATATGTGTATCTTCTTTTTATCGCCGGCTTGCTTGGAGACTGCATGATTAATGTCTATTACTCCGTAATGAGCGTGTATGGATGGATTTTGTGGAATAAAAATTCTGAAGACCAAATTCACGTAGATGTTTCTTGGGCAAAAAAGAAAGAATGGATGATGGCGGCAATACTTTTCATCTTAAGCATCTTTCTCGTGATGATTATTTATTACTACAAACCTTATATTGACAATCATTTTTCTATGGAAAATATAGAGTTTGGTTTTTATCATCTCGATTGGGCAAATTGGCTGGATGTTTTTACGACCTCTGTATTTTTGATTGGCATGTGGCTCATGGCAAAAAGACGCATTGAGAGTTGGTTTTTCTGGATTTTGGGCGACCTCATTTCTATCCCGATGTATATTTATAAAGGATATGGTATCACTTCGGTTCAATATTTGGTATTTACTGTAATGGCTATCATTGGATATGTCAATTGGAAAAAAAGTTTTAAAGAAAAATACAGAGTACAATTATGAAAAATATATTAAAAATAACAGCAGTTCTTTTATTAGGATTTAGTTTGACATCCTGCGCTGTTTACAGTGACAACAATGCTTACGGAGACCCATATTATGATAGCGGATACTATTATGCACCTTCAGGCTATTATGGCTCTGGTGGATATTATGGTAATGACGGATATTATTATAGAAATGATATGCAATATTATTATGACAACGGCGTACCTTACTATTACGGAAACAACAGAAATAAAGTCTATGTACAACGTAATTCTGGCGCTGTAGGAAAGGTAACAACAAGTCAAAGACCGAATAACGGCATAGGTAACGGAAATAATAATTCTTACCGAAACAATAATAGTCAAAGACCTAATAATAATAATAATAATAATAATAATAATAATAATAATAATAATAATAATAATACTCCGCCACGAAATAACACAAACAACGGAGTAAGAAACCCAAGTAACTCAGGTTTCCGTAATCAAAATCAGGGAAACAGTGGAACAAGAAATCAGACGCAACCCACACAAAACAATAGCGGAAACTACAGAAACAATACACAGACAACGCCTCAGAACAATAATAATTCAGACAACAATCCTCAAAGAAGCGGATTCAGAAGATAATTATTCTAAATATTGAAACGGACAGCAATCGCTGTTCGTTTTTTGTTATAATTATATTAATTTTGCAGGCTAATTTTAGAGAAAATAAAGTATGGAATTTTATAAATATCAAGGAACAGGAAACGACTTTGTAATGCTCGACAACCGTTCCGGAGAGTGGGATAATTTATCTATCATCAATATTAAAAAACTTTGCGACCGTCGTTTTGGCATCGGTGCAGACGGATTAATTAAGATAAACTCAGCAGAAGGCGTAGATTTTGAAGTTGATTATTACAATTCTGATGGCTCAAAAAGCTTCTGTGGAAACGGAGCTCGTTGCTCGGTAGCTTTCGCTCACTTCCTTTCTATTTTTAAAGATAACAAAACGGTATTTACGGCAATTGACGGACTTCATGAAGCTGAAATCAACGGAAATATTGTAAAACTAAAAATGAGCGATGTTACAGCCATTACCAATGATGGTGATGATTCAGTTTTAGATACAGGCTCGCCTCATTACATTAAATATGTTGAAGACATTGCTAATTTCAATGTTTTTGCAGAAGGAAATAGCATCAGATACTCTGAAAATTATAAAGAAAAAGGCATCAATGTCAACTTTGTAGAAAATATTTCTAATGATGAAATTTTCGTAAGAACCTATGAACGAGGCGTTGAGGATGAAACTTACAGTTGTGGCACAGGAGTTACGGCTTCTGCTTTAACTTTTCTTAAAAAAAGTAATCTAACCTCCATAAAAGTTAAAACGTTGGGTGGTGACCTTAAAGTGTATGCCGAAAAAGAGGGAGAAACATTCCGTCAGATTTGGCTAGAAGGTCCTGCAAAACAAGTTTTCAGAGGAAATATAGATATTCTTTAGAAAAAAATAAAAACTTTTAACCTATTTCAATCATAATGAAAAAAGCTATTCTCATTATCGTACTCCTTATTCTTGCCGTAGCAGGATTTTTTGGTTTAAAATTCTACAATAAGTATTACGGAAACAATGTATCCAAAGACGGGTATGTTTTGATTCCACATGGTGCAAAATTTAATCAGGTTTTAGATTCCATCGCTCATTATATTGATAATAAAGAATCATTTGTTGAGGTAGCAAAAGATAAAAACATGGATGAATATTTCAAGCCAGGTCGTTATCATTTTGCTAAAGGAGCCAGCAATACAAGTTTGGTAAATATGATAAAAGCCGGAAATCAGACTGAAAACTCATTCAGAATTGGTGATTTCGGAGATGTTTATCAAATGGTAGGAAAAGTGAGCAAAAAAACAGAGCTTGATTCTTTACAATTCGTCACAGAACTTGATAAAATAGCTTCTGAAAAAGGATATAAAAACGCTGAAGATTTAAAAAAATACTTCTTCATCGATACTTATAATTTTTTCTGGACGGTTACTCCGAAAGAATTTTTCACAAAATTTGAAAATCAGTACAATGAATTTTGGAATTCTGAAAGAAAAGCTAAAGAACAGCAATCTGGTTTAACAAGAGACCAAATTTATGCCTTGGCATCTATTGTTTATAAAGAATCTGGTGGAAAGCAGGATGAAATGAAAACAATTGCCGGTTTATACTTAAACAGATATAAAAAAGGAATGAAATTGCAATCTGACCCAACCGTTATTTATGCAATAAACAAGCAAACCAATTTTAAAGAACCTATTAAAAGAGTTTTTTATAAGCACCTTACGACTCCATCACCTTATAATACTTACGCCAACAAAGGAATTCCGCCAGGACCTATTTGTGTGGTAGACAAAAATTCGGTAGATGCAGTTTTAAGCCCTGAAAAACACGATTATATCTTTATGTGTGCAGACCCTGAAAGATTCGGATTCCACAAATTTACGGCAAGTGCAGAGCAACATGTCATCAATGCAAAAGCATATCAAGATTGGCTAAACTCAAAAAATATTAAATAATAAAAATATTTAACTTTATTTTAACAAATCAATAATTAACATTTAGCGCTTTTAGGCGACCTATCTATTAAAAATAATAAACGAATCGTGAAATTGTGTTTTTAAAGGCTTTAATAAATCAATAAAATTAAAACCTTTTCATTACGGTTTTATCTAAAGAATACCTTATGAATCAGACGGAAATAATTAGTATTTTCACAAAGAAAACCTTAGGACTTACTTTTGTGTTATCTGCAGCAGCTTTTGCTTTTGCGCAAGATAAAGTGGGAGTTTCAGGAACTGTGGTTGATAAAAGTAACCAGCCGGTTGCTTACGCTTCTGTAACGTTCAGTAATAAAACAAGCAAACTGTTGAGTGATGCTACCCTTACAGACGAAAAAGGAAACTACAAACTAGACCTTACTCCAGGTAACTACGATATTACGATAGAAGCAATCGATTACAAAAAAAGTGTAATCAATAAGCAAATTACCACAGCCGGAAGTATTGGTGCACTTTCTATAGAACCTGAAGCAACAAGTACAAACTTAAAAACTCAGGACATTCAAGGGGTTGTGATTACTGCTACTGCAAAACCATATAAAGTTGAGCTCGATAAAAGAACGTATGACCCTTCACAGGATATTGTAAGTAAAGGTGGTAATCTTCAGGACGTATTATCAAATGTACCTTCGGTTTCTGTAGATACTGACGGAACTGTTTCGATGAGAGGAAGCTCAAACGTACGATTTTTAATTAACGGAAAGCCTTCTGCCCTTCTAGGAATTGATGATGGGGCCAATGCTTTACAAAGTATTCCTGCGGATCAGATTGAGAGAATTGAAGTAATCACGAATCCTTCATCAAAATTTGAAGCCAGCGGAACTGCGGGTATCTTAAATATTATTTTAAAGAAATCAAAAAAGACAGGTTTTAACGGAAGTGTTACCGGAACTTTAGGCTATTTACCTCAAACCAATTTAAATACCAATTTAAGCTGGAGAAAGGGTAACCTTACCTGGTTCTTGAACGGTGGCGGTGGTTATCGTGAATCAAAAAATACAAATAGAAATAATGCTACATTTTACAATGCTATAAATGGTGGCAGAACGAATACCGATCAGGAATCTATTTCAAAAAATAAAAACAGCAATTACAATGCTTCTACTGGTTTAGTTTATGATATTTCAGACAAAACATCTGTAAATGCATCTGGAACGGTGAGAACTTTTGAAAGCGACAATTTAGGAAATATTACCTATGGTTACCGTTTTTTGAATGCTCCAAGTTTATTTACCGAAAGAATCAATACAGGTGCTAATAATAACTTAGCGTTTCAGGGAGATTTTGGTTTAGACCACAAGTTTGATGATAAAGGACAAAATATTTCCTTATCATTAAGCTTACAAAGTAATAGATCTTACAACGATACCGACGTTAATCAAATTACAAATAATATTTTTGAGCTTCAGAACAGCATTAGCCAAACCACAAAAAACAAAACTTTGGTAGGTAAAGCAGATTATGAACTTCCAATTGGTGAAAACTCAAGAATTGAAGCAGGGTACAGATTAGACATCAATAATAACAATTATGACAATGATGTTTTAGAGCGTTACTCTCCTTTTGTTGATTTTCATTATTTAAACAATTTTACATACAATGCAAACTACAGAGAGATGTTTAATGCAGGATATGTACAGTTTAAAAGTAAAATCGGGAAATTAGGATACCAAGTTGGGGTAAGAAATGAGTATTCTAACGTTGATATTCAATATTCAAACTTAAATTCTGACACAAAAAACATCGATAATAAGAAGAGCTACAATAATCTTTTCCCAACAATATTTTTAAGCTACGAAATTGCAAAGGACAATCAGTTTTTAGTTAATTACTCAAGAAGAATTGACAGACCGAGATCGTGGTTTTTAATTCCTAATCCAAGTTATACCGATAATCAAAATATCTTTGACGGAAATATTGATTTGAATCCTTCTTATGTAGATTCTTATGAATTTGGATATAGTATTTCTAAAGGTAAATTTACAATCAACCCAACTATTTATTTCAGACATACCAATGATGATGTAAAAATGCTTGTATTCTCTGATGCCAATGGTGCGTTTCATACAAAACCAATTAATTTAGGTACAGATGACCGTTACGGTTTAGATTTAAACTTCAACTGGGATGCTACAAAATGGTTAAAATTCTTAGGAAATGTAGATTTGTTTGGATATAAAACTACCGGAACATTTAGTGATTTACGAGTAGTACCTAAACCTATGCCTTTTGATGGGTCTGGTTTTGCAGCGAGAGCACGTTTAACCTCAACGTTTAAGATTGATAAAACATTTAGTTTCCAACTGCAAGGTTTTTACAGAGGAGGTCAAAAAACGACGAGTATCGACAGAAAAGAGATGTATGCACTTAACTTTGGTGCTTCAAAAACAATCTGGAAAGGAGATGGAACTTTAAGTTTCAACATTCAGGATATATTTAATACAAGAGCCATGCAATCTACTGCATACGGAGATAACTTTACGAGAGAGTCTTATATGCAATGGCAGCCAAGACAGTTTGCAGTATCTTTAACCTACAGATTTAAGCAAGGTGAAAAGATAGAGCAGCCGAAAAGAAAAAAAGATGTAAATTCTAATGCTACAGGCGACGACCAAGGCGGACCAATGTAATCGTTTTTAGTTGCTTGTTGATGGTCTTAATTTCAAGACTTTAAAATTTAAAACACCATCATTTACAAGAACTTAAAAGTTTTATCATCATAAAAAATCCCGAAAAATTAATTTTTCGGGATTTTTATTTATTTTGATTTTGCTATTTCGGCTTCGTAGATTCTTTTCCTTAAATCACTTGACGAAAAGCGGTGATCTCTTTTATTATAAAAAATTTCAATGCCTTTTTCTTCACAATATTGCTTACCAGTAAAATCACGATCTAAATAATCATCTCCGATAATCCTTACGTCAATTACAAAAGATTTTAAAATATCTTCTAAATCTTCTTCTGTGTAATAAGGAATAATCTCATCAACCGCATTCACTGCTTTCAACTGAATATATCGCTCAACAATCGTTTGAGTGGGCTTATTTTTTGTAGGACGCTCATGTGAAGGGTCAATTTGTAAACCCACAATCAGATAATCACAAACAGTTTTAGCTTCTTCCAACATTTTAATATGCCCTGCGTGAAGCAGGTCAAATGAGGAAAATGTGATTCCTATTCTTTCCGTTTTCATATTTATTTTTAGTGTTATTTTTAGTTTAGTTTTTTCTTGAATCTAAGTATTTCTGCCATTCCCAAACCGTTTTCAGCGCTTCATTTAATGACGTTTCAGACTTCCAGTTGAGTTCTTTTTCTGCTTTATCGGCATTGGCATAAGCGATAGTAATATCGCCTTCTCTCCTATCGCAAATTTGGTAAGGTACGGCAATTTCATTTGCAGATTCAAAAGCTTTTACAACTTCTAAAACCGACGAGCCTTTTCCTGTTCCCAGATTATAAATATCAATGATTGTTTCTTCTGTGTCTTTGTTCATTAAACTTTTCAAAGCAGCAACGTGAGCTTTCGCCAAATCTACCACATAAATATAGTCACGAATTGCCGTTCCATCTTCTGTAGGATAATCATTGCCCCAAACACTCAGTTTCTCACGAATTCCTGCAGCAGTTTGCATCACATAAGGAACCAGGTTATTTGGAATACCAATTGGCAATTCTCCAAGCAAAGCTGAAGGATGCGCTCCAATTGGATTAAAATATCTCAAAAGACAAATTTTACTGTTGTAAGATTGAGCAAAATCTTTTAAAATTTCCTCGCCCATCTGTTTTGTTTTTCCGTAAACACTTTCCGGCATTTTTAGCGGAGTATTTTCGTCGATTGGCATTTCGTCTGCCTGTCCGTAAACTGTGCAAGATGAGCTGAAAATAAAGTTTGACAGTTTTCTAGCCTTAAATTCTTGAAGGATATTGATTAAAGAAAACAAATTATTTTCGTAATAATCAATTGGCTTTTCCTGACTTTCGCCAACCGCTTTAAAAGCCGCAAAATTAATACAACCTTCAATATGATGTGCCTCAAAAACCTGATGAAGAAGCTCTTTTCTTTTTAAATCGAAAGGATAAAATATAGGTCGCTTTCCTGTAATTTCCTCAATATTATGTAAAATAAATTTTTCTGAATTTGATAAATCATCAACGATGATTACTTCAAAGTTATTATTAATAAGTTCAACTACGGTGTGAGAACCGATGTAACCAAGTCCGCCTGTTACGAGTATTGCCATTGTTTTATTTTATTACTTTGTCAAAGTTCAAAATCTTTGACAAAGTTTATATTTAAATTTAAATCTTTATTCTGATGACACTCAATGAAATTCATACGGTTGTCAAATAATTCTAGAATTTTTTTTCTCTGAATACTAGTTTCTGAATCTGAAATAATTGCTAGATATGATGAAAATCTGTACTCTTGAAAGTTATAAGGATTTTGATGAATATATACAATCAAATTTCTAAGGTATTCTTCAGAATTAACAAGAATTCTTTTAAAAGGTGATTCAAAAACCGGACCTGTCCTTTGATACACTTTATTAAATGACTGTGTGTAACTACTAATAAATTTACTTAACATTTTACTATAAAAACATTCTTCTGAATGCAGTCCTTTTTCTTTAAAGCCTGAAGAATAGTCAATTTCAGATTTAGTTTTCAATATAAAATGGAAATGATTCGGCATCAGACAATATGCATAGATTTCAAAATACGGAACAATATAAATTTTAGCTTTTCTAAGGAAAAAATTAAAATTTTCATCATTCAAAAAAGCTAATTTAGAATTTACTCCACGATTAAAAATATGATAAAATCTATCGGGTTCTAAATGACTTTCTCTTATTTTCATTATTCATATTTTTTAAACTTTGTCAAAGATTTTCAACTTTGACAAAGTATTATCCCATAAACTCCAACACAGCATCCGTAATATACTTCAACTGCTCTTCATCTAATTCAGTATGCATAGGAAGTGAAATTACCTGATCTAAAAGTTTGTCTGTATTGATAAAATCTGCGTCATTACTTTCCTGATAATAGGCTTTTTGCTTTCTTAAAGCAACCGGGTAATAAATCATCGCAGGAATTTCTTTTTCAGTCAAAAACTTCTGCAATTCATTACGCTTTCCGTTTAAAATCCTTAAAGTATATTGATGAAATACGTGTGTCGAGTTTTCATCTCTTTTTGGTGTAGAGATATTTTCATTTCCGGCAAAAGCTTCATCATAATAATCAGCAGCTTTTCTTCTTGCATCGTTGTAAGAATCAAGATTCGGAAGCTTTTTTCTTAAAATCGCAGCCTGAATACTGTCTAATCTTGAGTTCACCCCAACTTCGTCATGGTAATATCTTTCGTACATTCCGTGGTTTACAATTCCTCTTAAACGGTGAGCCAACTCATCATTATTAGTAAAAATCGCACCACCATCACCGTAGCAACCTAAATTTTTAGATGGAAAAAAAGAAGTTGTTCCTACTGTAGACATCGTTCCTGCATGTCTTGCGGTTCCGTCTGAAAAAGTATATTGAGCACCGATTGCCTGTGCATTATCTTCGATGACAAATAAATTATGTTCTTCAGCAATTTTTAAAATTTCCTCCATATTGGCACACTGTCCGAAAATATGAACCGGAATAATCGCTTTTGTTTTTGGAGTGATTGCTTTTTTGATAGCCTCTGTCGAGATTGTAAAAGTGTCGTAATCTACATCTACCAACACAGTTTTTAGTTTTAATAAATGAATAACTTCTACCGTAGCTGCAAAAGTAAAATCAGCAGTAATCACTTCATCTCCTTCTTGTAAATCTAATCCCATTAAAGCAATCTGCAACGCATCGGTTCCGTTTGCACACGGAATTACATGTTTTACATCAAGGTAAGTTTCCATTTCGTTCTGGAAAGATTTCACTTCAGGTCCATTGATAAAAGCAGCAGAATCCATCACATTTAAAACCGCATTGTCTACATCATTTTTAATTTTGTAATACTGACTTTGCAAGTCAACCATCTGTATCTTTTTCATACGTAAATTTTATTTTTAAGTTTTATTCAATCGCTTTACTCTTTGAATTCATTTTTATAAAGCGATTTTTAAACGAATATTTTCGTAAAAATAAGGAATTTAAAGTGCTATCAAAAATTTTATTGATTTTGTTTTATCTTTATACAAAATTATTAGATGAAAAAACTTTTACTCTTTTGTTTTTTAGCGGGTTATTCTACAACATTTGCTCAGACTGAGCTTGTTTTTGTTTATTTTACTGATAAACCAAACAAAGCTGCATTTTATGCCAATCCTCTTTCCGAACTTAGCCAGAAGTCGCTTAACAGACGTACTGCATTAGGAATTGCACTCAATGACCAAGATGCTCCTATTGAGCAAACCTATATTCAAAACTTACAAAATTTAGGATTTACCATCACCGATTACTCAAAATGGCTAAACGGAGTTGCTCTAAATGTTAATCAGGCACAGGCAAATATCATCAAGGCACAACCATTTGTACAGTCTGTAGAAAGTTTTGCTAAAAACTCTTCATTGACTTTAAAAACTCAAAACATAAACAAATGGGCAGATTTTGAACTGGCACAGAAAAACATGACGGTTTTCGATTATGGTTCTGGTTCTGAACAAATTGACCAAATTAACTTAAGACCGCTTCACCTTGCAGGATTTACCGGAACTGGAGTGACCATTGCAGTTATCGACAGCGGATTTCCTACAGTAAATACTGGTTCTGCTTTTTCAAGATTATGGACGAATAGTAGAATAAAAGGCGGTTACGATTTTGTTTCTAAAAATACAGACATCTACAATCCTTCTCTCAATAATCACGGAACGGTAGTTTTAGGAGCAATTGGAGGTTATATTGCTGATACTTTTGTGGGTTCTGCTCCCGATGCGGATTTTTATCTTTACCGAAGTGAAAATGCAACGGTAGAAGTTCCTGAAGAAGAATTGTACTGGATTGAAGCTGCAGAAGAAGCCGACAGAAAAGGCGTTGATATCATTACAACATCATTAGGCTACAATAATTTTGATGACCCGAAATACAGCTACTCGTACAATGATATGAACGGCACAAAATCTTTTATCGGAAGAGCCAGTGAAATTGCTGTAAACAAAGGAATTTTTGTTTTAATTGCAGCCGGAAATTCCGGTGAAGTTCCTTGGCATTATATCACAACTCCAGCAGATAATGTGAAAGTTTTTTCTATCGGTTCGGTAGATGCTGCGGGAAGCTCATCTCCTTTTTCATCGTATGGTCCTAATTCTTTAGGAGCAGTAAAACCAGATGCAAGCACAAGAGGAAGTTCTGCTACCACCGTTGACAATAATACGACTATTTCAGTTTCTGGAACATCAATCTCAACACCAATCGCAGCAGGCGGAGTGGCTTGTTTAATTCAGGCTTTTCCGACAATGAACAGAGATATCATGCGTACAAATCTTAGACAGACCGCATCGCTATTCCCTTCTTATACCAATCAAATGGGATACGGAATTCTGAATTTTGGAAGCTTCTATAATTCTACACTAAATACTTCGGAGCTCGTTAAAAAGAAAACGATAGCCATCTTCCCAAATCCCGTAAAAAACATCCTTAATATTGCGACCGAAGCACAAATTATTTCAACAGAAGTTTATGATAACCTGGGAAGACTTATTTTAAAATCTGCTCAAAAATCAATTAAAGTAGAAGACTTTGCCAAAGGAACTTATTATTTAAAAATACAAACCAAGGATAAAGTATATTATGAAAAATTTCTGAAAGAATAATCTGTTTATTTCTTCATAAATTCTAAAATATCCTCATTAAGTTGCTCTGCATTTTCAAAAGGAATCATGTGGGTGGCATCTTTATAGATTTTCAGTTCAGAATTTGGGATTTGTTTCGCCATAAATTCGGTGTGAGCTTGTGTAATGACATCTTTTTCACCAGCGATAACCAACACCTTATTCTGAATTTTATTTAATTGTTTGTCTGTAATTTTGGGTTCTTTAAGCATTAATTTCAATAATCTGCCTTCGTTCAGTTTTTCAGGTTTATTCTGAAGCTGTAACACTTTATATTTAATACTGAAATTATTAATCAACTCTTGATCAACACCTTCAGGAACTGCATTGGCACCGATGGTAATCAGTTTTCCTAAGTTTTGAGGATATTTCAAAGCAAATTCTAATCCTGTATTTCCGCCATCACTCCACCCTGCAATATTGATTTTTTGTAAACCTAAATCATCAGCCAAAGCTTTTACATCATCCGCAAAAATCTTATAGTTAAAATCTTTTTTTGTTTTATCAGTACTTTTGCCTTGCGCTCTTGTATCCATCACAATTACTTTATACTGTTTTGAAAGCACCGGAATCTGCTGATAAAAATCTTTGATACTTCCAGAATTTCCATGAAGCAAGAAAAGAGGTTCACCTTTCCCATACACTTCATAATAAAGGTCTGCATCTTTTAGTGCTAAAAACTTACCCATTTCTTGATTTTTACCATAAATTTCTTTATCAGATTCTTCCATATATTTACTTACATCCGGAAAAAGAGAGGCAACACTTTGGTCACTCATTTCTTCAAATTTATTTTCATCTTTGGCATTTTTATCCACTTTTACATCAATATTTATCGCGGGAGCGGCAATCGTCATCTTCTTCCATTCATCATAAAATTTTCTGATATATCCGGTTCTGAAAAGCGCCGCACTGATATTTACCCTGCCTTCAAATTCTTTCAAAAACTGAATTCCAACAAAAAATTTTCCCTGAACCCAAATATTTTTGTCATTTACATCTAAAGCAAACGTATTATCGATAATTTTATGTTTTGTAAGCTCAACCGTAATTTCTTCATCCAAAATACTTTCTCCGGGAAGGCCATTCTTTTCGTTATAAATTGTATAACGCATTATCACAGGTCGGTCTGCGGTGATGCTTGCAATATTCAGATTGATTGTTTTAATTTTTGATTTCTTTGAAGCTTTAAACTCTAAAGCAGTTTCCCCTAAAAAATCTTCTTTTCTGAATGCCGGATTTACCGAATACATCACACTTTTTGTCTTCGTATTTACGCCCCAATTTTTGTCGACTAATTTTTTAGTTCTTAGTACAACTTCCTGAATATTTTTTACTTTTTCCTTAAGATAAATCTTTTGTGAACTTTGCTTAATAAAATTAGATACGGTCTCTGTATAAGGTTCGTAACCCGCAACCTCAATTTTGATTTTGTTGGATGGAGAGGCATTAAAAAGATTAATGCTAAAATTTCCGTTTTCATCAGTCACTACTCCAATATTTTCTTTTTCAACCCCAATTTTCGCGAAAGAAATAGGATGATTTTCGTTTTTAGCAATTACAGTTCCCGTAATAGTTTGCGAATAGTAAAAACCAGCAGCAAAAAGAAGCGATAAAATAGTAGACTTTTTCATGGTATTAATTTGAAGCAAAAATCTCAAATCTCAATATCAATCACTCTTAAATTCATATTAAATTTGACTTGCGTTTCGTTAAATTTTATTTAAAAAATCACAATAAAGTGAACCTAATTCTTAATTTATTTAAAAGGTTTTCTCTGAATCCATTCAATTTTAGGATTTAGCGATGTGAAAATCTTTTCCATAAATGGATTAATTGCTTTGTTGTTATGCTTTATCAATCCAAAAATATCTACCGGCTCTGCTCCGATTGTAGATTTTATTTCGAGAGCAGTTCTACCAAAAACGATACGCTTAAATTGATTAGAAATTCCAAATTCAATCATATCAAAAAGCATGTTGAGATAGACTTGCTTTTCTTTCTGAATCTCTTTTTTATAACCTAAAAAATAAGTATCAATATCATTATTATTGAGAATTAACGTAAAAAATCCAATCAGCTTTTCATTAAAAAAATATCCAAAAACTCTGAAGTTTTCCTGAAGATTGCGTTTCATGCTTTCAAAATGATTTTGTGTAAGAAAAAATGTATTGAAGGGAGCATTTTCCGCAACGTTTTGATACAAAACATTCATTTCATTCTGATGCTTTTTGATTGACTCAATATTTAATTCTAATCTTTGAATTCCTTTGATTTTTTTCTTTGCAGATTTCAATCTCGCTCGGTATTTTTTAGATAAATCATTCGAATAATTTTCAAAAGAGCTCCATTCCTGTTTTATATTTAAAATCATATTCGGTTGTACCGAAAATCTATAAAAAGATTTCAGCTTTTCGTCCTCAAAATTTTTCAAAAACGATTTCTGATAATCTTTGTAAATAATCAAAGATGTTTTTCCCAATACTCTACTTACACTTTTAGATGCTTCATTCAACAAGGGAATCGCTGTATCTGTAGGTATTTCTGCGGTATCGAAATAGAAACCATTTTGTCCGGTCAGCATATTATTCCCTAAAATCATCACATCCTTACTCAACTGTCTGGTCAAAAAATTTCTTATGTTGCACAAAACTTCACCTTTCTGAAAGCTTTTATGCTCGATGAAACTTAAATATTGAAATAAAGCACCGCCCACTAACTTTTTATCAGAAAAAAAGCCCACAAAACAGCAATTCATATTTACAGGTTTAGATTCTTCTAAAACACGAAAATATTCTTCAGACAACATAATATTTTGTTGCCCGATTCTGGAGTTCCAGTCCTCCGGAAGCTCAGTAGTAGAATTAAAAATTTTAAAAGTATAAGCCATAAAAAAGGCCACTCAAGCAGCCCTAAAATTTATAATTTGATATTATTTTTGTGTAACCCAATTGAAACCATCTGTCGCATACCATCCACAAATAATTCCGCCCATTAAAGTGATGGTAATGGTCCAGAATCCTGTGTTAATGAAAACATATTTCCAAGATTTTCTTTCAAACATGGCATTAATCGCAATTAATGGAAAAACAAAGAAAATACCTGTCATAAAAGAATGTAGTGCGCCATGACCAAATGAGCGGTAGGCTTTACCATAATCATTCATAAAAGCAGTGTAAGAAGGTTTTGCTAAAGTTTCATCACCACCTATCATTCCCAAAGCTCCAAACTGATGAATCGTTACAAATTGTAAAAACATCCCGATTAAAAAAGATAAAATAATGGACAGAATAAAGACTACGCCCATATTTGCGCCTTTCATTTTTTCTTCCGTTAAACCAGATTCTCTCATCCAAATGTTTCCGAAAACTTTAGGATTATACCAAATAAATCCCATTATCAAAGGGATTAACGCAGCAACAAGTATTGCCAAAAAGTTAATTTGTATCATAGTTTTATGTATAGTTTAGTTACTCAAATCTACATTAAAAATGATTACAAAAATCTTAAGAATAAAAATATCAAGTCTATTGAAAAAGACTCTGAATAAGTTTAAAACTTTCAGAAACTCTTTCAGGATTGGTTATGTAATAATAAAGAGCGTAAGGAATACCTGGTAAAATCTCTAAGAATATTGCAAATAAAGGCAACAAAAAATAAAGAAACAATGGGAATTTCCTTTTTATCGAAAACTTTTTAATTATTGCCTTCCAAATAATTTTTATCCGTTCTTTATCATTCCATACAATTAAAAAACATAAAACAAAATAGAATATAAAACGTCGTGTAAAAGCTTGTCCCATCCCTTCATCCATAAAACTGATGTCCATTAAAACAATATTTGCAGCAATAGGAATAAAGAAAATAACTCCTAAAATTGCAGTGGATTCAAACAAAAGTAAAATTCCGGTAATAATTTGTAGTATGCCTACCGTAGTTTTTAAAGGTTCATGATCAAATAAAAACCACATGACTTTAAATAAAGGCAGGTCTTTTAACGGAACCAGTAAATCATTAGAAGAAACTCCAAACTGCCCATCCACAAGTTTACTGTACCCATAATTTATAAAAGTAAAAGCCAGCAAAAATCTTGCGACTAGAATGAAATAGTCCCAATATCTTTTTTTAGGGAGAGAACGTAATTTTGCAATCATATTTTTAAGGTTTAAATTTCGTATTTTTGCGGCTCAATTGAAATTTCAAATAAAATCTTCATAATATAATGAATTACGTTTCTGTCGAAAACCTTACCAAATCGTATGGTATTAAAACTTTATTTAAAAATATCTCTTTTCATGTCAACGAAGGCGACAAAATTGCCATTGTAGCCAAAAATGGTAGCGGTAAGTCTACCCTTTTGAAGATTTTGATGGGAAAAGAAATCGCAGACAGTGGAAATGTAGTCATTAATAAAGACATTCAGGTAGTTTTGTTTGATCAGGAAATCGATTTTGATTCTGATTTGACGATTGACGAGTTTATGATGACTTTAGATTCGGCGCCAATTTTAGCTTTAAAAAAATACCATCATGCTTTGCTTTCTGGAAACCCGGATGAGATGGAAACAGCGCTTGCTGAAATGGAAATTCACAAAGCTTGGGATTTGGAAAATGAAATGAGCCAAATTCTTTCTCAGCTGAAAATTACAGATTTAACAGCGAAAATGGGAATGCTTTCCGGAGGACAGATTAAACGTGTTGCTTTGGCAAAACTTTTAACGGAAACCAGAGCAGAACACCGTCATACCCTATTGATTATGGATGAGCCCACCAACCACCTTGATGTGGAAATGGTAGAATGGCTAGAAAATTATTTAAATAAAGCAAAAATAACTTTAATTCTTGTTACGCACGACAGGTATTTTCTTGATGCTGTTTGTGGAATTATTTGGGAAATGGAAGATCAAAATCTATATTTCCATAATGGTTCTTATGCGACTTATCTTGAAAATAAAATGATTCGTGAGGATAATATGAATTCTACGATTGATAAAGCGCAAAACCTTTACAGAAAGGAATTGGAGTGGATGCGTAGACAGCCAAAAGCACGAACTACAAAATCTAAATCGAGGCAAGATGACTTTTACGAAACTGAAAAAGTAGCTAAAACCGATACCCGAAAAGAGTCTTTGGAGCTTGATTTTGAAATGAAAAGATTGGGTAACAAAATTCTTGAACTTAGAGATGTTTCAAAAAGCTATGGTGATAAATTATTGCTAAAAGACTTCAGTTACCAGTTTCAAAGAGGTGAAAAAGTAGGAATTGTAGGAAAAAACGGAGCCGGAAAATCTACTTTACTGAATATTATTCAAGGTTTTGAACCTAAAGATTCTGGGGAAATTGAAACCGGAGAAACTATTAAATTCGGATATTTTTCTCAAAAAGGACTTCAATATAAAGAAGAAGAAAGAGTCATTGATTTCATTAAAGACATTTCTGAAAACTTCCCTTTGGCTAATGGAAAAACAATTACTGCCTCTCAGTTTTTGAGGTTATTCTTATTTGATGACCAAACGCAATACTCACCGATTTCTAAACTTTCGGGAGGTGAAAAAAGAAGACTGCATTTGATGTATATTCTGTATCAAAATCCTAATTTCTTGATTTTTGATGAGCCTACCAATGATCTTGACCTTCCTACTTTGACGGTTTTGGAAAATTTCCTTTTAAACTTTCAAGGCAGTTTGATTATCGTTTCTCACGATAGATACTTTATGGATCGTATTGTTGATCATATTTTAGCGTTTGAAGGGGAAGGAAAAATTAAAGATTTCATCGGAAACTTTTCAGAATACCGAGAAAATAAAAAACTAGAAGACGTAAGCCAAAAAAGTGAATATAAAAAGGCGAAATTAGTTCCTGAAAAAGTCGTTGAAAAACCAGCTCCAGTAGCTGTTGAAAAACCACAGGCTCCAAAAAAGAAACTTTCTTTCAAAGAGCAACGTGAACTGGAAACTATTGAAAAAGAAATTCCTGAATTTGAAGGTAAAAGAGCAACTATCTTGGAACAACTGAATAATGAAGCTGATTACGAGAAAATATCAAAACTTTCTGCTGAGCTGGAAAGTCTTGCTGAGAAACTTGAAAATCACGAAATGAGATGGCTTGAGCTTCAAGACTAAATAAAACTAAAAAAGAGCTGTTCAATTACTGAACAGCTCTTTTTTTATGCTTAAAAATTACTTTTTTCTGATTAATTTAAAAATACTGTAAAAAAGAAATACCGTTCCCACAATAAGAAATCCATATTTAAGATATATATTATCTTGAACTAAAGTCATTGCAATCCCTACAAACAACAAACCGATGACGGTAAAACTTGAACTTCTTTTTTGCATAATTTATTTTATAAATAGGTGTGCTACCGGCTGTATTTGTTACAAAAATCTATTATAGTTCAACAACTTTTCCTTTTTTAGAACTTTCAAGAGCGGCTTCAATAATTTTCATATTTTGAACGACTTCGTTTCCTAGAGAGGGCAAAGCGTATCCAAAAACAATGTGTTCGTAGATTTGCTGATAATAATTCATATAATTTCCAGGATTACTCAACGTTAAAACTCTTTCTGCTTCTGAGTTTTCATTAAAATAATTAAGAATTCCGTCAGTTTCTATTAAAGGTTGCATCCAATCTTTTCCGTAGGTGGGAATCGCTCCAGCTACCAATTCATTTTCCTGATTATCGGTACGCTCTTGCAAAAAGCTGCCTTTATCACCATGAATTTTATAGGCGTAATGATCTTCTTTGGTAAAAACAGAAGATTTTAATCTCACTCTCAAATCATTTTTATAATAAAGTAGAATTTCAAAATAATCATTGGCATAAGCTTCTCCTTTCATTGAAAAAATATCTGCAAAAACTTTTTCGGGGAAACCAAAAAATTGCGTTGCCTGATCTACCAAATGCGAACCTAAATCATGCACAGATCCGGAACCATTTTGCTCAGGGTTTTCTTTATGCTCTTTTCCACTAGGTTCTGTTCTGAATCTGTCGAAACGAATTTCAACTTCTTTTATATTCCCTAATTTTCCTTCCGCCACAACTTTTTGTACCTGAAGGTAATCACGGTCAAATCTTCTGTTTTGATAAACGCTTAAAAAAAGATTCTTGTTTTCAGCTAAATCCACCAGTTCTTCTGCTTCTGAAACCGTAACGGTAAAGGGTTTTTCTACAATCACATTTTTTCCGGCTTCCAAAGCCATTTTCACATATTCAAAATGAGTCTGAACCGGAGTATTTACAACGACAACTTCTATATCTGCATGTTTCAGCATTTCTTCTACCGAACGGTAAATAATGGCATCGGGATATTTTTCTTTAGAATCTTCCTTCGATCTTTCAACAATCGCAGACATAAAAAAACCGGGATGCTCTTTTAAAAACGGAGCATGAAAAACTTTACCACTCATCCCAAAGGCACACAAACCTACTTTTACCAATTGCATAGACTTAAATTTGAACAAATATATTTAAAATTAAGAACATTAGAAACTGAGATTTTAATGTTAAATAATCATAAAAAAGGATATGACAAAAATCAGAAAATTATTTTTAGTTATTCTAAATAACAATGATACATTTGCGCATTATTTAAATCTACTCTAAATAAATATAATGAATAAAAAACTAATCACGTTAGGATTACTTACCATCACAGTGTCGCTATCTGCTCAATTAAAAAATACAGAAGCTGATACCATTAGAATTGGAACCATTGAAGATGTAAATATTCGTAAGACAGGAAACCCAAACAAAGCGATTCCATTATCGATTAAATCGAACCTTACCGTAATGGAAACTCCCCAGCCTATTGCTATTATTACTCATGATATTATTGAGCAACAACAAGCAAAACAGCTTAGCGATGTTTTACAGAACGTAAACGGAATGTATATTACATCATCAAGAGGAAATTCTCAAGACAGTTTTGGAGGCCGTGGTTTTGCGCTAGGAAATGACAATATATTTAAGAACGGAAGTAGAGTTAACAGTGGGATCTTCCCAGAAGTAAGCGGATTAGAAAGAGTGGAAGTTCTGAAAGGAGCCAACGCAATGCTTTACGGAAATACTGCTGCTGGAGGTGTTATCAACATGATTACTAAAAAACCGCGATTTGATTTTGGTGGAAGTATTGGTTTAAACGCAGGGAGCTGGAATTCTTACAAACCTACAGTTGATATCTATGGCCCATTAACAAAAAACATCGCTTTCAGAGTAAACGGAGCTTATGAATATGCTGAAAGTTTCAGAGATGTGGTACAATCTGAAAAATATTATTTTAATCCTTCATTCTTATTTAACTTGAGCTCAAAATCTCAATTAATTGTTGAAGCAGATTATCTTAAAAATAATTTCACTCCAGATTTTGGAATTGGAGGTATTACAGCTAATGACGGTAGTTACTCTTTAAATACAAACACAGATAGAAGTACATTTTTTGGTACCAAATGGCAATATCAAGATGTAGAACAGGTTTCTACCAACGTAACTTTTAACCATAAGTTTAATGATAACTGGTCGTTAAATTCTACGGCTTCTTATCAGAATTATACAAAAGATTATTTTTCTACAGAAAGAGTAGCTTGGACGTATGCAAAAACAAGTCCTACAAGACTTTCTTGGACGGTTCCTTACAATAAAACAAACGGTGAACAAAATTATGGATCTGCACAAGTAAACTTAAATGGTGAATTTAATACAGGAAGTATTGGTCACAAAGTATTAATTGGTGCAGATGCAGATTATGGGCAAACTGATGCTTACACGTATACTTTAACCAATTCTCCATCTAAAGTTGTTTATCTAGATGACCCTTCAACTTGGGACAATACAAATCTTGCAATGCCAGATTCTAAACTTAATATTAATAATAGAACAAGGACAAGAAGAATTGGAGCTTACGCACAAGATTTCATTAGTTTAACAAAAGAATTTAAAGTAATTGCTGGTTTACGTTGGTCTTATATAGAAAATATGGCGACAATTAATACAGATTTCAAGACTGGCGAAAAAATCTTAACCCCTAATTCATCATCATCAGATCAAGCTTTATCACCAAAACTTGGTTTAGTGTATATGCCAAATGATAATTTATCTGTTTTTGCAACTTATACCAATTCATTCACTACAAATACCGGAAAAGATATTAACCAAAATGCTCTAAACCCAACTACAATAGACCAATATGAAGTAGGGGTGAAGAAAAATCTTTTTGGAAATGCATTATCTTTCAATGTTTCATTATACCAAATATTATATAATAAGTATTATGCGACTGCGCAATTCGATGGTAATGGAATTGCCAATAATGATACTACTATTAAAGAATATATTGGTAAAATGAGCAGTAGAGGTTTTGAAGTAGATATTACAGGAAATCCTACAAAATATTTATCAATTATCGGAGGTTTCTCTTACAACCATGCAGTTTATAAAGATACTCCAGATTTGCCTGCTTCATACGTGGAAGATCAGAGATTAGTAAGAACTCCTGCTACTACAGCAAATTTATCCGTTTTTTATAAATTTGGAGAAAAGCTTCAAGGTCTAAAAGTAGGCGCAGGTCTTTACTATGTAGGAAGTAGATTTGCTGGCTGGAACGATACAAAAGCTACATTAGCATCAAGAAATAACGTAACAAGAATGTTTGAAGTAGACCCTTATACTACCGCATCATTTAGCGTAGGTTATGATTGGAAAAAATTCTCAATACAAGGAAAACTTAATAATATTTTTGATTCTAAAAGTTACAACGTTCACGAAAATTATTCTGTAAACCCTATTACACCAAGAAATTATTATTTTACGCTTACTTATAAGCTTTAATAATATAATAATCATTTACTATATAAAGAGGAAGTTACAATTTTGTAGCTTCCTCTTTTTAATTTTAATACCTTTCTATTGAGAGATATTAATAGCTAAAAGTCCCTATGGGAAGGAATTCTCTTCATTTTATTAAACTTTCTACCACAAATTTCAATAGTAAATTAAGTGCTTTTTATAATCCTATTTATAATCAAAAATTCTCAATTGATATTAGTTACACCCTAATTTTATTGTTAAAAAAAAATTAAAAAACAAAAAAAAAGTCTCTAATATTAACGTATTGGCACATTAATTGAATTTTACGTTTTATCAAAGTAATAAACATTAAATAATAAAAATATGAAAAAGTTAATTTTTACAGGAATTTTAGCAATCGCTGGCTTAGCTACAACTGCAAATGCACAAATTCAAAAAGGTAACTGGATGGTAGGAAGTAGTTTGCTTTCAAGCAACTTCGGATTAAATACAGGAGCTGGTTATGATATCAAACTTCAACCAAGAGCGGCATATTTTATTGAAGACAATGTTGCTGTTGGAGGTTATGTAACTTTAGGATTTTCTAAGCCAGGTGCCGGTAAATCAACACAATTTGATTATGGAGTTGGAGCATTAGGTCGTTATTTTGTTTCACCAGGTGAAAAAGGCGTTGATAATTTATTAAATCACGGACGTTGGTTCTTGGAAGGTAACGTAGGAGTTGGTGGATTCAATGTTGAAAACGGAATTTCTACTACAGGTCTAGACTTTGGAGTAGGTCCTGGTTATTCTTATTTCATTACACCAAATATTGGCGTAGAAGGACTAGTAAAATATAATGGTGTAACTGGATTTGGAAATGAAGGATTAACATCAAGAATTAGTTTCAATGTTGGTTTCAGTATTTATTTACCTACTTCAAAAGCTAAAGCAATTGCTAATGACATGAAATAATAACAAAGTAAGTTTTATCAAAATAAAAGCGGCTAGGAAATTTCCTAGCCGCTTTCTTCAAATTAAAACTAAACTATATATAATAAATAAAAAATCTATGACTATTTGTTGGGTTGTGGTGTGTACCGTAAATAAGGTTTTATTTCGGTCACTCCTTTCGGAAAAATATTTTTTGCATCTTCTGTAGAAATTGATGGTGGAATAATCACATCATCCCCGTCATTCCAGTTAACAGGAGTGGCTATTTTATGAGAATCTACCAATTGAAGCGAATCTAAAACCCTATTAATTTCATTAAAATTTCTCCCTGTAGAAGCGGGATATGTGATAATCAATCTCACTTTTTTATCGGGGTCGATAATTAATAAAGAGCGAACTGTAGCGGTTGCGGAAGCATTAGGATGAATAAAATCATATTGTTCTGAAACTTTTCTGTCTTTATCGGCAATAATTGGGAATTTCACTTCCGTATTTTGAGTTTCATTAATATCATCAATCCATTTTTTGTGTTCTTCTACCCCGTCCACACTTAAAGCAATTACTTTTGTATTTTTCTTTTCAAAATCAGACTTCAGTTTTGAAGTAAATCCTAATTCTGTTGTACAAACCGGAGTAAAATCTGCAGGATGTGAAAACAAAATTCCCCAGGAATTCCCTAAGTATTCGTAAAAATCAATAGTTCCTAATGATGAATCTGCCTGAAAATTGGGTGCGGTATCTCCTAGTTTGATTGACATAGTATTTTGCTTTATTAGTCTACAAATTTAATAGACTTTTTATAACTGGCAAAATTTTTGCTTAAAAAATATATTAAAATTTAAAAGATTATTATGGAATATGGCTTAAGCTACATAGATACTGTGTATAACGTTTTAGAGAATTGGTATATCGCATTTGCAAAACTCACTCCGAAGCTCGTTGTGGGGATTTTAGTTTTTTTATTCTTCCTTTTTAGCAGTAAATACTTAAGTAAGTTTGCCGTAAAAATCATGCACAATGTTTTTCCTCAAAGTAAAAACGAAGGTTCAGTAATTACCATTATCGGGATTTTTAGATTTATCATCATGATGATGGGGTCATTTATTGCGCTTGAAATTATGGGATTCAGTGGGTTTTTATGGAAATTCATCGGTAGTTTAGGAGTTGCCGGGGTAATTGCCGGGGTTGCTTTAAAAGATTTAGTTTCAAGTATATTCTCAGGAATGCTGATTGGAATCGATAAAGCATTCAAAGTAGGAGATTATATCACGATAGGAAATCACTCAGGAACCGTGCAGGACATTGGTTTTCTGACCACAAAAATGATTACTGACGACGGAAAAAAAGCCTATATTCCGAATCAGGTTATCTTTAATGCGCCGTTTTACAATATCACCGCATCACCACAGAGAAGAATAATTTTAGATTTTGAAATTCCTGCCGATGAAGATATTAGCAAAGCACAGCAAGGAATTTTGGATGTGATAAAAAATTTACAAAATATAGATAAATTGGAAACTGCTGAAGTAAATTTCACCAGTCTAAAACAAGGAATTTTCAATCTTCAGGCTAAATTCTGGATTATTGCAGGTTCAAATATGGTGCATACTAAAAGTGAAGCTTTAGAGAAGATAAAAAAACGTTTAGATGCAGACAATATTCCTTTGGTAACGCCTACAAGTATCAGCTTGGTCAATCAAGTAAGTGAGCAGCCAAATCCTAATGACAAATTAGGTCTATAAAAAAAGAGACTGTCTTTATGGCAGTCTCTTTCAGTTTATTTTAAAAATTCTTTACGCAGAATTTCTACTTGCATTAATATTTCCAAATAAAGAACGTGTTACCAATTTCTCGTAAGCTTCTTTATTACCTTCTCCTTTCTGTATTTTCATTAAGGCATATTGCTGAATACTCAACAACGGAAGTACAATTCTCTCACGAATCTTCACCGATTTTCTTGATAACGGGTCTTCTTCCTGAAGCTGTTTAAATCCTGTCAATTCAAGCATAATATCTTTCGAAAGATTATATTCTGAAAACAAAACATTCCAGAACTCTCCAAATTTCGGGTTCTTTTTTATGTAATACGTTAATGGAAAATAAGATTTATTCATACTCATCATCGAGTTTAAAACTAAAGTTTTAAAGAAATCTGACCCTTTATACAAATCTCTCACTTCATCAAACCTACCCTGCTCTTTCATCTGCTGCATCGCAAAACCAAAGCCAAAAAATCCGGGAACATTCTGCTTCAACTGTGACCAAGACCCCACAAAAGGAATTGCTCTTAAATCTTCAAACTTTAATTCACTGCCACCACCACGTTTTGAAGGTCGGCTTCCGATATTGGTTTTCCCATAATATTCCAGCGTACTCATCTCCTGTAAATACGGAACAAACATCGGATGCGCCTTTAAATCTGAATATTTTTGATAACTGATGTCTGCCAATTCTATAATTAACGCTCTTTCTTTTTCCGTTAAATCTTTTTTAGAATTTTTGAAAACATCATTTTCTACTCCGGCTGTGAGAAGCTGTTCAAAGTTATATTTTGCCTGTTCTTTATTTCCAAAAATACTCGTTATTGTTTGCCCTTGAATAGTGAGTTCAATTTTATTATTGGCAATCGTTTTTCCTTGTGAAGCGTAGAAATCGTGAGTTTTCCCACCACCTCTTGCAGGAGGCCCGCCTCGACCGTCAAAGAAAATTACTTTAATACCATATTCTTCTGAGAGTTTCGTTAAAACTTCTTTAGCTTTATAAATTTCCCAGTTGGCTTTCAGATAGCCACCATCTTTTGTTCCATCCGAAAAACCAAGCATAATCGTCTGTTGATTTTCTCTTCTCATTAAATGCTTTTGATAAACAGGATTCTGATAGAGCTCTTTCATTACATTTTCAGCGTTAGCAAGGCCTTCCATTGTTTCAAAAAGCGGAACAATATCCATGTTAATCTCTTCATCTTGATACCCTGAAATTTTGAAAAATGCATATACATTCATCACATCTTTTACCGCATCAGAATTTGAAATAATATAGCGGTTCATTCCTCTGGAGCCATTCAACTCCTGAATTTCTGAAATCTGCGAAACCGTCAATAAAGTATCTTTTACAATATCTTCAAAATCATCAGCGTTCACTTTTTCTGAAATTTGAATTAACTGATTAAATTTTTCTTCATTACTAGCTTCAATATTACCAAAAACTTTAGCAAAAACCTCATTAATAACCTGCTGATGAATTCTGCTGTCTTGCCTAACGTCTAACGTCGCAAAATGAGTTCCGAAAATCTTTACACGGTCCTTGAAATTTACCAAAACATCAAGGAATAACGAATTGTGTTGCTCAACCAGAATTTTTTCAGCTTCTTCTAATCTTTTAATAATATCATCTGCAGTTATTTTTTCATTTCTAAAAATACCGGAATATAATTCATTGCTAAGTTTCGTCAACACATCAGAAACTCCACGGAAGCTTAACCTTCTTCGTACAGATTTAAGATTATTATAATAAGCCTTCAAAATAGCTGAATGCAATTCTTCGGCAACTCTTTTCGTTACATCTGCGGTCACAAAAGGATTTCCGTCACGGTCACCTCCCGGCCAGAAACCTAACTGAATAAGGTCTTCATGCAAATGAAAATGCTCACTTCCAAATGTTGATTTTATCTTTGTAAAAAGCTCTCCAATCGTATCATAATATACATATCTCAGGTAATAAATAATACTTAAAGCTTCATCAATCGGAGTTGGCTTTTCTTTATTAACAAACGGAGTTTTTCCCAACTGCTGCAACAGCATATCAATATTGGTAATAGAATCCGAGGTAATTGCATTTCTAAGGTCATGAAGAATCCTTTGCACAGAATTTGGATAAAACTGTGTCGGGTGAGCTGTAAACACAATTTTCACCGCAAAACCCTTCAGTTTTTCACGAATTTTTTCCAGTTTATGGTCTTGTAATGAACGTTCATACATATTCGTTACTGTTCCGTTATCACTTTCGGAGTGCATGTTTGGAAAAGCAGCGTCTTCAATACTATCAAACAAAACAACTTGTCTTTCAATATATTGTATGATTTTAAAAAGCAGTTCAGTCTTCTGCTCTTCACTCTGTAAATCGGTATGATTTTTAAAAAACTCTTCAACGATTTCTTCAGGTGTTTTTCCAGCTTCGTATCCAATCTTGCTTTCTTCAGAAAGAAACGGAAGCAACATTCCGATATTCGTCATTTTATCATAAGGCAGGCTCATAAATAATGAATTGTAGATCTGAAACTTATTTTCAACGATCTGCCTGAATTTTTCTGCGCGTTGGTCGTGTATCATATAACAAATGTAATCGATTTAAACTTGAATTCAAATGGTGTTTGATTTAAAAATAATTAAATAATTAAATAATTAAATAATTAAATAATTAAATATTTAATATGCTTTATTTTAATTAATTATATAATTTTAATTAAAACTATTTACCATGAAAGATGACTCAATAAATGATTCTTTTTATCTGCAGATACAAAAGGAAATTAACAGAATTGAAAGAAAAGCCAGAAGTTATACTTGGATGTTTTATTTTATTCGGATAATTCAAATTGCTTTTGCCGGAACTATTACTGTTTTGTCCGGTATGATGAAAATAAAAGACTTAGATGCAACAACAAATATTTTAATTCTTGGAGCTGTAACAACTGCGGTAACTGCAATTGACACTTTATTTCAAGTTGATAACAAGAAAAATACTTATAAACTTGTTTTATTTGAATTAAGATCAATAAGAGCCGAACTTGTATATAATTTTATTAAATCAGAGGAAATTCCCGAAGCAATAAAGCATATACTTTTCGAAAAATATAAAAGCGTTAATTCTTATGCAAGAGAACTTATAAGTATCGATTTTGATAATAATACTAATAATACAGAAATAAAAAGATAGAGAATACTAAAACAATTTTGTTATTATTTTTACTGAATGAAAAGTTTTTGGAAAATATTCAATTTAGTTATCTTACTTTTTTTAATTACAATCTCTTTGTTGGGGACATTCTACAAACATATTTCTTTCGGAAAAGGATTAGGAGATATGCTGGGTTATTGTATTTTATACGTAACAACCATTACTCATTTAATTATTACGATAATTTTTAGGAAAAAAGGCAATTCTATTCACGCTGTTTTTAGCTTAATATTTTTTATTCAAACTCTTATCATTTGTCTAAAAGCTACTGCTTGGCGAGGTTCTGAATATCCGTGGAATGGAAATATATTCTATAAATCTTCTGTAAATTAAGTTTAAAATGTATCTTCACAAAAATTAAAATACAAATAAAATTCGGTATCATCTTCTACGCAATTGTAGGAATTTTAGCTTTCTTAATAGGAATTTATTTTCTACAATATAACTTTATTCTTTCGATTATATTTTTTATTGGTGCATTTATCAATGGAGTTTTTATTCATAAAGAATACAATACTCATAAACATGATAAAATTGAATATGAAGAAGATACAGTTTCAGATGAGGTAGTTATTAAACATTCACGTTCTGGCAGGATTATTAAAATTTCCATCTACAGCATTTTTGTAATGATAGGAATTCTCTTCCTTTTCTCAATTATCATTAAGATGAATTTCGTTGTGATTTTTGTATTAACTTTATTAATAGCGTTTACAGGTTATTTTATTGTAAAAATAGTTTTAGAGATTAAGAAAATATCTAAAGTTATGATTTCTATAAATAAAAATGGAATTCAGATAAAAGATAACCCAAGATACCTTTGGAATGAAATTCAGCTTGAAAAAATTATATCGAAACATTTAGTAAGCAGAGAATCTAAACACGATTACAAGCCTGAAATTAATTATTTATATTTTTTTCATAACAATGAAAAAATAGAAATTAAGATTGATGATTTTGATATTAGCAATTACCAACTTGCACAGTTTTAAAAATATTCAGATCTAGAAGTAGTCATTCAGATTTATAATTTTGAATGCAAATATTTGATGATTAGTTCTTACTTTTATCGAACCAATCTATATCCAATGAAAAAAATATTCATATTCCTTGTTATTGCATTTCTTTTCACAGCTTGTGGCGAAGAATGCTACAATGCTCCACAGCCCATTGTTTTTGAATTCGTAAATTCTGATGATGAAAACCTGATTACCAATGGAACGCTTAGTAACTATTCAATTCAAGACGAAAATAACGCTAGTCTGAAACTGACCAAGACCGATGATAATAAGATCATTTTAGAAAATGTGGGCGCTTATAATGGTACAAAAAACTATACCTTCTTTTCTAATGTTAAAGTGTTTGATTTTTCAATACAATCTTCAGAATTTAAAGGTGGTTGCGATGGTTATCAAATCAATAAATTAACATTTACAGGGATTGCGATTGATGTAACTGACGAAAAAGGATACTACAAAATTATATTAGAATAATTATCATCACAGATTTCTCATTCGTGAAAACTTTTACAAAAGATGATATACCAATAATAAAAATTAAAGTGAATTAAAAGCGAGCGCTTTAAAGCGTTTATTTTTTCAACTTAAAGGGAATTTTAATTAATAATTCCCTTATTTTTTTGTATTTTCGTAAGATTCAAATCTTAAAATATCTATTGTGTTTAAAAAATTACTGCTATTGCTTTGCTTTTCATTAATTATAATTTCGTGTAAAAAAGACTGTTATACAGCTCCCGAAAAAGTAGTTTTTGAGTTTGTAAATTCTGCCGGAGAAAATTTAATTCAGAATGGAAGCCTTACAACATACAGCATTATGAGAAAAACCGGGCAAGACAGTTATACAAGTGTAGAGCTCACCCAAACTGATGACCATAAAGTTATCTTAAAAAAAGTAGGATCGTTTAGCGGAACACAAGAATACAGATTTACTGCAGCGCCAAATATTTTCTTTTTTTCTATCAAATCATCTCATGTCACGACAGATTGTGATGGCTACCAAATTGACGATATTAATTTTGAAACCGTTTCGGCCACAAAAGAAAATGGATATTACAAGATTTTATTAGATTAAAAAAATGATGAAAGCAAATAAATTATCTGAGCTGAGTATTGAAGAATTAGAATCTAAGAAAAAAACTATTTTAGGTGCTTCAATAGGGATTGGAATTGTGATGATTATTGCATGTTGTGCTTTGTTTTATTTTGCTATATCATCTAAAAGTTTTGCTTTAATCGCTGTAGGAATGGGGAGTTTAACGACATTAATTCCCAGTTTTATTAGCATTAACCAAATAAACACCGAAATCAGATCGAGAAAATCTAAATATTTATAATTTCTTAGCCCAAAAACTACCAACTTATGAAAAAGACTTTATTTGTTTTCGCGTTTACGATTCTGAGTATTTCCTCCTATGCTCAATACAAAAAAGTCTATCCTTATGGGGATTATCAAAAAGATTGGGCTCTGGTAAAAACAAGTTCGGGAACTTATGGTTTTATTGATCAAAATAAAAAACAAATTGTAACCCCTATTTATTCAAAAATTGAAAAATTCGGTAAAATACATGCAGATTTTGCCATGGTGAAAGCAATTACGGATACGTATGGGCTGATTGATAAAAACGGAAAAGAAATTGTACCCGCAATCTATCATCACATCGGAAAATTTGATGAATTAAAGAATAATTTCGCTTTGGTAGAATCTATCAACAATAAATTTGGAGTCATTGATTCCAGCGGAAAAGAAGTAATTTCAGCGATTTACAGTTTAGATGAAATAAAAGCAAAATTGCAATAGTTTTCATAAAATGCAATCATATAAATTTTAAAACTTTCTTAACTCATATTTTGTCTTTCTATCCTTACATTTGAAGTAAATAATTAGAACAATGCTTAATTTCGAGTTTAAAAATCCCACAAAAATACTTTTCGGAAAAGGTGAAATTGCAAAAATTTCAAATGAAATCCCTAAAGACGCCAAAATTTTAATGATATATGGCGGTGGAAGTATCAAAAGCAATGGCGTTTACGACCAGGTAAAAGAAGCTTTAAAAGATTATAATCTACATGAATTTGGTGGAGTTCCTGCTAATCCTGAGTATGAAGTTTTAGTCAATGCTTTAAATTTTATTAAAGAAAACAACATCAATTATCTACTTGCTGTAGGAGGCGGATCTGTAATTGACGGTGTGAAATTTCTTTCTGCAGCGGCCAATTATGACGGTGAACCTTGGGAAATTCTAAAAAAACCAGTCCGTACTTTTGAAGGAGAAGGAATGCCTTTCGGAACAATTTTAACGTTACCGGCAACCGGATCTGAAATGAATTCAGGATATGTGATTTCGAGAAGAGAAACCAACGAAAAATTATCTTCAGGCGGACCTGGGTTATTTCCACAGTTTTCAGTTTTAGACCCGGAAGTCATCAGGTCAATTCCTAAAAACCAAATTGCAAACGGAATTGCTGATGCTTATACCCACGTTTTAGAACAGTACATGACAGCACCATCATCTGCAGATCTTCAGGAAAGAATTGCAGAAAGTATTTTGATAAGTCTTCAGAATACTGCTTCAAAAGTGATGTCGAATGATTTTGATTACGATGCAGCAGGAAATTTCATGTGGTGTTGTACGATGGCTTTAAATGGATTAATCCAAAAAGGAGTCATTACCGATTGGGCTGTGCATGCAATAGGGCATGAATTAACCGCTTATTACGGAATCGACCACGCGAGAACTTTAGCCGTGATTGCACCTTCGCATTACCGTTATAATTTTGATGCTAAAAAAGGAAAACTAGCGCAATATGCTGAAAGAGTTTGGGGAATTACAGAAGGTAGTACAGAAGAAAAAGCTGAGCAAGCGATTGTAAAGTTGGAAGAGTTTTTCCACAGCCTTGAAATACAGACTAAACTGTCTGACTACACTCCAGATTTTGCAGGAACTGCAGAAAGAGTACAACAAGCTTTTACTGAAAGAAACTGGCTAGGTTTGGGAGAACATAAAAATCTTACCCCTCAAGATGCTTTCAAAATCGTTGAGATGAGTTATTAAAATTAGTAAATAGGTATTAGGACTTAGGATTTAGTTAAGAAAATAACATGATATATCTTTCAGGAAAATGAAAAATTGTGGTACTTAAAATATTTTTCTAAAGCCTAAATCCTAAAACCTGTTGCCTAGATTATATTTTCTACAAACATTTGTTTAAAAAACCTTAATTTCATTATAGATATTACAAATTTATTTATATTTTAGCATATTATAAAATTTGTGAAAATGAAAAAACACTTACTCTTATTTGCCTTTTCTGCATTAGCATTGACATCATGTGAAGATGATGACGTTCAGGGTTATGAAATGGACATGCTGAAAGGCGAATGGAAAACTGTAAAAATGGAAGTAATATCCGGAAAAGATAATACCACTGTATTGCAAACGTACACTCCTACAGGTTGTGAAGCCAAAAGTACTACAGAGTTTAGAACCGATTATTACGCTTCTTATACAGATTTTTCAGGAGTAGGCGCAGCTTGTACAAGTCAAAAAACAGAAGGAACCTACACTTACTCTAATGAATCTAAAGAGTTGGTTACAAAATACGTTAATGACAATGAAAACAAGTACAAGGTTATTATTTTAAGCAATACTGAACTTAGATTGATGCAGATGTTTGGTAATGTAGATATCAATGGCGACATGGTAATAGATGTCACATACATTACTTACAAAAGATAAAAGAATAATATAAGCTCCCGTTTTACGGGAGTTTTTTTTATATTTACTTTCGTAAAAAAATTAGAAACAATGAAGAAGATTTTATCAGTAGTACTGCTACTGACTTTCGCCCTGATTTTCGCTCAGGAAAAACAACCGATGTACTGGCAAGACATTCAGAATTTCAAAAAGCTAGATCAAGAAAATGTCCCGCCAAAAAATTCTATTCTTTTAGTTGGCAGCTCATCATTTACAAAATGGCAGGATGTTGGAGACTATTTTCCTGGTAAAACAATTATCAACAGAGGTTTTGGAGGATCAAGATTATCAGATTTAAACTATTTTTCTGAAGATTTATTGTCGCCTTATCAACCTAAACAAATCATTATTTACTGTGGTGAAAATGACTTTGCTGATGATGCTACCTTAAAAGCTGATGTTGTAGTTGACCGATACAAAACATTTTACAAGAAAATACGTGAGAAATTTCCGAATATTCAGGTTGCCTATATCTCAACAAAATATTCGCCAAGCCGTGAAAACCTATGGCCTCAAATGAAAGAAGCCAATAAAAAAATTGCAAAGTTTATGAAAAAGGAAAAAAATGCTGATTTCATAGATATTACAAAGGTTATGAATGATGCTAATGGAAACGTCAGAAAAGATCTTTTTATAGAAGATATGCTTCATATCACCCCAGAAGGTTACAGTCTTTGGACGAAAGTGATGAACCCTTATATGAAATAAGAAAGATTATATAAGAAGTAATCCTAAAAAACATTCGATTATTCGAAAAGTAAAAGCGATTTCAATTGAAATCGCTTTTTTTAATTATTTCATTGTCAGTATTTTAAAAATACATAGTTTTGTAAAAATAAACACAAACAAAACATCGATGAAACAAAAATTTTTACTGGCATTTGCCACAATACTCCTATTTTCTTCCTGTGGTAATGATGACAACGAAAATAATCAAAATGGTATAAAACCTATTGTAGGGACTTGGAAAATGAGTAGAACCATGATTATCTCAGGTTCTAACAATGCAATCTTACGATCAACCCATATTACAGGTTGCGAAGCTCAAAATACTTTTGAATTCGGGAAAAATCAAAATTTCAGCATAAAATATTACACTAAAAATAATATTGAATGTATTGCTGACGGATTTGATACCGGCACGTATCAATATAGCGAAAATTCAAAAATGTTAACTTTCACCTACTCCGATTCTATAGTAGAGTCTGCTGTAGTTCATTCACTTAACATTACTGAAATGACAACTGTTGATCATATCGAAGATTACAACAATGATGGCGTAAATGATACGTCAGTAATCTTATTTAAAAAACAACTCTAAAATTTATTTTGCTTTAAAAGCAAGTTCTATAGAAAAATAAATGCGCCTCGCTTGAGACGCATTTATTTTTATTTCTTTTTCTTAGACTTAGAAATTGCTTTCTGTTGTGCTCTATTCGTTCCGAATTTTTTTGGAGTTTTTCTTTTAGAAGGGCCACCCCAGTTTTCTTTTTTATTCTTATCTTTTTTCTCATGGAAAGCTCCTCCACCATCAAAAAGTTTTACCTGAGCTGGATTTTTCATTACAATCTGATCTTCTTCAGATGCAATTTTCTTAGGATTGATTTTTACCGTTTCAGGAAAATCGATGTATGCCAATTCTTTATCCATCAATAACTCAATATCCAAAGCAGAATCATCTTCTTTCTTCGTTACGAAAGTTACTGCCTTACCATCTTTATCGGCTCTACCTGTTCTACCAATTCTGTGAATATACTGTTCAGGAACTTCAGGAGTTTCAAAATTGACTACGTGGGTGATATTTGAAATATCAAGACCTCTTGCCATAACGTCGGTCGTAATCAAACCTCTTATTTCTTCATTTTCAAAGCGTTTCATCGCTTTCAATCTGTAGTTTTGAGATTTATTAGAGTGAATTACATCAAAGTCTTCTGGGAAAAGCTCATTAATTTGGGTGAAAAGTAAATCTGCGTGCTTTTTATTGTTTGCAAAAATCAATACTTTAGACATATCTTCATTGCTTTTCAATAAATGCTCAAGCAAATTAATTTTTGTATTAAAGTTTTCAACTTTATAAGCGGTCTGCTCAATCTTTTCAAGCGGCGTTCCAGATTTTGCCAAAGAAATCTCAATTGGACCAGCAAAATATTCATCAAGCATTCCGTCAACCGCATCGGTCATCGTTGCAGAGAAAAGAATATTTTGTCTTTTATCACGCATCATTTCGAAAATATGCGTTAACTGTGGTCTGAAACCAAGATTCAGCATTTCATCAAATTCATCGATGATTAATTTCTGAACTTCTTTTAATGAGATGGCGTTATCAATCGCTAAATCCATGATTCTACCTGGAGTTCCTACCAAGATATCACAACCATCGTTGAACAATAGCTTCTGTGTATTGATATTTTTTCCACCATAGATACCAATTACTCTTGCAGTAAGATTTTCTGTCAGTTTTTCTACGATTTCTGTTACCTGAACAACCAATTCTCTTGTAGGAACCAAAACAACAACGGTAGGATTTCCATTTTTGTTATATTTCCAGGTTTTTAAAACCGGTAATAAATATGCCAATGTTTTCCCTGTTCCCGTTTGTGCAATTCCCATCACATCTCTTCCCGAAAGAATCGGACCGATACTTTTTTCCTGAATTGGAGTGGGCTCAAATAAATTTAAATCTGCTAAAACATCAAGAACTTTAACCGGAAGGTCAAAATCTGCAAAAGTGAGTTTTTCCATTTTGCAAAGATAGACATTTAATTTTTGTATTTTTAATAAGGAAGATGGAAGTTTTTATTCTGTGAATTTCATAATTTTCTGAACCAAATTAAACAGATTTCTTTCCAAAATATTTTAAATAAAATCTAAGAGCATCTTTAAATTTAAATGAAAATAATTTATCTCGCAGATTTTGCTGATTTAGCAGATTGATTCCTCTCCTTTTAATCTGCTAAATCTGTTTAATCTGCGAGAATTATATAAAAAATGATTGAAATAAATCAAAAGTCAATCATACAGAATTAAATTAATAAAATTTAAACAGGCTCTAAGATAAAGGAAGTAAAAAAGTGGAGGTTTTTATCCCGCAGAATATACAGATTTACGCAGGTAGTTCTTATTGAAACTTAACTTCTTAATTGACCTTACTATTTGAATTTTAAAAGTACTAAATAATAAAAATCTGCGAATACATTTTATTTTCGTAAAATTCTAAGCAAAAGAATAATAACTAATAAAATAGAAAAACAAAATCCTAAAACGGCCACCAAAGACATCTCGCCAATTCTTGGTCCTGATTCTGAAACAAAAACAATAGCGGTTGCAATAATATTTGCCCCTAAAATCATCGTTAGCATCAGATTGATGATACTCGATTTTATTAATTGATTTGTTTTGTCAATATTTTTAATCTCACTTGAAATCGTAAAACTGTTATCATCTAATTTCTGTAATACAGATCGCAGTTCTTTAGGAATTTCATCTACATTATCGGTAAAAGTCATCACCTTTTCCATTCCTGTTTTCAGGAGTTTCTTGGGGCTTATTTTCTTCGTGAATATTTTTTTCGTGTAAGGATGCAGGCTTTTTACAATATCCAAATCAGGGTTGATGGTTCTTCCAACGCCTTCTATTAAGCCAATTCCTTTAAATAAAAGATAAAAATAATCGGGCATATACAACCTGTTATCTTTCAACACATCTTTCATTTTGTTGATGATAATATGAGGATCAATATCTTTTAAAGACGTACTGTGGACAAAATTGAGCACTTCATCAACATCATTTTCAAATCTTCTTTCATCCGGAATTTCATAACTGACTGCCATTTTTTTCAGATGGCGAACAATTTTATGGGAGTTTTTAGCCACAAAAGCCACAATCAGACTTTCCAAAACCTCCTTATCATTGGGTTGAATTTTTCCAACCGCACCGAAATCTATGAAAACCACTTTTCCATCTCTTTTCACCAAAATATTTCCGGCGTGAGGATCAGCATGAAAAAATCCGTAATCTAAAATCTGAGACACAAAAAGCCTTAAACCCACTTCAGAAACAATTACCGGATCGATATTATTTCTCAACAATTCTTCTTTATCGGTAACTTTAATTCCGTCGATAAACTCCATGCACAAAACATTGTTGTTGGAAAATTCATCATAGACTTTCGGAACGTAAGTTTCTTTATTATTTTTAAAATTTAAAGCAAATTGTTGGATATTATTTCGTTCATTCACCAAAGAAACTTCTTCCAGCAATGATTTTTCGAAAGTAGAAATCGCCTGTTTCAGATTGAGTTTAGAGCCTATTTCGGAATATGTGGAAATCAATTTCACCAAGTCTTTTATCAGCAACAAATCATCTTCGATAACCGATAAAACATCTGGTTTTTTGATTTTTAAAATCACTTCTTCACCGCTAATCAATGTCGCTTTGTAAACCTGCGCAATCGACGCCGTTGCCAAAGGTTTCGAATTGATTTCTGAAAAATGTTCTTTTGGAATAATATTAAACTCATTCTCCAAAATTTCTTCTACATTCATTTCCACGACTTCTACTCTATCCTGAAGTTTTTGAAGTTCCTGAATAAGTTCCGGTGGAAGTAAATCTTCACGATTACTGAATGTTTGTCCGAGTTTCACAAAAGTAGGCCCTAATTCTTCCAAAGCGAGACGAATTCTTTCATAAACCGTACCTTTTGAAATCACTTCATCAGATTGAGCAAAATTTTCTTCCGGTTTCTTGCCCATTCTGGCAATCATATCTTTGAATCCGTATTTACTTAAAACGGAAATTAGTTTTGCTGATCTCTTGAGTTTTCGCTGCTGTTTGTCGAACATATTATTGTGAGAGTAAATTGAGTTACAAAGTACGTTCAAAAATTGTTCCTTATAAAAGGATTCAAAAAATATTTACTTAGAATGATATTAAAATTTATTCAGTAAATCTAGATTTATAAATTCTATTTATAAAAGGAAATGTTGGATTAAACTCGACTGTAAGTTCTTCCCCAATGAGAAAATTTTCATTGTCACTTTCGTTTTTGTATTCTTTACCCTGATATTCAAAACTATAAGAATAAACAAAATCACCAGTTAAATGAGATTTTCTCATTCCATTTTTTTCATTGATGATTTTTGCAATAACTTTTTGCGTTTCAAATAAATTTAAAATTGGTTGATAAATCATTAACTCTTTTGAAAAAAACAAAAGAATTAATACCACTAATATTCTTTTAAAAATTATAAATTTATCTTTCTTTTGTATAATTCTCTTATTCATTTATATTTAAATAACCTTAAAAACCGTCAACAACAAAATCAAAGCTTGCCAACCTAAAATAAGATAGAAAAACAGTCGGCTTGGCTCGGAAATATCTTTCAGCTTATCGATTATTTTATCTTTTAAAATCTCGGTAAAACTTATATTTTCATCTTTAAAATCGAATTCATTAAGCTCAACTTTTTTAAAACCGTAGCTGATAATTTTTTTGAACCATTTATTTTCTTTAGAATCTCTTATTTCCTGTAAAATTTTCAGTTGCAGCTTAGCTTTATCTGTTCCTTTTTGAAACAACTGAGGCTGATTGGCTTTTACTTTATTTAAAATTCGGTCAATCATAGGAAAAAGCATTTCTTCCCCTTTATCAGCAATAAGCCTGTTGATGGTACGAAGCATCACATATTTATTTCCGAGTGTAAATAAAAGAAATGGCGCTGCAAAAATACTGACCATAGATAGTCCGAAAGCAATAGGTCTCGCTGCAAATAGCACTAAAATCGCTGCTTGTCCGTTTGCATGAACCGGACCACCACCATTATTAAAAGTTTGCGCGATGATAATGACGATTGTGGTAATTCCTAAAATAGCAATAGAAATTTGCCCGATAATATTGATTTTGAGAAAACTTAATGTAGCCCGACTTAGAAGTTTGGCAACATATTTAACTTGGTCATTAATACTGGTTTTAGATTTTAATTCATCTATCATTTGTGAAAATTTTGGATAGGTAAATTACACAAATTTTAGCGATTATTCTATAAAAAATCAGGATGAAAATTCTGGAATAAATTATTTTCATTTATTCAGATTACAAATATTTTTTTTAATCATAATATTAGAATTGGTGGCACTTTGTCATTCCGTAGGAAACTCAACATACTAAAAATAAAGCAGCTTAGATTCTTACAGAATGACAAATAAGCCGTTAAAACTAAGTTATCATTAATTTTAGATATTCTAAAAAATTCTATTCCTCCACAACATATTCATTATAATGTCCTAAAAATTTCACATTAGAACCTAGCGCAATAATCTCATCGATTGCATTTTGAGAAAGTACATTGTGCCATTCGCTTGCTACATTGATGAAGAAAAAATAATTTCCCAAACCGGTTTTTAAGGTTCTGCTTTCGATTTTAGAGAGGTTCATTTTTCGCCATGCAAAAACAGAAAGTACCTGATGAAGACCTCCTGCGTGATCTTCAGGAAGAGTAATGATTAAAGACGTTTTTTCCGAAATTTTTGAAAGAGGAATATCTAAAGCTGTCTTTGTTTTTGAAATAACAATAAACTTGGTATGATTCTGCTCAAAATCCTGAATATTTTCATGAATAATCTTTAAACCATACAGTTTTGCAGAATATCGGTTGGCAATTGCTGCCCATTTTTCCTGAGAGTTTTCAGAAACTAGTTTTGCCGAAGCCGCTGTAGAGCTGTAATCCTGCGAAGGAATATCTTTAAAATTTTCGTATCTGAAATGAAAAGTCTGCGCCAAAGCTTGAGGATGAGAAATAACTTTCTCAAAGGTTTCGTTGTCAGGATGAATCATCAGATGATGCGCAATGGGCATTACCAATTCTGTCTCAATAAAAACTTCAAAATCATAAAGATAATCAAGGGTCATCGAAACGGTTCCTTCGATAGAATTTTCCAGAGGAACTACGGCTTTATCTACTTCATTATTTTTCACGGCATTAAAGCAATCTAAAATACTCGATTGAGGAACTAATTCTTCAGTCGGGAAAATCTGCGATGCTGCTAATTGCGTGAAACTGGCTTGTGGACCGAGGTATGCTATTTTCATAGGACAAATGTAGAAAATATTGAATAAAAGTAATTTTAATTAGACCTTTTTATTCCTTGTATATATATGTTTCATTTTTTAATTTACCATTGTCTTGCTGCTCTATTTCTATGTATACATCTTCAGAAATAGGTTTACCTCTATTTTTTAGAATATCAAATTTAAGATTAACCAAACTATTTTCAATTTTCTTTATACAAAACTGGTACTCATCTTTATCATAATATTTATTAATTTCCTCATTCTCGCTAAAGATTCATTACTAAATAAGTCTTGTTTATTCCTCAAACCTCCACAATCAATCATTCCCGATAAGTATAATTTATTATCAATAACTTCATAAACTCCTTGATAACCACGCCAACATGACAAAGGAATAAGTTCTCCTTTAAAGCTAAACTTTGCTAATTCATCATCATTGAACTTTTCTCGGAGATACCTTTCAATCAATAAATTATAAGTTGGAATCGTATCATTCTTATAAATAATTAAATCTGGCGATTGAGGACTTGCAATCGCTTTTAACGACAAAAGAAATAACAATAACATTGCTACATTATTTTTCATAAAATTGTAGTAAAATTTGTTTTAAAATATACAAAAAATCCCACCAAAAGACAGGATTTAAATTTTACTTGGAATAATCTGGTAAAGATAGTTCAGAAATATTACTAAATTCAACAGAATCTTTTACCGTATTATATTTCATATACATTGTGCGCCATTTTTCTTTCATCGCTTCTTCCTTTGTAAAAGCATGTTCTTTTACCATAAAATGTTCTTTCATATGGTCAAAATCCTCATATTTCAGTTTAAAAATATTTTCCAATTTTTGAGTTACAAGAAATTCGTAATCTTTATACTTAAAATAACCATATTTCTGACTTTTAATTTCATCATTTACTCTAGGTGAATTATCATTAATGATTGTAGGCTTTTGATTTGTGAACAGTAAATCCAATTGTTTTTTTTCAGGATTTTCAAATCCTGACACAATTATAAATTTCACTTTTTTCTTAGCATTAGAATCTTCAATAAATTTATCAATCTCAGTAATTATTTTCTTTTGGCTAATAACTTCATTGATTTCGGGATTTTTACTGCATGCAGACAATACCAGTAAGATAGCTGCAATTAAAATATTTTTCATAGACAATTAGTTTCAAAAATTTTATAAACAAAAATAAATCAAAAAATCCCACCAAAAGGCAGGATTTATATTTAAAATTCAAATCAAGATTACTCCCACTCTATTGTTGCAGGTGGTTTGCTTGAAATGTCGTATGCTACTCTGTTGATACCTCTTACTTCGTTAATGATTCTGCTTGAAACTGTATCTAAAAACTCGTAAGGAAGTCTGCTCCAAGTTGCCGTCATAAAGTCGATGGTGTTTGCTGAACGAACTACTGCTGTGTATTCGTACGTTCTTTCGTCACCCATTACTCCTACAGATTTTACAGGAAGTAAAACGACAAACGCCTGAGAAACTTTATCGTACAAGTCATTTTTATACAATTCTTCGATAAAAATATCGTCAGCTTCCTGAAGAATTTTTACTTTTTCTTCATCTACAGCGCCCAAAATTCTGATTCCTAAACCTGGACCAGGGAAAGGGTGTCTGTGTACCAAGTGATGAGGAATACCTAATTCTTCACCCACTTTTCTTACTTCGTCTTTGAATAATTCTCTCAAAGGCTCCAACAATTCAAACTCCATTTCTTCAGGAAGTCCGCCTACGTTGTGGTGAGATTTGATTACTGCAGAAGGTCCGTTTACAGACTGACTTTCGATAACGTCTGGGTAAATCGTTCCTTGTGCTAAGAATTTTGCTCCTTCAATTTTGTGAGATTCTTCGTCGAAAACATGAATAAATTCGTTTCCAATGATTTTTCTTTTAGCTTCAGGATCATCAACTCCTGCTAATTTTGAAAGGAATCTTTCTTTTGCATCAACCAATTTAATGTTCATATGGAAATGTTCTCCATAGTTTTCCATTACTTTTACGTCTTCGTCTTTTCTCAACAATCCTGTATCTACAAAGATACATTGTAATTGATCACCAATCGCTTTGTGAATTAAAACTGCTGCAACAGAAGAATCTACTCCTCCTGAAAGACCAAGAATCACTTTTTGATCACCTACTTTTTCTTTGATTTCGGCAACTGTTTTTTCGATATAGTTGGTCAATTTCCAGTTTTTCTCTGCATTACAGATTGGAAACACGAAATTTTCTAACATTTTACCTCCTTCTTCTGTGTGAGAAACTTCCGGGTGGAACTGTACGCAATAGATTTTCTTCTCTTCATTAGAAATTGAAGCGATTACTCCTGATTTTGCGTTTAATTCAAAACCTGCCGGCAATTCTCCAACCTCGTCAAAGTGGCTCATCCAGACAATAGAATTGTTGGTTACTCCTTTTAATAAAGAAGACTCTTTTACGATTTCTAAATGTGCTTTTCCGTATTCTCCTTTTTCTCCTTTGTGTACTTTTCCACCTAAGAGATGTGCTGTAAGCTGCATTCCGTAGCAAATTCCTAAAACAGGAATTCCTTGCTCGTACAATTCTTTTTCAACCAAATGAGCGTTTTCTGCATTTACAGAGCTTGGCCCACCTGAAAGGATAATTCCTCTCGGTTGCTTTTCTAAAATTGTTTCTAATGGTGTATTGAAAGGTAAAATTTCAGAATAAACACCCATCTCACGGATTCTTCTTCCGATAAGCTGGTTGTACTGAGAACCGAAATCTAATATGATAATACCGTTGTTCATTTTTATAATTGATAAATGATGATTGATAATTAATGAGTTTCAATTTATTTAAATTTTTAAAAGAATGTTTGTCATTCCGTAGGAATCTAAACTCTTTATTTTTTTATCATTACCGCAGAGATTCCTACGGAATGACAAAAATGCATTTATTAAAATTAAATTAACTCATATATTTTTTAAACTAATCTTTTAAGCTTTGGCTAAAGCCAAATTTCATATCTCACTTTTGAAATCGGGCTAAAGCCCGATCCTATTGATGAAACTTTTACAAAAAAAGACCTGGATTACTCCAAATCTTTTTTCGTGATTTATTTTAAAACTTTCCGATGTCTTCTCTGTAGAAGCCGTAATCGAAATGTACGTGACTTGCATCTTCGTACACTTTTTTACGAGCATCGTCGTAAGTTGCTCCTGTTGCAACGATATTTAAAACTCTACCGCCGTTTGAAACTACTTTATCTCCTTTTTTGATGGCACCTGCGTATAAAAGCTGACTGTGTCTCACTTTTTCTTCACCAGTGATTTCAAAACCTACTTCCATATTTCTAGGGTAACCTCCAGAACACATTACAAGACAAACTGCTTTTTCGTCTTTAAATTTAAGTTTGATTTCTTTACCGTCCATACAGTCGTTGATTACATCAAGAAGATTATTCTCCATTAACGCCATCAAAACCTGAGTTTCAGGATCTCCGAATCTCATGTTGTATTCTAATAAGTAAGTTCCGTTTTTGGTAATCATCAATCCGAAGAAAATCATTCCTTTGAACGTGAAACCTTCAGCTTTAAGACCTTTTACGGTAGGATTCAAAATATTATTTTCGAAATCTACGTAATGTACTTCGGTGAATTCAGGGCTTGGAGCTACTGAACCCATTCCGCCTGTATTAGGACCTGTATCGCCGTTTCCTACTTTTTTGTAATCTTTAGCTGCAATACATGGGTATATTTTTTCGCCATTTGAGAATGCAATAATTGAAGCTTCAAAACCTACTAAATGTTCTTCAATAACCAAACGGATTCCTGCATCACCATAGATTCTTCTGATCATAAAATCGTGAATCGTAGCTTCTGCTTCCTCCAAAGTTTCGCAGATAACAACTCCTTTTCCACCAGCAAGACCACTCGCTTTGATTACTAAAGGATATTCTTGTTTTTGAACATATTCTTTAGCTTCAGGATAAGAATCAAACACGACTGCTTTTGCCGTTTTGATATCATAGGTCTGCATAAATTTCTTAGAAAAAGCTTTACTACCTTCTAAGCTTGCCACTTTTTGATTAGGACCAAAAACTTTAAGATTATGTTTCTTAAACTCGTCCTTCAAACCAGCTACAAGAGGAGCTTCTGGGCCTACAATCGTAAGGTCTACCTGCTCTTTAATTGCAAAATCTCTAAGTTCTTTAATCTCTGATAAATGAACATTTTTTCCTATTTTGTCGGTCGTTGCGTTTCCGTTGGCAAAAAACATTTGACTCACTCTAGAATCTTTCTGAAGTTTTGCTGCCAAAGCAGATTCTCTTCCACCTTCACCTATGATTAATATTCTCATGCTTTATTTATTATCTAGTCTATTGTACAAATATATAATTTTGAATGCTATAAATACAATCCCAAATTATTTTTTAATTCTATTTTAATTAATGGAAAAAATGTCTAATCCCAGTAAACATCATCGGAATTTTGTGCTCATTGGCTGCTTCGATGCTGTCTTGGTCTTTTACACTTCCACCCGGCTGAATAATTGCCGTAATACCTTCCTGAGCGCAGAAATCTACTACATCACGGAAAGGGAAAAACGCATCAGAAGCTAAAACTAAGTCTCCTGTGAATTTTTCTTTTGCTCTTTCAATAGCTTGCTGCGTTGCCCAGATTCTGTTTACCTGTCCACCTCCGATACCGAAAGCCTGGATTCCGTTTGATACAACGATTGCGTTAGATTTTACATATTTTACGACTCTCTGAGAGAATAATAATGCTTTTTTCTGCTCTTCTGTTGGTTGAGTTTCTGTAACTACTTTAATATCATCTGAGAAAATACTGTCGTTATCCTGAACTAAAATTCCACCGTCAACCTTTACCCAAGTCTGTTTGTCTGAAACTGGGTTAACGATTTTTATAATTCTTAAATTTTTCTTTTTTCTTAGAATTTCCAAAGCATCTTCATCAAAATCTGGAGCCATTACAATCTCAAGGAAAGTTTTGTTTAATTCTTCCGCTGTTGCTGCGTCGATTTTGTAGTTCATTGCAACAATTCCGCCAAAGATAGAAACAGGATCACATTCGAAAGTTTTTGCATATGTTTCCAACGCTGAAGTTCCGATAGCAACTCCACAAGGTGTAGAATGCTTTACCGCACAACAAGCCATTTCTTCTTTAAATTCTGTCACAACTTTCCAGCAAAGATCCATATCACGAAGATTATTGAAAGACAATTCCTTACCTCCCAATTGTTCGAAATCTTTCATCGCTCCATTTTCGAAAGTAGAAGCATAATAAGCTGCAGTCTGATGAGGGTTTTCACCGTATCTAAGGTCTGCAACTTTTTTGTAAGAAACGCTTAAATACGTTGGATATTCTTCGTCTAAAAGCATTCTTGAAATTGCTGCATCATAAGCAGAAGTCAAATTGAATACTTTTCCTGCCAATCTTTTACGAGTTTCGATAAGCGTATCGCCATTCTCCTCCATTTCGATTTTCACTTTCGCATAATCTTCAACGTCAGTAAGCACGGTTACAGAGTCGAAGTTTTTAGCAGCAGAACGAAGCATTGAAGGACCTCCGATATCGATAAATTCTACCTTTTCGTGAAGAGGAATATCTTTATTTACATTTTCAAAGAAAGGGTAAAGATTTACGATAACCATGTCGATTAAACCAATTCCGTGTTCCTGAACGGTTTTCATGTGCTCTTCATTCGCACGAACTGCCAATAAACCACCGTGAACTTTTGGGTGTAAAGTTTTCACTCTTCCATCCAACATCTCAGGAAAATCGGTTACTTCATCAATCTGAATTGGATTTAAACCAGCCTCTTTCAAATGTTTGAAAGTCCCACCAGTAGAAATCAATTCATAATTTTGGGATTCCAAAAACTGTGCGAATTCTGTTAATCCGCTTTTGTCAGAAACACTGATCAAAACTCTCTTGCTCATAGATTTTCATTTTTTTTTGAAGTCGAAACCGCATTGATTGCGGTTTTCCCTTCTTTTTACTTTTTTTAATAGGATTTTCATCCTATCCTTTAATAAGCTGTCCCCATTGGGACTTTTTCAACTTTTACTTTTTACAGTTATTTCAAACTGTAGACCGGTTCTTTCACCTCCGATCTTACTTTTACTTAGATTTTTTACTTTTTCGAAATTCTTTTTTTTTATCTAAGTGTTTCTTTTATTTTAATGTAGCAATGTATCAGTTTAACAATATAACAATTCGTTATAGTTGGTAAATTGTTACATTACTAGATTGGTACATTATTTAGTACTTTATTAATTGCTATTGGAAAAATTTCATATTCAATTTTGTGAACTTTTTCAGCAACGGTTTCGGGAGTATCCTTTTCTGTAACTTCGAATGATTTTTGAAGAATCGCTTCTCCTTCGTCAATCCCGGGAGTTACAAAATGTACAGTTGCTCCGCTTTCTTTTTCTTTAGCTTCAATCACCGCATTATGCACATGATGTCCCCACATTCCTTTTCCTCCAAATTTTGGAAGCAAAGCTGGATGAATATTAATTATTTTCCCAACCCAGTTTTCACAAAACTCAGGTTTTAGAATAGATAAAAATCCTGCCAGTACAATTAAATCTGTATTTTCCGGAATGATTTTACTCAATTCGCTGCTGAAGTTTTTTCCTCTCGGAATCAAAACATTTTCTATGTTGTGATTTTTCGCTCTTTCTAATCCGAAACATTCTCTGTCGGCAACTACTAAAGATACTTTTGCATTTTGGATTTCTCCGCTATCAATGGTATCGATAATTCGCTGAAGATTACTTCCTGAACCTGAAACGAGTATTACTAAGTTTTTCATAAATTAATGTAACACTATATCAGTTTAACAATGTAGCAATACTTAAAATTGGTAAACTGATACATTGGTAGATTGTTATATTGAAAGAAGTGTTTTTTCACTTCCTTCTGTTTTGTAATCCTTGTCAAGGTTTGAAACCTTGACAAGGCTTTCTATATTATTAACTAGCCCCGATTGCAGCGACATCCTTTTTCTGAAATGCTTTGTAAAAAAGCGATGGCGAAAAAGATATAGCGGAAAGCGGGATTAAGCTTCTAAAATTTCAAATCTATTTTCTCGCTTCCTTCTGTGATTTCTCCGATTTCGTAAGCATCATCAAGAAGGTGCAACACTTTCTCAGCATGTTCTGCATCTACCACTACAATCATTCCTACTCCCATGTTGAAAGTTCCGAACATCTCTTCATGAGCTACTCCACCTCTTTTTTCTAATTCCACCATGATACTTGGAATCTGGATTTTTGAAGCATCAATTGAAGCACATAATCCGTCACCGATAATTCTTGGAATATTTTCGTACAAACCACCTCCCGTAATGTGAGCGATACCTGCAACTTTTACTTCTTCGATTACCTTGTGAATATCTTTATAATACAATCTTGTAGGAACTAAAAGTGTTTCGTACAAAGGCTTTCCTTCAAATTCTTCGTTGAAATCTGGGAATACTTTTCTTACTAAAGAAAATCCGTTTGAGTGGAAACCTGAACTTGGTAAAGCAATAATTTTATCTCCTGGTTTAATTTTTGAACCATCAATAATCTGGTCTTTCTCAACAATTCCTACGCAGAATCCGGCAACATCATAGTCTCCCGGCTTGTACATTCCCGGCATTTCAGCAGTTTCACCACCGATAAGCGCACAGTTATTGTCTTTACAAGCTTCTACCATTCCTAAAACGATTTCTGCAGCAATTTCAGAATCTAATTTTCCGCAAGCCAAGTAATCTAAGAAAAACAATGGTTTTGCACCATGACAAAGAATATCATTGGCACACATTGCGAAACAGTCAACCCCGATAGAGTCGTATTTCTTTGAGTCTAAAGCTACTTTTAGTTTAGTCCCAACGCCATCAGTTCCTGAAACTAACACTGGATTTTTATAACCTCCAATCTCATAGAAAGCTCCAAAGCTTCCTAAATGATTCAAAACATTAGAATTGTGAGTTTCGCCCACCGCTTTTTTGATTTTGTCAACGGTTTTGTAACCTTCTTCTTTGTCTACTCCTGCAGATTTGTACGTGTTGCTCATGTTTTATAATTTAGCAATGTATCAATGTAATAATGTAACAATGTTTAAAATTGGTAAACTGTTACATTGATAAATTGGTACATTTTATTTTTACTTTTATATCAATTTTAGAAAACAAAAAAGCCGACAATCTTGGTAGATTATCGGCCGTTATTTTATGTCAGAATTTCAGAGTCCACAATTTTCCCTTTTTCGGAGAAACATTCTTTAAAAGTGGTCTGAATATTCATTACTTTTTCTTTTTGCAAAGATATTAATTTTATATTAATTTTCAAATGCTATTTTCTAAGATTATTTCAACAGCCGAAATCTTATTTAATTTTTCTTGTAACTCACTGTCTTTTTCGATGTTAGAGATTTTATTATTTTCTCTATCGAAGTTATCATTAAAGAAGGGAAGCGTGAAAGTATCGATAATATTCCCTCCGTGTAAAGGAAAACGTTTTTCTGCAGCTTCCAAAACTCCCAAACCACCTCTTCCACCAGGAGCTGTAGCCATTAGTAGCATTGGTTTTTTGTTCCAAACTGCTCTGTCTTTAATTCTTGAAGTCCAGTCGAAAACATTTTTGAATGCTGTAGAATACGTTCCGTTGTGCTCTGATAAAGAAACCAAAAGAATATCTGCCGCATCAATTTTTTCAGCAAAGTTTTTAGCTTCCTGAGGAACTCCACTTTCTACTTCACGCTGGTGTTTGTAGATTGGCATTTCAAAATCGTTCATATCTACGATTTCTACTTCTGTATTTTCGATTAATGAAGCTGCGTAAGAAACTAATAATTTATTGATTGATGTGTCGGAATTACTTCCTGCAATTGCTAAAATTTTCATTGTATAATTTAAAATTTGTCTGATTTTTATTTGTTTTATTCTTGCTGTGCATAAACCACCCCGTCAAAAAATCGAAGATTTTTCGCCACCCCTCCAATGGAGGGGAATTTTTGAGTAGAAATTTTGATTGTGCAAAATTAAGAGTTTATTTCAGATAAGCTGGTAATTCCATAGGAACTTCCATTAAAAGGATTTCGATATCTTCTGTTGCTTCGATGTTGAAACTTTGAGTATCCCAAATTCCTAAACCGTCTCTTTCTCCTAAAACTCTGTCACCAATTTTTGCACTTCCTTTTAAAACAAATGCATAAACGCCATTTCCTTTTTTGTTAAGCATGTAGTTTTTACCGTTTCCTTTGGTGAATTTAGCTAAATTAAACCATGCATCCTGATGAATCCAAACTCCGGCATCGTTTTTATTAGGGGATAGAATCTGTTGAAAGCCATTTTCTTTTGCTCCGTCTGTAATGCTTATTTGGTCGTATCTTGGCTCAACACCAACTTCTCTTGGGAAAACCCAGATTTGTAAAAACTTTACTTCTTCGTCTTTATTTTTATTGTATTCACTGTGCTGAACTCCTGTTCCGGCGCTCATTACCTGAATTTCTCCTTTTCTGATTACTGCAGTGGTTCCCATAGAATCTTTATGCTCTAAATCTCCTTCTAATGGAATTGAAATAATTTCCATATCTCTGTGTGGATGTGTTCCGAAACCCATTCCTTGAGAAACCGTATCATCATTTAAAACTCTTAAAGCTCCAAAACTCATTCTTTCAGGGTTTTGATAGCCTGCAAAACTGAATGTATGGTAAGAATTTAACCAACCGTGATTGGCGTGACCTCTTGTATCTGCTTTGTGATAAACTGTTTTCATATCTTTATTATTTATTTGCTATTTTATTATGGTACAAATGTACAGCTTGCAGGTTTCGGAAATGTTGATGTAAGGTAAGAAAGGATTTTTGTGAATAGTGAATCGTCAATTTTCTTAGAAGTGAATTTTAATGCTGCACATTTATTATAAGTTTTGACTAAAGCCCATCTTCCTTAAAACATAAAAAGCGGACTAAAGCCCGCTCCTATTGATGAAATTATTAATCCTAATCCGACAAATAATTTATTTTTTGTTATTTTTTAATTCCGTTAAAATATCATCTTCCATTGCTGCTTTTTCAGCAACTACTTTATCAACCACATCATTTGGAACCGTCATCGAAAGCACATATTGTTTTACCTTCCATTGCCCGTTGATTTTTTCTACAACTCCAGAACCACGGCAGATTTTCATTTGTGTGTCGAGCAACTCATCAAACCAAGCCAGCTTTCCGTCTTTGCTGAAATAAATATTTCTTTTCACAGAAGTAAAATTCCAGGTTTTCTTTTTATCAAAATAAGGCTTTGCCCAGGTTTTAAATTCTTGCTTATTCCAGATTTCAGTAGCATCGGTTCCTATAAACGTAGATTCATCTGCAAAATAATTGAAGTATTTTTCAAATTCTGAATTCGCAGCAGCAACATTAAAGTCATCGAGCATTTTTGAAATTGCTGTTTTTTCGTTTTCAAATTTTGAATCTTTAGATTGTGCTGAAAAGCTTGAAAAAGTAAAGAGTAAAATTACTAAGACAAAAAGAAGTTTTGTTTTTTTCATTATTATTAAAATTGTATTATGTACTTTATGATGTTGAATTTTAACGTTAAGGTCGCAAAGTTTTTATTTAATTGAGAATATTTTTCGTTCGCAAAGGCGTTTCACTCAGCGAAAATCGCAATTACAATTCATTATAGCCTATACAAAAAAGAGTTTCTCCTTTGTTTACAGGTGGGGTTCCTACTTTGTATAAAATAATTCCGTCAGTTTGCGAGACGATGTCTTGTTTTTTATTTCCAAATTCGTCGGTAATATAGCCTAAAATTTGGTTCTTTTTTACCTTATCTCCACTTTTTAAATTGCTGTAGAAAATTCCGTTTTCAGGAACTCTGATATAATCCTGTTGATTAAGAAGAACAGTTGCTTTTTTAGTAACAGCTTTTGATTTTCTCATTATATAATTTCCTGAGTGTTCAAGCATATTGTATATCGCAGTTTTAATCAAATCTACATTCTCTTTCTGAACTGTTCCTAACTTTCCGGCTTCAATACTCAAAGCTGTAATTCCCTGTTGAGTAGCTTCTTTAAACGCGTATTTAGACTGGTCGGTTGATTTTAATGTATAAGGATAAGAAACCACATACTTAATTCGTGATTTTATAGATAATTCGTGAGCTTTTTTAGTATTTTCAGCGGCGTCTTTTCTGTTGTAATAGCAAACAAAAGGTAGCAAATCTTCACTCGCATCTCCGCCGTGAATATCTAAAAATATCGTTGAATTAGGAATAATTTCTTTCGTAATTAAATGAGCAATCTGGTCAGTCGGAGTTCCGTTTGACAACCCTGGAAAAGCCGTATTCAAATTTTTCTGGTCTAAAGGATTAATAAAAGGTGTTCTTTTTTGAAAAGACTCCACATTAGCAATCGGAATGATGATTAAACTTCCTTTTATATTTTCTGGCTGAATTTCTTTTAGCAATTCCTGAACAGCAATAATCGGTGGATATTCATACCCATGAATTCCTGCAACAATCGTAAAAACGGGGCCTTTTTCTTTTCCTTTTACAATTGTAACCGGCAAATAAGTTTCTTTTGATTCGCTTTTAATAGAAAATATAGTGTCTTTTCTGAATGAGCCATTTTGATTTAAAATTTCTTTTATCGATTGAGATTTCATCATTGAAAAAGAAACAAATACCGATAATACAACCGCTTTTGAAATTAAATTTGTCATTTTTAAATATAATTAAATTTTAGAATCAACAATTTCCATACGTTTTGCAATTTTATTGGCCAACCAACTCACATAAAACAATTGAAAGCTGTGATAAACCATTACAGGAAGCAGAAACAAGACTTTTTGTTCATCAGGAATTCCTAAAACCAAAAGAAATAAACTTCCGTGAACCAATGATTTTTTGGAGCCGCAAAAAGTAGCCGTAATGACTTCTTTCGGTTTAAAATTCATTTTCTCAGCTAGTATTTTAAGAATATAATAGACTGAAAAGAAGAGAAAAATCACACTCAAAGCTAAAATTAAAAATACCGCAGACGGAACTGAAGCGAAAATATTTTCTATAAACGCCCCTGAAAAGCTTTCATAAACAATTAATAAAATAATCAACCTATCAAATTCTGCAAAGATTTTGGAATATTTTGTAACCCATTTTTTGAAAACCGGATTTAGTAAAACACCTAAAATTATCGGTAATAAAACTTTAATTAAAAGTTGTTGAATAATTTCAGTCTGATTTCCCGAAGATGAGTTTGAAACTAAGAAAAAACTCATTAAAAGTGGTGTCATAATAATCCCAATCAAACCTGAAATCGAGGCATTAAAGATTGCAGACGTTACATTTCCCTTGGCAATAGAAACCATTACGACAGACGAAGAAACCGTTGAGGGTAAGCTCGCCAGGAAAAATACAGAAAGCCAAATATTGTAATACTCCGAATCTTTTATAAACGGATAAAAAATCAAAACTAATAAAGGAAAAATGATAAAAGTTCCAGACTGAATCAGCAAATGTAATTTCCAGTTGGACACATCTTTTACAACTTCTTTTAAATTTAATTTTAACCCATACAAAAGAAAAATCCCAGCAATTCCCCAATCGATAAACGCAGAAAGATTAAAATATTGGCTGTATGATGATTGAAAAGGAATCAGTTTCGCAAGCACAACCATGACAACAAGCAACAGAAGAAAAGTATTTTGCTTGGTAAAAATTTTAGTAATCAGCTTCATTAAAAATCATTTAAAAGAAAAATCCCTAAAATTTTTAGTTTTAAGGCCTATAAAATTAAAACAAAAAAATCACATCGAATTATTACACCATTCAATTCTGCAATTTTGGCAGATTATCTTTATCTTTGCAGACTTAAAACTATACTATAAATGTCAAACAAAAAGATGATTACGGCAGCTTTGCCTTATGCAAACGGGCCTGTTCATATTGGGCATTTGGCGGGAGTTTACATTCCTGCAGATGTTTATGCTAGATTTCAGAGAAGGTCAGGAAAAGATGTGGCGTTTATCTGCGGAAGCGATGAGCACGGAATTCCAATTACCATAAGAGCTAAAAAAGAAGGCGTTACACCACAAGATATCGTCGATAAATACCACGAAATCATTAAAAAATCATTCTCAGACTTGGGAATTTCTTTTGATGAATATTCTAGAACGACTTCACAAAATCATCGTGAGACGAGTCAGGATTTCTTTAAAGTGCTGCATGAAAAAGGGAAATTTACGGAAGAAATGTCTGAGCAATATTTTGATGAACAGGCAGGAGAATTCTTGGCAGACCGATATATTGTAGGAACTTGCCCTAATTGTGGTAATGACAACGCTTACGGAGACCAATGTGAAAAATGCGGTTCTACCCTTTCACCTTCAGAATTGATTAATCCAAAATCAATGTTGAGCGGAAATGTTCCTATTTTAAAAGAAACAAAAAACTGGTATTTACCTTTAAATGAATATGAAGATTTCCTGAACGAATGGATTATTGAAGGTCACAAGGATGACTGGAAACCTAACGTTTACGGACAAGTAAAATCTTGGTTAAATGACGGTTTGAAACCTCGCGCAATGACCAGAGATTTGAACTGGGGCGTTCCTGTTCCACTTCCGAATGCAGAAGGAAAAGTACTTTACGTTTGGTTTGATGCACCGATAGGTTACATTTCTTTCACTAAAGAATGGGCTGCGAAAAACGGAAAAGATTGGAAGGATTACTGGCAAAGTGAAAACTCTGATTTAGTTCACTTTATCGGAAAAGATAATATTGTGTTCCACTGTATTATTTTCCCTGCGATGATGAAGGCTCACGGAGACTACAAAATGCCAACAAATGTTCCCGCATTTGAATTTTTGAATCTTGAAAACGATAAAATTTCAACTTCAAGAAACTGGGCAGTTTGGGCGCATGAATATGTTCAGGATTTCCCAGGACAGCAGGATGTTTTGAGATACGCTTTATTGTCTTCAGCTCCTGAAACAAAGGATAATAACTTTACCTGGAAAGATTTTCAGACGAAAAACAATTCTGAATTAGTTGGAATTTTTGGAAACTTCATCAATAGAGTTGCTGTTTTAATTCATAAATATTATGATGGAATTGTTCCTCAAGGTGATGTAAATGCTCCTGAATTAGCAGAAATTAATAAATCAGCAAAAGAAATTTCTGGTTTCTTAGAAAACTATGAATTCAGAAATTCTTTAACCGCTTTGATGAATTTAGCAAGATTCGGAAACCAATATCTTCAAGCTGAAGAGCCTTGGAAAACGATTAAAGATAATCCTGAAAAAGCAGCGCAATCTTTATTTGTTGGAGCTCAGATTGCTGTTGCTTTGGCTCAGTTATGTGAACCGTTTATGCCTTTCAGTTCTGAGAAATTATTGACCATGTTTAATGTTCAAAAATCAGACTGGAAAGATATTGAAACAAAATCTGTTTTAATTGAAACTGGTCACCAAATCAACGAATCGTCTCTTCTTTTCTCAAAAATCGAAGATGATGTTATCGAAGCTCAAATCCAGAAATTGGAAGACACTAAACAAAATAATAAGAAAACAAATCCTAACGCCAATCCTATGAAAGAGGAAATTCAATTTGATGATTTTACAAAAATCGACTTAAGAACAGCAACTATTCTTACTGCTGAAAAAGTAGAAAAAGCAGACAAGCTTTTAAAATTCACAGTTGATACTGGTGTTGATGTAAGAACAGTCGTTTCTGGTGTTGCAGAAAGTTTTTCTCCGGAAGAATTAGTAGGAAAACAAGTCATGCTTTTATTAAATCTTGCCCCAAGAAAAATCAGAGGGATAGAATCTCAGGGAATGTTTTTATTAACGACCAAACCAGACGGAAAATTATCTTTCGTAACGCCTGATGACAGCAATGTTGAGAATGGTATTGAGATAGGATAAATTTCAAAATCTTAGATAAATAGAAAGACGCAAAATTTGCGTCTTTCTTTGTGTAAATATATTCTGTAAACAAATAAGACGTCTTAATTCTAGAATTAAGATGTCTTATTTGTTTAAGTTACCCGTGTAATTTTTCAAACTTAGCCGTGTGAATTTTAAATTGAAAAACTTTCATTCAAATCCACACCATCAAATAACTATTTTACCTTCTTCGCCATATAATCGCTTTCATTTCCTAAACGGTCAATTGCTTTTATGGCAATGGCATTTAAAGTTTTACCATCTTTAAATTTAGGAATTTCTTTTGTTAATTGGTCTAAAGTAAGAATTTCAGTTTCCCAAACGCCGTTGTATTGAGTGAAAAGCACCCATTGGAAAACATTTCCTATATTTTTGGTACTCCAACTTGTCTGTATAGAACTTCCGTTGTCTTTTACAAACAAATCTGGTTTCTGTAAAGGAATAGCTTTAATCCACGGACTTTTAGGTGTTAATGCTTTTTCTTTATATGGTCCGTTTTTCAAAGTCGGAAGCATATTTGAGTTTTTCGTTAAACCGGCAATACTCCAGTGCACTTCCCCTGCAGCATCAGCATTGAGAATTTGTCTAGATAATTCTACCTGACTTTTTATTTCGTTGGGTCTGTCAGAAACTTTCACTTCAACCGTATTTAAACCTGGCCAAAGATGGCGATTCATCGTATTTTCAGATTTCCACCAGTTTAATAATGAAGCAAAAGGTTGTCCTTTAGATTCTATCGGCCAATACAATTGTGGAGAGAAATAATCTACCCAACCTTTATTTAGCCATAATTTTGCATCAGCAAACAATTCGTCATATTGCGAAGAACCCACAATTCCTTCAGGATAACCAGGTTTCCAGATTCCAAACGGACTGATTCCGAATTTTACATAACTTTTTTCAGCATGAATTTCTTTGTAAATTCTTTCTACAAATTTATTCACTTGGTCTCTTCTCCAATCTGGTCTTGAAAGTGTACCGCCAGATTTTTGATACTCACTCCAACTCGCATTATCTGGAAAATCGGCACCTCTATTATACGTTGCGTAAGGATAAAAATAATCATCAAAATGTATCGCATCGATATCATATCTTTTCACAATATCTTTTACCACATTCGAAACGTGACCTTGAGTTCGAGGATTTGCTGGGTCAAACCAATACATTCCGTTTTTCAGTTTAATCGTGATATCTGAAAGTTTATTAGCCATCGACTGGCTGGTAACCGCTCCCCCATTCGAATGATGTGCTCTGTAGGGATTTAACCAGACGTGAAGTTCCATTCCTCGTTTGTGAGATTCTTCAATCCAAAACTGCAGAGGGTCATAATTCGGATATGGTGGCTCACCCGTTTTTCCGGTCAGAAAATAGGACCATGGTTCCAATTCGCTTGTATATAAAGCATCTGCAGAAGGTCGAGCTTGAAATATTACCGCATTAAAATTATTTTCCTGAAGCATATTCAACATATTAATAGCTTCAGCTTTTTGCTGTTCTACAGAAAGATTATTCCTTGAAGGCCAGTTGATGTTGGCAACACTTGCAATCCATACCCCACGAAATTCTCTTTTGATGGCTGGAAGATTAACTTTAAAGTCATTATCAATGGTCGTTGCAATCGGAGGAACAGATTTTGGATCCGGAGTTTTTATATCGCTCTTTGAAGGTTTTGTGTTTTTTGTTGCCTTTGGTTTTGGGGAAACTTCTCTCACCGCACACGACGTACTGAAAGATGCAAACATTCCTAATATGCAGACTAATTTTATTGTAGATATTCTCATAGATGATACCAAGAAGGGGGTTCTGAATTGTTAAAACACAAAACTAATGATATAAAAATCATTTCAAAAATCTTAGAATGTAAAATTTAGTTAAAACAAAAAAATGCAGAAAAAGCTTTGTAATTAAATAGTATAAAAGTTTACTTAGAATGTTTAGATTTAAATGAAAATAATTTATCTCGCAGATTTTGCTGATTTAGCAGATTAATACCTCTCCTTTTAATCTGCTAAATCTGTGCAATCTGAGAAAATTATATAAAAAATGATTAAAAAAAATCAAAAGCCAATCATACAGAATTTAAATTAGTAAAACTTAAACAGGCTCTTAGAGTAAATTTAAATATTCAATTAATCTACTTTGATAAGTTTTTTATTTACCACACCTGTTTTCGTGGTTATTTTTAAAATATAACTTCCTTTTGGAATATTTAAAGTAGACATTTCTTTTTTATTTGTTGATAATATTAATGTACCAGAATAGCTGTATAAATCCATTTTTAGTATTGATTTTTTTTCATCTTTAGCAATTATTGAATTACCAAATGGATTATTAACTACAATTGTATCATCTGCACTATTTTCAGTTGTACTTAAAGTCGGCTGATTTTCGATAATATTATATTTTATCACAGAGACATTATTGCTAGTTACACCAACCATAAAAATTGCATCACCTTTACTATAAAGATTAACATAAGATAAATATGGGGGAATTCCTGAGTCAGTAAAAAACTGTTGAGAATTTACATTAATCTGATTTCCATTTTCATCATATGCTAAAAAATTATATGGACCAAATGTCTGTGGAACTCCAAATATCAAATAATTTCCGTTGGGCGTATAAATTACATCTGTACTATTGCTGTTATAAACATTAGGATTAATAGGCAAATTGATATGCGAATTACTTCCAAAAGAAGATGCATTAAGATTTTCATCCGTTTTCATCAATCTTATTCCTGTGAAATTGGGTGTATTAAAAGGGTCTGAAGTAAATCTAAAATAATACAGGCTGTAATTATTTTTCACTTTTGTTCTGTAGTTTTCATAAAGAGCAATTGGATTCGAGTAAATTGAAGGTGCTTCTTTTTCTACAATACTTGATGTATGTGCATCTATTCTCGCTGTGCCACCAAAATTATCAAAAAACAATTTATTGCCCTTCATTACTGTTGGTTCTAACGGATAATTGCTATTATTAGATGTCACTAAACCATTAGTACCCACTGCCGAATCAAAGTTACCGGTTTGCAGATATTTTGTAAACCCATCATTTTTTATGAGTAACAAACCTCCGTCTTCAGTTGAAGTAAAATAACCTTCTATAATACTAAAATTATATGCTAAAATTCCATTATTAGAAAAACTACTATTAACGGTTCCGTTTGCATTGTAACTAATAATACGATTATTTATAGGAGAGGTATAAGGATCAGCATAGTTAATGTAAAATTTACCTCCGTTACCTTGTAGAAGTGTATGAAAAGTATCAGAACTGTTATCTAATTGAAGGTAGCCATTTTGAGCGAAACTATTATCTAAAATTCCATTTGAACTGATTTTTACAACATATCTATTCGAAATCATATCCGCCTTGTTGTTTGTTATCAGTAATGAATTATCATCTTGTATAAAAATTTCAACTCCATATCCATTTCCCTGATTATAAGTAAATATTCCATTATTCCCGAAAGAAGAATCTCTTTGTAACTGAATTTGCGCGTTGGAAGCACCAAAGAAGCCTATTAAACTGCTTAAAAGTAAATATTTTTTCATCGTATTGTATTTTAAATAAAAATACATAAAAAAATCAATAACAAATCACAAAAAAATGATTTTTAAATAAATAATAAACTTGATAAACGTTTATAAATTAAAGAAGTGTTAATTAATAATATAAATAATAGTTTCGCATTCATTATATCATTCTATCACAGGATTTATAATCACTTCACAATACAAAAAAAGCCCCGAAAAATCGAGGCTTTATATCTATTTAAGAATTTAAGATTATGCTTTCGCTCCTCTTTCGATTCTTCTTCTTTCTTCTTCAGAAAGTATTTTCTTTCTCATACGGATAAAGTTTGGAGTAACCTCAATCGCTTCATCAGCCTGGATATATTCCATACATTCTTCTAGTGAGAATAAGATTTTTGGTGCAACACCAGTATCTTTATCTTTTCCTGAAGCTCTCATGTTATTCAACTGCTTAGCTTCTACAATATTGATTACTAAGTCACCTGGCTTGTTTTGCTCACCAATTACCATTCCTGCGTAGATTTCCTCGCCCGGATCAACATAGAACTTACCTCTATCTTGTAGTTTAGCGATAGAATATTCAGTTGCTGGACCTTGACCTTTGCTTACCAAAACACCATTACTTCTTCCAGGAATTGCTCCTTTGTAAGGTTTGTATTCTGTGAAACGGTGTGCCATAATAGCTTCACCAGCAGTAGCCGTCAACATCTGAGAACGCAATCCGATTAATCCTCTTGAAGGAATTTCGAATTCCATATGTTGCATCTCACCTTTAGTTTCCATAATGTGAAGGTCACCTTTTCTCTGAGTTGCCAAATCGATTACTCTTGAAGCAAATTCTTCAGGAACGTCTACAACCAAAGATTCATAAGGCTCCAACTTCTCACCATTTTCACCTTCTCTCAAAATAACCTGTGGCTGACCAATAGTCATTTCATACCCTTCTCTTCTCATTGTTTCAATTAAAACTGACAAGTGAAGAATACCTCTACCGAATACTAAGAATGTGTTTGCATCACCAGTTTGCTCAACTCTTAATGCTAAGTTTTTCTCTAATTCTTTATATAATCTCTCTTTCAAGTGATTAGAAGTTACGAATTTACCATCTTTACCAAAGAAAGGTGAATTGTTGATAGAGAACGTCATATTCAACGTAGGCTCATCAATTGCAGTTCTTTCTAATGGCTCAGGATTTTCAAGATCTACGAAAGAGTCTCCAATCTGGAAAGCATCAAAACCTACCACAGCACAGATATCTCCAGCTTTTACTTCGGTTACTTTCTTCTTACCAAGACCTTCGAAAACGTACAATTCTTTTACTTTTCCTTTTACAATTTTTCCGTCAGCTTGCGCTAAACCAATCCATTGAGATTCTTTAATTTCCCCTCTGATTACTTTTCCGATTGCAATTCTTCCTAAGAAAGAAGAGAAATCAAGAGAAACGATTTGCATTTGTAAGCTACCTTCCTCTACTTTCGGTTCAGGAACATATTCTAAAATACCGTCTAGTAATGGGAAAATATTGTCTGTTTGCTCTAATGAAGTGTTGAACCATCCTTGTTTAGATGAACCGTAGAAAGTTGGGAAATCCAACTGCTCTTCTGTAGCATCAAGTGCAAAGAACAAATCAAATACTTTATCATGAACTTCTTCAGGACGACAGTTTGGTTTATCAACTTTATTGATAACAACTAAAGGTCTCAAACCAAGATCCAAAGCTTTTTGAAGTACGAATCTTGTCTGTGGCATTGGTCCTTCGAACGCATCTACCAACAAAACCACACCGTCTGCCATTTTCAATACTCTTTCTACTTCACCACCAAAATCGGCGTGACCAGGAGTATCGATAACGTTAATTTTTGTATCTTTATAAGTAACAGAAATATTTTTTGATAAAATGGTAATTCCTCTTTCTCTTTCAAGATCGTTGTTATCCATTATTAATTCTCCACTTTCCTGATTTTCTCTGAAAATGTTTGTAGCATGAATAATCTTATCAACCAAAGTAGTTTTACCGTGGTCAACGTGTGCGATAATCGCAATATTTCTAATGTTTTGCATGAATGATTTTTACGGGTGCGAAATTAGTGATTTTTAATCAATTAATCATCATCTATATTTATTAATTAACAAATTCATAATGAATGAATTTCATTTTAGGCATCATTCCAACAAATAATTCATCAATTGACAACAGCCTACGGTACAACAAAGTATGAGATTAAATATTTTTAAAACAGTTAAAAAACAAGGATTAAATCATATTTAATAAGCTAAAACATTCTATATAAATAATTTTGTCAATTATAAAATTACTTGAAAACATCTCTGATAAATTATTAAATCATAAAGTATATTAAATATTTTATCCTATAAACAGTTTTTACTTAATTTGCATAATATTAATGTAGTAGAACATGAAAAGAATAATTACATTCTGTTTTGTTTTGGCATCTTTCAGCCACATCCATTCACAACAATCTGCCGATAAGGCGCTTCAATATATTAACGAAAATCTTCCACAGGAAAATATTTACATCCTTACGGATAAAGACTTGTATCTTTCTGGTGAGACATTATGGTTTAATGCGATGGTTTTCAGAAACTTTACCATATCAGAGCTTTCAACCAACTTTTTTATTGAACTTTATGATAAAAATAAAAAGCAGATTCTGAGAAAACGATTCCCAATTTTTAACGGAGTTGTTCAAGGAAGTTTTCAGATTCCCGAAAGTTTGAGTGAAGATATTTATTTTGTAAGAGCTTATACTCCGATGATGAGTAATCTGAGTGAAGATTTCCAGTATTTAAAGCAAATACCTATCTACAATCCTTCGTCGCCTAAAAAATTAGTTGCAGAGAAATCTTCTTCTTGGTCTGCAACCGTGCATCCGGAAGGAAATACTTTTATTGTAGGAAATCAGTCTAAAATTACTGTACGTCTTCATAATATAGGAACTCCACCCTCTCAATGGGAAGGCTATGTAATTGAAAAAGACCATCCTGAAAAGAAAATTGCAACTTTTAAAGGACTAGACGAAAATGTTGGTGTTTTCTCATTAAGCCCTGAAAAAGATAAAATTTACGAAGCAGTAATTACAGATAATAACGGCTTACAGAAATCTGTAGTACTTCCGAAAGCTTTAGAAAAGGGAGTAAGTCTGCAGGTTATCAGTGAAAAAGATAATATTAAATACAGAATAAAAAACTCCGGAGAAAACATCCCCTACTACACTGTTATTGGCAGTATTGGTGACCAGTTGGTTTACAAAGCGAAAGTTAATCAGTTAAAAGATTCATTTCAGGCAATACCAACCAATCAGCTTATCAACGGTGTTTTACAACTTACGGTATTTGATGATAAAGAAAATGTATTGGTAAGCAGAATGTGTTTTATAATGCCTCAGCATCTAAACATGGTAGCTCCTGAAGTAAAGCCTGAAGTAATCAGTGCAGAAAAAAGAGCGTTAAATTCATTAGAAATTAAGCCTCTTAAAGATATTATCAATTACTCTGTAACTGTATTTGACCCTGAGTTTAAAAAATCGTTGCAGGATGAAAATCTTTTAAGCTCACTATGGCTTACCAGTGTTATCAAGTCTAAAATCGACAGACCTGCACAATATTTTACAGAAAAAAGAAATACGGAAGCACTTGATGCTCTATTGATTTCAGAACAATGGAAATCTTTCAACTGGAAAGAAATAATAGCGGAAAATTACCCTACTATTATCAATAATCCTTCTAAATACATTTCATATAAAGGAAGAGTAACCTTTAATGCAAAGCCTGCACCTCAGCAAAATCTAATTATGTTTATAGAAGGAGGCAAATCGGAAAGTGAAGTTTTTCAGGTTGAGACAGACAGTAACGGAGAATTTTTCTTCGATAATATGCTTTTCGAAAAACCCATTAAAGTAACTTACCAACTTAATGGAGCTAATGCGGCTATGAAAAGCCGAACCAATGTTTATGTAAATCCTGCCAATACCTTTATTCCATTGAAAAAGGAATTACCGTCAATCGAAGGATATCAATTGGTAGACAGGGCATCAGATTTATCACAACCTGTAGAAATTACTAAAATAGTAGCATCTCAAAAAGCAAAAAAAGAGTATGATGAAAAAATAATCACCATTGAAGAAGTAAAATTAAAAGCTAAAAAGAAAAATCTTACGACTGAACTTAACAACAAACTTAGTAGCGCGCTTTACAGAAGCATGAGTGAGACCGTTTTTGATTTTGTCAATGAAAATCAGTCGCTGAGTTCACAAAATATATTACAATGGCTACAAGGTCGCGCTGCCGGATTAACAATTAATTACGAAAATGGAATTCCTACCCCATATATCCGTCAGGCAAAAGCGAATGTTTATTTGGATGAAATGCTAACTGATGCAAGCACCCTTACTGGCTTATCTTCAGATAACATTGCTATGGTAAAAATTATTAAAGACGGTGCAATTGGTATGAGCGGCGGCGGCGGCGGAGGTGTACTAATTTATACTAAAAGAGGAGATACAAAGCCTGTAACCAAAGCAAACTCGCTTTCAGAAATGGTTAATCTTAACTTTTTTGTGATGGAAGGTTATAATCAATCTGAAGAATACCCCGATTCTGATTACGGAAATTCTGAATTATCTAAAATAAGCAATGACTACCGACCTGTGCTCTACTGGAATCCCAATATGGAAATAGATTCGGATACTCCTGCCAAGGTTGATTTTTACAATAATGATACTGCAAAAAAATTCCGTTTTCTGATTATGGGATTTGATGCAGAAAAATACACTCCTGTTTACTATGAAAAGCTATTGCCTTAGCAATTTTTAAGTTAAAAAGATTTAAACATACGGTTCCTGAAATTATTTTGGGAACTTTTTTATGATTAAATTAAACTTATCTAAGCTTTCTATTTAACATATTTATTATTTAAACTTTTGATAGAAAATGACCATCAATATGGTTTGAAGTGCAAGTACTCCAAAAAACTTTATCAAAAATGTTTTTTTAGAAATTTTATGTCTGAAAATCAACATTCCTATTACAGCGCCTACGCTACCTCCGAAAAAACTTAGCATAAGGAGTGTATTTTCAGAAATTCTTCTTCGATGCTTTACTGCCTTTCGTTTATCTGCAAAAAACAAAAAAAAAGTCAAAAGATTGATAGCAGTCAGTATATAAAAAATCATTGGTTTATAATGTTCGTTAAAGATACATGAATTCGCACAAGAACTTCCATTTCCTAAAGATTGCAAAGGTTTTTCTATTTTTGCAATACTCAAACAACAAAATTAATGACGATACATGATTTGGCAGGAAGCTATTCTATTCAGGGAAGCAATCAAGTAGAAAGCAATGAAATTACCTACCAAGGAATTCTCACCCTCTCTCTGGATGAAAACAACAGAATCGTTGCTCAATGGATGATTGATGACCATATTCAGAATGGAAAAGGTTTTTATAAAGATGAAATTTTAGTTATCAATTTTAATTACGAAAGTGAAGACGAAATAATTTATAAAGGTGTTGCTGTTTATCATTGTATCAATAAAAACATTTTGGATGGCTTCTGGTCTGAGAAACACGGTAATCCTCTCTATCTTGGAAGTGAGTACTGCGTAAGAATCAACACCTCTGAGTTTTTAAACTGATATTTTAAAATGAAACTTTGATATTCTTATGGCATTAATTTTTGAGTATCTTTGAGATATAACACAACCCGGAAATTTAAGATTAAAATATTTCTTATGTTGTGAATTGCTTTCATTTTTGAGTATCTTTGAGATATAACACAACCGGAACCTATATTGTCATTACAATCGGTGTGTTGTGAATTGCTTTCATTTTTGAGTATCTTTGAGATATAACACAACTTTGGCAATTTAGCATATCCGCCAATGTGAGTTGTGAATTGCTTTCATTTTTGAGTATCTTTGAGATATAACACAACTACGACTGAAGTCATAATAGACACGCCATTGTTGTGAATTGCTTTCATTTTTGAGTATCTTTGAGATATAACACAACCTTATATATGTTTTTCTCGCCTCCATATGTGTTGTGAATTGCTTTCATTTTTGAGTATCTTTGAGATATAACACAACTGAGCGTTTTTTGTTTCTGTACATGATAGTGTTGTGAATTGCTTTCATTTTTGAGTATCTTTGAGATATAACACAACTATCTTGGGGAGTACGTTACAAGTGTACGAGTTGTGAATTGCTTTCATTTTTGAGTATCTTTGAGATATAACACAACGTTTCCTCGTATCTTCCCCCTCCGTATGATGTTGTGAATTGCTTTCATTTTTGAGTATCTTTGAGATATAACACAACCACTCTTAAAGAGAAGACAATCTCTAAAGGTTGTGAATTGCTTTCATTTTTGAGTATCTTTGAGATATAACACAACCTTTAATTTGTTCTAAAATTTTGTACATAAGTTGTGAATTGCTTTCATTTTTGAGTATCTTTGAGATATAACACAACATTCCGAATACCGCTGCAATTACTCGTTTGGTTGTGAATTGCTTTCATTTTTGAGTATCTTTGAGATATAACACAACAAGAAAATCAGCCGATAAAACATTTGGTGAGTTGTGAATTGCTTTCATTTTTGAGTATCTTTGAGATATAACACAACACATCAAAACTTTCTAAAGGAAGCTCTGCCGTTGTGAATTGCTTTCATTTTTGAGTATCTTTGAGATATAACACAACATTTTTTCAGATGTTTGCTTTGCCATAATTGTTGTGAATTGCTTTCATTTTTGAGTATCTTTGAGATATAACACAACTCTAAACCTGAATCGATGCTTATCTGATTTGTTGTGAATTGCTTTCATTTTTGAGTATCTTTGAGATATAACACAACTCAGCTCCCAAATTCTCGCATCTATAATTGGTTGTGAATTGCTTTCATTTTTGAGTATCTTTGAGATATAACACAACAAAAAAGGCGAAAAGTTTGCGATACCAATTGTTGTGAATTGCTTTCATTTTTGAGTATCTTTGAGATATAACACAACTTAAGGTCACCACGGTTAATTTCAAATTGAGTTGTGAATTGCTTTCATTTTTGAGTATCTTTGAGATATAACACAACACTTAAATTATATCTACGCTAAATACGATAGTTGTGAATTGCTTTCATTTTTGAGTATCTTTGAGATATAACACAACCATTAGCTTTTTTTGGAGTGGGCGTACCCGGTTGTGAATTGCTTTCATTTTTGAGTATCTTTGAGATATAACACAACAGATCTTCATTCAACGTGTTAATGACTAACGTTGTGAATTGCTTTCATTTTTGAGTATCTTTGAGATATAACACAACAATTTCGCATTAGCATATATTAAACTTGTAGTTGTGAATTGCTTTCATTTTTGAGTATCTTTGAGATATAACACAACACTCATGAAAAGGAATTAAAAAAGGAGTCTGTTGTGAATTGCTTTCATTTTTGAGTATCTTTGAGATATAACACAACCTTTTTTGAAATTGGATCTGATAAGAGTTTGTTGTGAATTGCTTTCATTTTTGAGTATCTTTGAGATATAACACAACATCAAACAAAAAATTGAAGTTGTTGTTTCTGTTGTGAATTGCTTTCATTTTTGAGTATCTTTGAGATATAACACAACCTAGGGGATTAGGTGCTTCAGACGTTGGAGGTTGTGAATTGCTTTCATTTTTGAGTATCTTTGAGATATAACACAACCCGATTCTTGTGAAAAGCCATTAACGGGAAGTTGTGAATTGCTTTCATTTTTGAGTATCTTTGAGATATAACACAACTGAGCTTCCACTTTCTGCCATTGCTTTTTTGTTGTGAATTGCTTTCATTTTTGAGTATCTTTGAGATATAACACAACATTTGATTTGTTCCGTTCCGTTTACTCCGTGTTGTGAATTGCTTTCATTTTTGAGTATCTTTGAGATATAACACAACATTAGTCAACCAATTTCGCCAGTCTTGAGTGTTGTGAATTGCTTTCATTTTTGAGTATCTTTGAGATATAACACAACGGTAACTAAAGAGATTGAAGATTCTTACTTGTTGTGAATTGCTTTCATTTTTGAGTATCTTTGAGATATAACACAACCATACGGGTCTGGAATGTAAATTGGATTGCGTTGTGAATTGCTTTCATTTTTGAGTATCTTTGAGATATAACACAACGAGCTTTTTTTCTCTAACAAAAACTAATAAGTTGTGAATTGCTTTCATTTTTGAGTATCTTTGAGATATAACACAACTGTAGAGATTTACGTTTGATTGATTAAGTAGTTGTGAATTGCTTTCATTTTTGAGTATCTTTGAGATATAACACAACCCAGTTGACTGATAAAACATAGCCCAAAAGGTTGTGAATTGCTTTCATTTTTGAGTATCTTTGAGATATAACACAACAAAAGAGGAATAGACTTCGTTGGCTACGTTGTTGTGAATTGCTTTCATTTTTGAGTATCTTTGAGATATAACACAACAGTGAGAAAATAGACAAGAATTACCAATGCGTTGTGAATTGCTTTCATTTTTGAGTATCTTTGAGATATAACACAACAAAACCATTCAATCTGAAATAGCTTTATTGGTTGTGAATTGCTTTCATTTTTGAGTATCTTTGAGATATAACACAACTAGCGCTTAAGCTATTTGCATAATCTACCCGTTGTGAATTGCTTTCATTTTTGAGTATCTTTGAGATATAACACAACAATTTTCATCTGGAAAGCTTTGGCCAGAGTGTTGTGAATTGCTTTCATTTTTGAGTATCTTTGAGATATAACACAACTCGAACAAGCTGCATCAAAAGACTTCGCCGGTTGTGAATTGCTTTCATTTTTGAGTATCTTTGAGATATAACACAACTTAAAATTTGAATTCCCGTTTATTTGGAAGGTTGTGAATTGCTTTCATTTTTGAGTATCTTTGAGATATAACACAACCGTCTACGGTATATTTACACGGTGGTTTTAGTTGTGAATTGCTTTCATTTTTGAGTATCTTTGAGATATAACACAACCTCAAAATTTAACCCATTGTTTTTCAATGGGTTTTGTTGTTTTTTAGGATTTGGAATTTAGAATAATTCGAGTTGCTGGAAGGTCGGAGGTGGCTCTTCTTTGTTTCTGGCAAAAAATATTTCTATGTCTCCAAATTGCTTATCGGTAATGCACATGATGGCTACTTTTCCTGCTTTTGGAAGATTAAACTTTGTTCGTTTGATGTGTACCTCAGCGTTTTCACGACTTGGGCAGTGGCGAACATACATCGAGAACTGAAAAAGGGTAAACCCATCATCAAGCAAACCTTTACGAAAGCGGTTGGCGTCTTTCATATTGGTTTTCGTTTCGGTTGGTAAATCGTATAGCACTAAAACCCACATAATTCGGTAAGCGTTAAACCTTTCGGAATTCATATTTTGCTGAAATATTATTTTTTGGTACTCATCTTCTAATTTTGCTGGAGTTGCAGCCCGGCTTGAGCGGAAATCCTTTTTTTTTGCGAAGGAAAAAGCCTCGGCAAAAAAAAGATTGGGAGCGGAAGACGGATTAAGCTGCCCAAACCAAACTTAGCGGTTCAATAAAATTACATCAATTCGGGATAAGAAATCTGTCGCTTTTCTCCCGTGTAACATTTGTAAAGCGAAGAAACAGTGGTTTTAACGGCCACCAACAAGGGTCTTGTTTTTGTGTCAATCTGCACATCTTTGGTTGCTATTTTTAAGATATGTGCTTTGAATTCTTTGGTCAATTCTTCTGTTTCGGAATTTTTCGTCAGCCAATCCATGACCAATAAATCGACAAACGGGCGGTATGGTTCCATCAAATCATCGGCAAGACAATACGGATTATATTTGTTTTTGTGGAAAATCCCGAGAACCGGAAGCAAGCCAGTTTCAACGATTGCCCTCGCGACAATGCTCCTTAAAACGGCATATCCAAAATTGAAGAACTGATTGGGCGAATCTCCGTAACGCTGTCTCAGGAAATCGAGACTGATGAGGTATTTCCAATAATGTTGTGCCGCAATGCCTTCCATATTGGTAATATCGCCGCTTTTCACGTTGGTTTGATAGTCAATCATCGGTTCGTAATAGTTCCCTAACCGACGGAGAACTTCTTTTTGATTTTCAATTTTGCATTCTACCGTTTGCTTCCATAGTTGTTTTTTTAAAGGTTCACTTGCTTCCAATTGGTCTTTTAATCTATCTGAATGTTCGGTATGTCCGTAAAGTGGTAACATGATGCCGTGGGGTAAATGATGAGCGTCGCAACTCACCACCACCACATTATTGCCCATCATTTTCTGAATCAACTGATGCGAAATCGTAATCTGAAAATGATCTAACATCAGCAACCCCAAATCTTCGACAGGAACACTCCCCTTTTCGGTTTTTGTTTCCGGACACAGAATCTTCATCTGATTGTCTTTGAGCTTCAGATGCGTGGGATTGCCGATGTAGATGGAGCGGGTAATCATAATTTTCAGTTTTAATATTCGCCTACTTGAACTATTTTACCAAGATTATTGAGCCTAATTTTTAATATATCTCGTAGTGGAAGTAAACTTTTAATTTGATTGTAAGTTACTCCTTGCAATTCTTTATTATCATTAACCGTTGTTTCTAAATGATGCCTAAATTTGAAATCTCTAATTACAGCATTTCCATATTGTACAACTGATATTGTTTGTACTCTAAACATATTTTTAGAAATCAAGCTCAAATTCTTTTCATCCAACAAATCGGTTTCTTTTGGATTGAAATCTTCGGAAGGAAATAAAAACATCTCATTTTGTTTCATTGTAAACAAAAACTTCCATCCTAAACTAGAATTATATTCTTTATCAATAATAGAAAGCCCTTGATTAACTCTTTCCACAGCTTCATAGAAACTGACTACTCTTTCTTGCAAGTTTCCAGCTTCATCTTCATAGATGGCAACATGATGATTGTTCCCGGTACTTACAAAATCTACAGGTATTTTATTTCCATTGTCGTCAAGAATTTCATTTCCAAAATTGTCTTTCTTGTAATGTAAAGTTTCTGCATTACTAATTCCTGTTATGGTAACTGTTTTTATCGCAATTCCCTTGGATTCATTTAGCCAAATCGGATTTTTTTCTAAATCAGAAAAAGCTTCTTTTGCATTGCCGTCGAATTCGCTCAAGCGGTTTCTCAATATTTCTTTTACACCTTTATCAATAATTTTATCAAGATTTTTAAAGTCTTTAAAGTTATCCGCATTCACTGCTTTTCTAATGGTGTAGCCTGTTTCGTACCAAGCTAAAACAAGGCTTTCAGGAACTTGATCGGTTTTTTCTTCGTTCAGATAAATTGGATTCTTTGCTAAGCTATTTTTACCGGTAAATGCTTTTTTAGCATCATTCCCATTTTCCTCAAGTCTTTTTAATAAAGCTTCACGGTAGATTTTATTTTGGACTTTATTAATCATTTTCACATCAAACTTTCCAGATACCTTTTCTTCTTTTGTTTTAAGAAATTTCGCGCTTCCGTAGATGGTTTCTTTATGCAATTGTCCTCTTGGTGTCAAGGTAACTTTAGAAATCAATCCTCCTTTTTTCTTAGTCTTATTGATGTTTTTGGTAACAACTTTATTTTTAGTTTTATGAGATATCAAGACTTCATCCAAGTGCTTTTTAGCTTCAACTCTAAAGTTCTTGATAGGTTCTACAAATCTTCGTTCCTTAGAACCATTTTTCTTTTCAAATACTTTTGTAATCAGATTTTCGATATTTGAAATAACGACATGCTGATTGTGTTTCTCATCTTTTCTGGCATTAAGATGGTTCAAATACTGAATATGATTATGCGTCGTAAACGCTACTGTAAGCGCATCCATAGCGTGATGACGATGGTCATTTCTTTTAGTCCAATCTGTAATACGTTCCTTTTCTACTCCTTTAGAATTAATAACAATTTCCGTTAAACCTAATTTTCGATATTTTTCCAGATTAAGTTCTTTCATCGTATTGACAAGATTCCAGTCTTCACGCAACTTATCTGTAATTCTTCCGGATGTGGAGACAACAGAATTGGTAATTTCAAACAAAATTTCTTTTGCTTTTTTGGCAATATATTGGGTGTCACGCAAATCTCTTTCAATGAAACCTTCGCCAATATCACTTCCTTTTTTCTGAAGTTTTTCAAATTTAGCTTTACTGATTGCTCCTTTATCAAATAAATCCTTGATGGTATTAAGAAATTTCTCCAATCTATCTTTTCCTTCAATTTCAAGATAATCAAACGCCGTAAAATTGCTTTTTTTAAGATTGGCGCCTCTTGGAACTAAAACTTTATTGGAAAAACTATCATCGAAAAATCGAGATTGTGGAATAATATGGTCGATGTCATATTTATCAGTAAAAATATTTTCTCTTTCTATTTTTTCATTGGTATAAAGGTCTTTATATCCATTATTTGCCAATTCCAAATACAATTTATATCTGATGATATCATTTCTTGAAGGTACTTTTATCCCGAATTCTTTCTGTAAAACTTCTGCATATTTTTGATGAAGCAAAGTTGCTTTGCTAATATCGGAAGTCATATTTGCTCTTTCTTCAGCATTTTTTTTAAGTTCCCTTGCTAGCTCTATTCTAATTTCCGTAGGCTTTCCGTATTCATTAATGATTTCATTGACCAAATTTATCATTTGATTCAGAATCTTTTCAACCACAGGATTTCGCAAAGAGTTTTTAGGTAAAATATCTAAAGTTTCTTTCAACACTCTACTTTCTAATTGCTCTTTGGTTAAGGAATTTTTAGAATGGTTATATCCTGCGTGAAAACACGCATCGCTGTATTTATGCTCTTTGATGTACGTAAATATCTTTCGCATTGCCTTAGAGCTCAAACTTCCATAATCTGGAGAAAAACCAATTTCAGATAAAACCTTAGAATGTTCTTTTTTGAAACCAAATTTCTTCTCCAAAAGTTCATACAATTTTTCGTTTCCAGAAGCAGAATCATCACCTTCGTAGGAGTACAACAAATGCCAAAGTTGGTAAGCTTCTTGTTTTTCAAAATCTTTTCCATCCAATTCTGGATTAAAATCTAAAATAGAAGTATTGATACCTAAATCTGAAAAACTTTTTCGTACAAACTCCTTTATTTTATCTGCAGAAGCATTAATTTTCGAAATTTTAATCTCATCATCTGTATTGACTTTGAATTCTTTCGGAAATTCTACATCTTCATTCGTTATAATTTTCAGGTAAGCATTGTAAAGATTTTCATTGGTTCTGTTGCCTTCAACATCTTTAAAATTACATTTCCATTCTTTGGAAGTATACCCCAACAAGTCAATCAATTCTTTAGCAGAAAGATTTCCTTTTATATTTAAATTATTGAAAAAAGTTTCTTTATGTTCTAATTCCAAAGGAAATAACTCCTTTGTCTCAATATTTTGAAACTCCAAATTATTCAGAACCTGCCAGATTTTAAACTCTTGAAACAATGGAGAAGACTTAGGTGCTACTTTTAAACCGACTGTTTTCTTTTTAATTTTTCCTGTTGAGCCTGTCGAAACATCTTTTATTTCAATCTCTCTGTTTTCGAACTCACAAATGCTGATTAATCCTTTTTGAGATTTCAGTTTTCTCTGATAAAAAATAACGACATCCCGAACTTCATCTTTTAGTTTTTTGGTTAGTTCCGGATGATATTGCGCTTGCGTTTCCCATATCTTTTCAAATTCATCTAAGTAATCCTGTCTGTAAAAAACTTGATTTTTTAGCTTCGTATGAGAATTTGCTTTTAGTTGTTGAAACAAATATTCGCCAACTGTTTGATTATTGAAATACAGCTCTTTGCTTCTATCACTAATAGCGCCAAGATAACCGCTAGAGTTATTCAGATTACTGTTAATCTCCTGAAATACTACAGCCAAACTTTCAAAATCTAATTGTTTTTTTACAGCTTCACTTCTCCAAAGATACTTTTCAATCTTTTTTTCTTGTTGCGTTCCGATTTGTTTTATACCTACAAGCTTAAAGGGTATTTCTAAAGTCTTCCAAGTGGCATTTTTATTTTTCCCTTGCAATGCTTTATATAATTCATCCGTAAATATTTCCGGTGAATATTGTTTTTGAAAATTCCAGACTTTATCCAATTCAGATTGTAAATCGGAACGGTAAAAATCAGGCAATTGTTTCTTTACTTCTGCTAAAAGCTGGTAAGAATATTCTCCTGGAGTCAGATTGTTTTCATATAATTTTTTAGCTACTGCCATCCCATCGATGATTTGCCCCTCATCTTCGTTTTTGGCTTTACGACTGCTTTTATAGCCTCTTTTTTTATTGATTAAAAGTAACACTCTTGCCAATTCAGAAAGTTCAATCTTTTCTGTAGCAGATTTTGCTCTTATTTCCTGTGTTTGAAACGTCGAGTTTTTACCAACCTCAGTCAGTAAATCAGCTTCTTTAAGAATATTATTTTTGCTGAGAATATCAATTAAATTAACTCTTCTTAATTTAAATCTTTGGAGATTTCTTCTTGCGCCACGTGCCAACGTTCTACCTGCATTAGTCGTAATAGGTTTTCCTTTCTCAAAATTAATCTGTTCATCCACAGTTAAAGGATTGACACGAACTCCTAATTTGATAATTTTATTATTCTGAGGATTTTCGAGGTCTTCGTGAACCAACGCCCATCCAATTGATGAAACTCCCAAGTCTAATCCGAGTATATTTTTAGCCATAGCAATTAGTTTAAATGAATTTTCTAAAATTAACAATAATAAAATTTATAAAAATGTGGAAAACCGTAAACAGATTAAAAATATTATTTTTAGATTTGTATCCGAAAGCAATTCACAATAAGGATTATTCCGTTGTGAAAACATTTGGGTCACCTCTTGTCCATAATCAGGAGGTTTTTTTATGCCCAAATGTTTCACGAATACTTTAAAAATCAATATAAAAAAATGAGCTAAAACATTCAAGGCGGGGCAACTCGCCTTTCTTTATTTATAAAAGTTCCTATTGAATGTTTCACGAAATCAATAAAATTTGTGAGCTACAACATTTAGCACCTCGCCCATCTGCAGGGCATTTTTACTTATAGATATTTTACTTCGCTGAATCTATGATTTCGCTATTTTGAAAAAAACAAGAGATAATAAAAACAAAATAAGCTCTCAGAATTGAGAGCTTATTGTTTATCAATGGAAATTAAAACAGTTAATCTTCTTTAATGAATTTTCTCTGTGCATTTCCTTTCTTGTCATCAATATCAATGATATAAACACCGCTAATAAGAGCACTTACGTCAATTTTATTATTAACGATTAATCCACTCGATACTAATCTACCCGCAGCATTATAAATTTTATAATTTGCTTTTGCACTAATATTTTTAACATTTAGTACTGATTTAACAGGATTTGGATAAATCAAAATATCCGTGTGGTTAACAGAATTGGCAGTTGGTAACTTTGATATTCTCACCGTATAATCTTCTACTTCCCCATCATCGAAACTGATACAGTTAACAGGTATAGCACCTTTAGCCATAGCTACTCTCATTACAACATACTTAGCGTTGGTCATGCTAATGAATGCATCAGATGGTACACTGAATGTAGCACTTGCCGTAGAATTTGAATTAAGCCCGTCAGCAAGAATTCTTTCATCAAGGTCAAATTCTCCATTTCTGTTGAAGTCAATCCAAACAGCAACTCCTGAATCTGCTCCTTGAGTTTTGTCAATGGTGATTTGATTTCCTACCGAGCCTTGAATTAATTCAATGAATTTTGTAGGATTTCCTGTGAAATCAGAATACGTAGTTCCTATTGAAACATTAATCATTTGAGGTTTACCATTCGGTTGAGCAGTAACTTTTGATATATATTCTGTTGCAGCGTTAGTAGAATGCATCTGACAGTAAATTACTGTAGGTGTTGTAAAATAATAAAGAGGGGTGAAATTCCCAGGTCCTCCACTACAAACATTTGCTACCTGCATTTCATATTTAGTTAATTCTAATAACCCTGTTATTGTATAGGTATTATTACTAACATTAATAGTTGTCCAGCTTGGTATTCCTATTTTTCTGTATCTTAATATGTAATTATTGGTAGCTCCAGTACCCGTGTAAGCATTCCAAACCACTTCTGCAGTTGTAGGAGTTAACTGAGTAATAGTAAATCCTGGAGGAAGTACTTCACAAACTCTTACCGTTGTAAATATCTGTGTATTTGCCCAAGGATTAGGGTTTGTTTGACCGTTACAAATACTCGCTACCTGTACTTCATATGTTTTATAGGAATCCAGGTTTGGAATCATATAAGAATTTACTGGTGGAGGTGGTAATGTTGGCGTATTCCAAACTGTAGTTCCTACCTCTCTCCATCTTAAAACATAGGTGGCATTAGGAACAATTGGGTTCCAAGTTACCAATGCTGAAGTTGATGTAATATTAGATATTACCACATTCGGTGGTGTTGGGTCACATTTTGTTGTAAATGTCTGTACAGGAGTAAAAGCACCTGCTCCCCCACTTCCACACACTGCAGCAACTTTAACTTCATAAAGTGTAGCCGGAGTTAGTGCTGAAATAGTTACCGGCGGGTTTCCTCCTAAAACTGAAAGGTTCATCGTCGTCCATGCAGAAACAGGATTGGTTACTGGTCTGTATTCTAAAACAAATGCATTGTTATTGGCTGCTGGAATCCAATTAATAATAACAGAAGTATCCGTTATTGTAGTAAAAGCTGGAATTCCCGGTGTAGCATTATTACAAGGTCTTAATTTTACAGCATAGTCTTCTACTTCTCCATTCACCGCATCCTGACACATTATTGGCGCACTTCCTCTCTTCAGAACCACTCTCATTGTCGTGGTATTCGTTCCTGTATACACTCCAGTTGCCGGAACATTAAATGTTGCTGTAACAGGAGTTGTTGTATTAGAAGGAGTGTTCATTATTTTTTCACTGTCTGTAAAAACACCATCTCTATTCCAGTCAATCCAAGCATGTACCGAATCACCATAAGTTGTCCCTGCCCAAGCTTTTGATACTGAAATTTGATTTCCAACTGAACCTATTTCCAAGTTAATTAAAGTGTTAGGGGCTGTATAGCTAATATAATTGGTTTGAAGTGAAATATTCTCCATTATTGGAAAATTCACAGGAGTCATTTTTACATTAGAAATATAATCATTAATCCCCGTTCCATTCATATTACAATAAGTAACCGGTGGTGTCGTAAAATTAAGTGACGGTGAGAATGCTCCTTGATTTCCACCACATATCGTAGCTACTTGTACCTGATAAGCAGTTTGCTCCGTCAGATTAGTAATCGTATGAAAACTTTGACCCGCTGGAAGTGTCAATCCCGCTGCACTTGGTAACCATGCCCCAGTAGTTCCTTGTCTCCATCGGATAACATACGTTGCATTAGCCGTAGGCATCCAAGATACATAGGCTGAAGTATGTGTAAGATTACCTACCGCCATACTCGTTGGAGCTGCCGTAGTACACGGCTGAAGGTCGATAAATTTGATTTGGTAATCTTCAACTTCTCCGTTGCTGGTAAGAGCAGAACAAGCGTCTGTAGGAGTATTAATATATACAATAACACGCATTTTAATTTTACTCGTGCCAACATACGCATTTGCCGGTACATTAAAATTAGCCGTTAAAGGTGTTGTACTAGAATACCCAAAATTCATAATTCTTTCTCCACCCGCAGTACTTACAGGATTATTATTAAAAATTCCGTCGCCGTTAAAATCAATCCATGCATAGGTAGTATAAGTTCCTGAAGCAATGGTTCTTCCAACAGATAATGTATTGTTAACCGAATTTCTTAATAAAGTAATCGTTTTAGAAGGGTCATTAGAATAATCTGTGTAAGTAGTAGGTCCTGAATTATTAGTCGTAGTAGGAACATTGGTTCCTATCATTGTAATATTATTGATATATCCATTGGTAACCGTTGCAGTTCCTGAGCTACAATAAGTAAGAGCCGGTGTGGTAAAAGGAACTGGTGTAGAAAAAGCTCCCTGAGTACCGCAAATAGTAGCGATTTCCACTTCATATTGAGTCTGCTCAGTAAGTCCTGGAAGTACTGCATTATTCGTAAATGGTGCGATCACATTAATCGTTTGCCACGCTCCAGATGGTAAAACTCTGTATCTTACAACATAGGTTGCATTTTGAGTTGCAGCCCAAGATACTGAAGCAGAAGTAACCGTGATATTATTGACTGCAATATTTGATGGTGATACATTCGTACATGGAGGCAAAACAGTACCAGTAAGCTGTAGTCTTGGTAAAATAGCATATCTGCTTGTTGCCGTAGGAGGATTCAACGGATTTGGATTGGTAGTCGCGTTATAATAAAGCATACCTCTATTTGTTCCTGCAGAATAACTTCCCCAGTTAGCAGTACAAGACGTCCCTGCAATATTTTCATCTACCGCAACCACAACATTGCTTATTCCATCCCAAAGAAATGGCGTTGCAAGAGGAATATTAATCCAAGTTCCTGCAGTCATTGCAGGGAGTGTCCCGGTATAAACCTGAGTCATGGTACCGGCAGGAATCCAACTTGTAGTGGTCGCAAAATCAGTTTGTGCTGTATTTCCCATATACACTACCCATTGATTATAATTTGCCTGAGCAGCTGCAATACTAGATACAAAAAACTTCACCGAAGTAATCATGTTATTTGTTCCCACCGCACCAGCAATTTCTGTTGCTGTGTAAATTTGCTGAGAATAATTAAATCCAGAGCAAGAATAAATCGGTAAAAATCCATGAGTTGCCGTTCCACCTCCAATCTGTCCTGGAGTAAAAGGCTCTCCTTCTACCCATAATGATTTGTCCGTAGCACTACATACCGAACGAACCCACCAATAATAAGTAGACCCTGGCGTTAAAGGAGTGATAATAGCAGAAGTCCCTGAAACAATAGTTCCCACTGTTCCAGCCGTTGGAGGGGTATTTGTAGTCGTGTAATAATACTCATATCCACCTGCAGGAGCTGGAGCCGGAGCTAATGGCACTGCCCAATTTAAGGTTGCAGAATTGGGAGTGATATTGGTTGCTAATGCAATAACAGGTTCAAAACATGTTGGAGCCTGTATCACCTGAACTTCATCTAAAAGTACATCATCATAAAAATTTCCGTTGTTAGCGACATCTTTGTCAACTGTAAATTTAAGTTGAACGGTAGCGCCTACATACGTTGCAGCAAGGGGAACTCCTACCGTTCTCCATTCTATAGCATTACTATTATCTGACCAAATTTCAACCCATCCGGTTCCGTTATTTACTTCAAGCTTCATTTCATTATGCTCGCTAGCTGGAACGGTTCCTGTTGCTGAAGTAAGATGATTTTTAAACCATTCAAATTTCACATAGGGATTGGTCAATCCTGTAAGATTAATCTGCGGACTGATGAGTTCAACCGTGTGCTCATTATCGTATGGTGCGCTTGCATCAACCCAGGCAAAAGTTCCTGCGGGTTTCCCTCCATTTCCCGTGGCGCCATAACCTGCTGCTCCGGCAAATCTCCATTTGACATTGGCGTTCGTAGAAGTCGTGGTTGGGTTTAGACTCGTCCAGCAAGCAGGTAGTGCTCCTGTACTAAAAGATTGTAAAAAGGGTACGGGAACTGCCGTACACTGGGCGTAGACTTTGAGCTGAAAACACAGCAAAAGCCCCAGAATTGTTAAAAATCTGTTCATAATTATAGAATATGGATTAGTAAATGAGATGTTTTTGGATTAGAGAAACATCTGAATTTGTAAATACAAAAGGAATAGAAGAAGTAGAAAATTTCCTCATAGGCATATTATTTTGTGATGGTGCACAAATATAGTATTTTTATTTACACCACAACATAATTATCTAAAACAATTGTATATCCTACTAAAAACATAGATTATTTATCTTTTTAAAGAAATCAATATATTTACTTCATTATTAGATTTATTAAACATGTTTGAGGAATAAATTTTACAAAGTTTAAATTGTCATTCACGCATATTTCATTCCTCTAAAAAAGTCAGTATTTTAGCCATTCTAAAAAAGCCGCATGATTGTAACTCAATTTATACATAACACACTCCACATATCCGATAAAAGCATTAATGCTACTTTAAAACTATTATCTGAAGACTGCACAATTCCCTTTATCTCGAGATATCGAAAAGATGCAACAGGAAATTTGGACGAAGTACAAATTGAGCAAATTTCAAAACTCAGCAAGCAGTTTGAAGACATTACGAAGCGTAAAGAAAGTATTTTAAAATCTATAGAAGAACAAGGTGCGCTTTCCTCAGAATTAAAAACAAGAATCGAAGAAAGTTTTGATATTCAGGAGTTGGAAGATTTGTATTTACCTTTCAAAAAACGTCGAAAAACCAAAGCAGACGCTGCCAAAGAAAAGGGTTTGGAGCCTTTAGCTAAAATTATAATGAGCCAAAACGCTCAAGATGTAGAGTTTTTAGCTTCAAAATATCTGAACGACCAAGTTTCTTCTGAAGAAGAAGCTTTGCAGGGCGCAAGAGATATTATGGCAGAATGGATTAATGAAAACATGTACGTCCGTAAAAATCTACGTCGTCTTTTTCAGCGCAAAGCCGTTGTATCGTCAAAAGTAGTAAAAGCTAAAAAAGATGATGAGGCGGCTCAAAAATTTTCGCAATATTTTGAATGGGAGGAAAGTTTAAACAGAACTCCTTCTCACCGTCTTCTCGCAATGTTGAGAGCGGAAACTGAAGGCTTTGTAAAAATAAATATCGGAATCGATAAAGATGAAGCCTTAGATTTTATTGAAAATGCAATTATTAAATCTAAAAATGATAGTGCAACACAAATCGCTTTAGCCATTAAAGATTCTTACAAAAGACTTCTTGAGCCTACAATTTCTAACGAAACCCTTCAAGAAGCGAAAGAAAGAGCAGATAAAAAGGCCATCGAAATATTCTCAGAAAATTTAAGTCAGCTTTTATTAGCTCCGCCTTTAGGTGAAAAAAGAATTTTAGCAATTGACCCAGGTTTCAAAAGTGGCTGTAAAGTGGTTTGTCTAGATGAAAAAGGAGATTTACTACACAACGAAACCATCTATCCTCATGCTCCACAAAACGAAAGCGGAATGGCGATGAAAAAAATCCGTTCGATGGTGAATGCTTATAATATCCAGGCAATTTCTATCGGAAACGGAACAGCTAGCCGCGAGACTGAATTTTTCATTAAAAAAATAGCCTTCGATAAGCCGTTACAGGTTTTTGTGGTTTCAGAAGCCGGAGCTTCTGTTTATTCGGCAAGCAAAATTGCGAGAGATGAGTTTCCGAGTTTTGATGTAACCGTTCGTGGCACCGTTTCTATCGGACGAAGACTTTCTGACCCGTTGGCAGAATTGGTAAAAATTGATGCTAAATCTATTGGTGTCGGGCAATATCAACATGATGTAGACCAGACTCAATTGAAAAACGAGCTTGATTCTACCGTCATGAAATGTGTAAATTCTATCGGAATTAATTTGAATACGGCAAGTAAATCACTCCTAAGCTACGTTTCGGGAATTGGCGGAAAGATGGCGGAAAACATTGTGAATTACCGTGCTGAAAATGGTGCTTTTGAAAACAGAAAACAACTAAAAAAAGTTCCAAGGCTGGGCGAAAAAGCTTTTCAACAGGCTGCAGCTTTCATTAGAATTACCAATGGAGAAAACCCTTTAGACAACTCGGCCGTTCATCCTGAAGCTTATTCTATTATTGAAAAAATGGCAAAAGATTTAGGAATAAAAACCAATGAATTGATTGCCAATAAAGAAAAAATCACTTTAATTCAACCCGAAAAATACACCACTGAAGACATTGGAATTTTAGGAATAAAAGATATTCTGAAAGAATTGGAAAAACCAGGATTAGACCCTAGAAAAGCTGCAAAAGTTTTTGAGTTTGACCCCAGCGTTAAAAAAATAACCGACTTAAAAATCGGAATGATTCTTCCCGGAATTGTCAACAATATTACCGCTTTCGGATGTTTTGTAGATTTAGGAATTAAAGAAAGTGGGCTCGTTCATATCTCTCAATTGAAAGAAGGTTTTGTTTCTGATGTAAATGAAGTGGTTAAACTGCATCAACATGTTCAGGTAAGAGTGACTGAAGTGGATGAATCGAGAAAGAGAATTCAGCTGAGTATGATATTGTAAATCATGCTTTATAAAGATTCTTCAATAATATAAATTAAATAACAATACATTTTGAATAAAAAAAATTTAATTTTCGATCTAGACGGAACACTTTGGGATCCCAGAGCGACAATCATCAAAATTTGGAATGAGGTTTTAACAAAACGTCAACTGCTACAAAGAGAATTGAAGCCTGAAGATATGAATCAATACATGGGGCTGTTATTTGATGATATTTTAAAAGATATCATTCCCGGTGTTTCTGATCAACAGATTCAGGAAATTCTTTTAGAAATTGTACAAAAGGAAAATAAGGTTTTGCGCGCTCATGGCGGTATTCTTTATGAAGGAGTTGCAGAAACTATTGCGAATTTGAAAAAAACACATAATCTTTTTATTGTCAGCAATTGTCAGGATGGATATATTGAAGCATTTTTAGAATACTATCAATTTAATGATTTGTTTACAGACATTGAATCTCATGGCCGAACTAAAAAACCGAAAGCCGAAAATATAAAACTGCTTATGGAAAGAAATTATTTAAAAATTGAAGATTCAGTATATATAGGCGATACACAAACAGATTATGATTCTGCGAAAGCAAACCATTTATCATTTATTTTCTGTGAATATGGTTTTGGAACACTGGATATTCCAGGATACAAACCTTCTGTTTCAAAATTTTCGGATTTGGAATTTTACATTTAATAACAATTGAATATTCTTAGCTCCAATTCTATTTATAATTTATGAAAACTATCTAATTTTGATTATTACGGATGAAAAGAATTTCGGAACTTAAAATAAAGAAAACTATCCATAGACCAACTCAGTCATTTGATAAGTTGGGAAATCGTATCTACAACGTTTTTGAATACGATTTACCTTACAAAGCCGAATTTTCAGGGAATGAAAAACAAAGAATATTTGCAAAAATAATTGATGCGATGCCATTCTTTCTTATTTTCTTTTTTCTTTTTCAGCAACCTGCGATTCTTTCATTAATATTTTCAATCCCGTCTGTAATTTTATTTGGAGCTATTTTAGAAACTTTATTTGGAACTACTTTAGGAAAAACAATATTAAAACTGAAAGTAATTGATGACAATGGAAATTATCCTAAAATATTAAAATCCCTTTGGAGAAATTTTCTGTGTTTGGTTATTTTCTATCCTGTTTTTGATGATTTCATTCCAATGCCTCCAAATGAAATTTTAGGAATTGAACATAAAGAAACAAACTTTACCATGCACATGAATAATAAATTAAGTAAAACTTATATTGTAAAAGAAAGTCAATTATCAGAAATCAAAAAGCTTTTAGCATAAAAAAGGTAGCTTAAAATTAAGCTACCTTTTCCTTTTATTTATAATCTTTAGAATCCCTTCTCGGTTCTTTTAGTTCTGGCCATTTTGCAATTTCACCTTTATCATTTTCAGGCATTACTCTTCGTTCTCTGCTTGTAAATTCAGGATCTTCAGATGCCATATACGCTAAAGTTGCGGTAAGAATGACGTTATTTTTTACTTCATCAAAAACAATCTTATCATAGGTGTCTTTCGTAGTATGCCAAGTATACCCAAAATATCCCCAGTTTAATGAGCTTAAAGAAAATCCTGGAACTCCTGCTGCAACAAAAGAGGCATGATCAGATCCTCCACCACCCGGCATTCCCGGAAAATCGGTTTTAATGTGATCTCTCACATTTTTTGGAACTGCATTGAGCCATTTTCCGATATAATCATATGATCTTACAAAACCCTGGCCTGCAATATTTACCACTCTTCCCGTTCCGTTATCTTGGTTGAAAACAGCCTGCGTTCCTTTGATAATTTCCGGATTATCAGCCACAAAACCTCTCGAACCGTTCAATCCCTGCTCTTCACTTCCCCAAAGTCCTACAACGATGGTTCTTTTAGGATTAGGATAATATTTTTTAAGAATTCTCATGGTTTCAAGCATTGTTAAAACACCTGTTCCGTTATCAGTAGCACCCTGAGCACCGTCCCAAGAATCTAAATGCGCAGAAAGAATTACATATTCATTCGGTTTTTCTGAACCTTTAATCATTCCAACCGTATTAAACATCTTCGCATCAGGAAGAACTTTTGATTGAGCGTCGATTTTAATTCTCGGCTTGCTTCCTTTTTCAGCCATTCGGTACAACATTCCGTAATCTTCTACGTCTATATCAACCATTGGGATTTTTGAAGTTTTAGCTCCAAAAATACGGTTAGCTCCCATAATTCCTGTCCAGTTTGAAATCGCAATTCCAGCCGCTCCTGCTTTTTCTAAAGCTTCGGGAAGTGTATTGTTATCATAGCCGATATTTTTCACATAATCACGGAAGTCTTTTGAAGCCTGCTCTTTTTCAGCTTTCAGTTTCTCATATAATTCAGGAGTGGCAAATTCTTTAATCTGCTCATCCGAACGACCGATTTTCTGATATTGAGCCATTAAAACGATTTTCCCTTTCACTGAAGGCAGCCATTGGTCAAATTCAGCTTTAGAAGAAAGCTTAGGAAGAACAATCACTTCTGCTTCAATTGCTTTTTTCGTTGATGGACTCCATGCTAACTGTGTTGCCGAAAGAGATTTTATTCGTGGATACACCATATCGACATGAGTAGTTCCTCTTTGCCAACCTTTCCAGGTGCCGAATTGCTGTAAATTGGCATCAATGCCCCAAGATTTTAATTTATTAGCTGTCCATTCATTAGATTTCAGCATTTCAGGAGTCCCGACCAAACGTGGCCCGATTCCGTCTAATAGCTCAAACGCCATATCTTCTAACTGAGAATTATTGTTTGTCTCGTTTACAAAATTTTCAACAATGGGATTTAATTTCTGAGTGGTTGATTGTGCATTGACAAACTGACTCGCCAAAACTACTGCAGGAACTGCAAAAAAGGTGTTTATCTTCATACTTTTATTGATTGGCATAAAGATAAAAATTAAAATTCTTAAATCCTCTATTTATGCTTTAATGATGAGTTATTCGTTAATTCAAATAACAAAAAAATCTGTATAATCAACGGGACATGAATTTTATGTTCTCCCACAGATTTACAGACTTAATATTAAAAAGAATCGTAAATATGAACTGGGAATCATTACCTATTACATATTGCTCATTACAAATGAATTACAACGGATATTTTATGGCTTTATCTAGCTCAATCGGGTTATTGTATTTTCGGATGTTTCCTTTTAGTCTCTCATTAACTTCACGAGAATTGTTTTGTCCAACTTTAGTTCCGTCATTCAGGTAAAATTCTTCACTCGACTGTGTTTGTGTTGTTGCATTTCTGAGGTAATTTATGGGAGCATCGTAATATTTCAACTTAGAATCTTTATATTTTTTTTCATCTACTGCAACACTGTTCCCTATCATATAATCGATATACATATTGGCTTTAGGGTTGGCAAGGTTTTGAGTTTTTACCAATTCAAATTTATAATCACCCTTATTATCATACAATTCTGTAATTAAACCTGGAAGCCCATGGAATTTATAAGGTCCTTCCTGAAAAGGAATATCTGTTGTGAACCAAGCTGTCCAATTTCTTCCACCCCAGTTTGTAGTTGCTTTTTGTAAATTAAGATTTTTCACTTTCTTTTTTTCGGTAGTAAGCTTCCAATTTTGGATATTTTTAGAAGAAAGCTTCAAAACGACATTTTCCAAAACGTCAAAATAATCGTAATCTGCCGAACCGGATTTATGAGCAATAATATGTGAAGTATTAAATTTTGAGCCCTCTGTAATCGGTAGATTTTGTGTGACCAAAGAGTCTCCAACAAAAAAATCTCTCGGATAGTATTTTATTATTTTAGATTCAATATCCAAATGATAATTTTCTTTTGTGATTATATTTTGGGTAGAATCTTTTTTGTATTCCACATCATAGATAAAACGGTGAGTCTGTGCTTTTGCGGCAAAACCAGTCAGTAAAACAGTTGTTAAAAGTATTTTTTTCATCTTCAATTATTTCTGGTTAATAAATTCCTGCTCTTCTTTAGACAGTAAAATAGTCGCTTCTTTATCTTCTTTCACCGGAACATTATCCCAAATACTTTTATTGAAGTCTACTTTTGATTCTAATCCTTTTTTATTTGATTTTGTAAAAGTATTGTAGACGATTTCGGTACTGAAACTTCGCTCATCCTTTTTGCCATCATGAATTATAAAGAATTTTTCACCTGTAACTTTTTTAGAGGCGGGGATGTAGATGCCGTCTTTTTTATAAAAGTCAAAAAGTACACTTGCATTTCCAAGCTGATAATCAAATTCGACCCCGTCTTTATTTGTTTTTTTGTAAATAGGGAAATTTTCTTGCTGATAAATTAAATTGTATAGCGTTATTACTTTATCTATTTTATTATAAGTAATTTCACCAGAAACGTCTATTCCTCTTTCAGATTGCACTTTTACATAGATAACTTGAGTATCATTATCTTCTGAAATTAGTCGACCGGTAATTTTTGAATTTTTAGTGTTCATATTAGCTAACAACCGATATATTTCAAAACTAAAAAAATAATCACCCATACTTGCATGTTCAAACTCATTAGTTTTTACATTAAAAATACCTTTCAAGTTATCTTTTTTATACTTTACATTATTGAGCTGTATCTGTAATATTTCGTCATAGTTCTTTTTATATCCGTCTCTAAAATTGTAAGAATTGCTTTTACTCCACAATTTAGCTTCTGCAATCACCATAAAAATCAGGTTATTATTATTAAAGCCTTTAGATTTAAAAGTGATATCATAAAGTGATGGTTTGTCAAAATATCGTTTGTTGTAGTTTTTATGCAAATCTTCAATGATTTTTTTGATATCTACATTAATGATTTTCACTTCCTCAATATCTTTAAAAGCTGGTTGCAATTTAATGATTGAACTGAAGTTTTTGACATTTACTTTTTTAAAACCTGATGCAGAAACTTCAAAATCTTTAGAATTTTCATTCACAGGCGCAAAACCATCTTCATTGGTGTAAACTAATTGATTGATTAAAATAATTCTTGCATTAGCGATAGGTTTTCCATTTTCAGCATCCACAACCTGTAATTTTTGTGCCGTTAAAAATGCCGAAAATAAAAGGAATAAAAAGGAAATATGTTTCATAATAAAAGTTCCGCTATGGTTATTAGCGGAACAAATATATATTCAAAAAGGAATACAATTCTACAGTGAATGATTTATTTAATATTAATTGTGATTATTTAAATTTCTTTAACGGTTTTTAAATTATTCTACTTCAAAAATAGCCTGAATTTCTACAGAAGAATTTACAGGAACAGAAGAAACTCCAAATGTAGCTCTTGCATGCTTTCCTTTTTCACCAAAAACTTCCACTGCAAGATTTGAAGCAACATTCATTAAATCTGCATGTTTGGTATAATCATCTTTTGTGTTGAAAATTCCGGTAAGCTGAACTACTTTTTTTACTTTATCTAAATCTCCATTCACCGCATCTTTCAATACCGCCAAGACATTTAGCATTGTTTGTTTTGTAGCTTCTTTTACTTGATTTTCATCAACCGAAATTCCTAATTTGCCCGGATATAAAATTTTTCCATCTTTCAAAGCAACCTGATTAATGAAAACTAAGTTTCCAGACCTTACAAAAGGTTGATAATTTCCTGCCGGTTTCGGAACATTAGGAAGAATAATATTTTTCTCAGCCAAAACCTTTTCTATACTTTTATTTTGCGAAATTTTAATTTCAGAATTTTTGTTAAAAGTTCCTTTTAAAGCAAACACAACTTTTGCAAAATTCTTTCCTTGTTCGTAAGCCATTTCCTTTTCACCAGAACTTGGTCTTTCTACATTTTTTACCAAAGCAAGACTCGTTACTCCCAAAACCGTATTTCCCTGAGGAATATTTTTATCAATTTTTTCAATCCCTCGAATTCCGTTGGATACCAAAACCATCCCATGGACTGAAAGGCTATTCCAAAATGCCTGAACTGCCAATTCGTTTCCAGCTCCACTTCCAGCAGACATAAAAACGGCAGCAGGCATTCCTTCTAAAGCGTGATTCGTCCATAAATCAACTGTTTTAGAAAGAAATTCACTCATTCCTGTACTGATATTCCCAAAATAAACCGGCGAGCCAAAAGCAATTCCGTCATAAGAACTTAATTCTTCCACAGAAGCGACCGGAATATCTTTTAAACTCGGATGATTTGAGGATTTCACCTGTTTTATAATAGACTGAACGTTATTATTAGTTTCAATTCCTTTTGAGATTTGTTTTGCTAATTCATACGTTCCTCCATTGTCAGAATGAATCAGTACCAACACTTTTGCTTTATTATTCTGAGCTATCATCGTGTTTGAAATTATTGTTAAAATAAAGACTGCTAAAAACCTATTGAGTATTTTCATGTAAACTGTTTAAGATTATACAAATTTAATACTGTCGTTTTTATTAATTTTGCCAAAAACTTTATGCAAAACGCCAATTCAAAATGCAATCTTATCGAACAGGAAAACGGCTTTCTCAATGATTCAATCGAGAAAGAAGCTTACATTTGGTATGAAGAAAACTGGCTGCATGACGACCATGAACATCAGCATCAGCGAGCCCAACTGACTTTTGTACAAGAAGGCTACCAATATTTTCATATTAATGATAAAATTTATCTCGTTCCTCAGAATCATGTCATCTGGGTTCCTTCATCTCAAAAACATAAAATAACTTCCGAGGCAGAAACTGTAAAATTGATGGTTAGTTTGTTTAAAAATGTTCCGAAAGATGATTTTTATAGTACTACCCATGTTTTTCCTGTGCCTTCGGTTTTGAAAGAAATGATTTTGTATGCCACAAAATGGAATAAAGAAACAGAAAAAAATATAGAGCAGGAAGCTTTTATGAATGCTTTACTAATCAGTCTTCCTAATTTTTGTAATGAAAACGTTGCATTGCAAATTCCATTACCTTCGGATAAAAGATTACTAGAAGTCTGTCATTTTATAAATCTGAATTTTCATCAAAATGAGAGCATTGAAGAACTTGCAGAAATAGCTAATCTATCTACGAGAAGTCTTCAGCGTATTTTTAAAAAGGAAACTGGGATAAGTGTAAAGAAATATGTACAACTGATAAAAATTCTTAAAAGCATAGAATTAATAGATTCACATCAGTTTACATTAAGTGAAATTGCTTATCAGGTAGGATATAAAAGTCTTTCAGCATTTACATCGTCTTACCAAGCGATTATGAATGCAAAGCCAAGAATTAGTAAGAAGATTAGTTTTTGATATAAAAAATAAGCCGACTGAATCAGCCGGCTTATTTTATTATTTTTTAGATTCTTCAACAGAAACTTTTCTGAAATCTTTAAACAATTTGCTTAGTTCAAGAGCTGATTTACGAGCTCTAGTTCCAGCTGCTTTGTTTCCTTTTTCAACTTGTTGGTTAGCTTCTGTCGTGAACGCCTCAAATTCTGCGTTGATTTTTTCGATAAGTTCTTTCATGTCTATAAAATTTAGGGTGCAAATATATGCTTTAAGACCATTCCAGCCTAATTGTAGCGGTTTTTTTTGACCTATAAACATCAAAAAAATACAACAAAACTCAAAAATCTTAAAATACCATATCAAAATACGCTGAAAACTAATCTAATAGGGCATTTATTGACTTAAATTGTACTTTTATCGGGTCATCAATTTTTGAAAAATTAGTACCCATTTACCTTCTTTCTCAAATCTTCATCAATTTACCCTTAATTAAGCGAGATTTTGAAAACAAATCGCTTTCGATAATATAGAATTCACTTAAGCTTTAAATAGCCTTATATATGATTAAATCAAGGAAAATCCATTTTATCAGCGACCTTATAATAGCATAATCAAACTTCTTTCGTGTTTTTTTTGAAAATTAACGATAAAACCTCACGTTAAAGTAACGATTTTCCTTAATTATTACTTAATTTTGATAAATATATTCATTCACAAAACACAAGAAAACACAATGCATCAAATATCCGATGAATTAAAAAAAAATGGCTTCAGTATTAATCTTGTCTCTAAAATCATAGAGCGCAATAATTTCTCAAGAAAGTTTAATACATTAGAGTATTTTGCAATCTATTTGGTTGCTGAAGACCTCAATATTACCGTAGAAAATAAACCTTATCATATCTCCGGTGGAAATTCTGTATTCATTGGGCCTCAAAAAAACGTAGAATTTGGTAATGCAATGGGCAAAGAAATTTATGCCATTGTTTTTTCTAAAGAGTTTTTCGACAAAACATCTAAAGACAGCATCTACTTAAATTCTAATATTTTTTTCAACAGTACATCCAACATTTTTGTAGCACCCTATTTTGGTAATAATGAATACAACAAAATTATCTTAATAGAAAGACTAAAGAGATTTTCAGCTATTGACGAAGAAAGCATTTATTTTTCGGCTGCACATAATGCGATAGAAAGTTTAATTCTAGATGCTCATTTGCATATTGACCATAAAAATGAGCCAAAAGAACATTTGGAATCTGTAAGCTTAGTTAACCGTTTTACCGTTATTCTTCAACGAGATTACAAAACCGAAAAAAAAGTTATTCACTATGCGAGTGAACTTAGAGTGTCTAGTCGAAAATTAACCGACATGGCCGAGTTTGTTTATGGGAAATCTGCCAAACAAATGATTATCGAAAAAGTAACATTCGAATGTGAGAAAGCAATTAAATTTTCAAGTAAAACTTTATCTGAAATTGCATTTGATTTAGGCTTTAAAGATGAGGGTAATTTTAGTAATTTTGTCAAAAAACACAGCGGAAAAAAACCATCCGATATGAGAGAGATTGCTAGCTCAATATGATGAATTTTCATTAAAAACTCCTTTTAATCTTTGATTTATTTGCTTTATTTTTATAAAGCATTTTTTTTGCTCATTTTTAAGATACAAAAACACAAAACAATGATAATCAAATATTTAAAATTAATTTTTACGTAAAAATTTATAAATTATTACGTAAAAATTATTAAATCAAACCCACGTTAAATTGTATTACATGTATATACTGATTAGATTTGCAGTATTAAATAACAACAACGAAAAAATTACCAATATTTAGAAAATAAAAAAAGAACACCAAATCACAAAGTTTTATTAGTATTTTATTTATTCTTTTCAACCTAATACATTCATATTAATAAACTTTTCATCATCAGTTTTCAATGGTAACTGGATGTATTGAATACAATCAATAAATCCGGTTACCTATTTTAAAAGTTTAACAATTAAATAAATATTTTCATACCATATTATTAAAGAGTCTTTTAATTAGACATTTTTATCAAAAATTATTTTCATTTCATCGTATTGCATTTTTTGTAAAAATTTACAAAAAATAAGCACGTTTTCGCAAAACCCAATTTGCAAACTGCCTGTATCTTTGCACCCGAAAAGAATAGATAACAATATCTAAATTAAAACTCATTGATACTATGAAACAATTTTTATTTGCGGCAGCTGGATTATTTGCTTTCGCTACAGCTAATGCGCAAAATAATACTGTAACACTAAATGTTAAATTAAAGCCAGTTCAAACCCTTATAGTAACTAGTGCGCTAAATAATGTAGATTTAACTTACCAAACAGAAGCTGACTATACTAATGGAGTTAGTAAAAAAATGGACAACCAATTAACTATATATAGTACAGGTAGTTATGAACTAAGCGTAAGTAGCAATGATGCAACGATAACAAAGGGAAATAAAGTAATGAATGTAAGTAGCATCCAAGTAATACCTACATCGGGTACAAACGGTCCAGATAATGCTATTTATACAACAAAATCGCTTTCTAACAATCCAAATACTTTAGTAACCTCTACAGCTGGTGCAGTTAACAAACAAATTAGTATTGAATATAAAGGAGCAGGTGGAAATACTTATTTAGATAACTATATTGCAGGTCAAGACCCTACTGTTTACACAACAACTTTAACATATTCTATTGTTAGTAAATAACAAACGATAATCATATAATTTTATAGTGTCACAAATTATTGTGACACTATTCATGTACTTATAAAACACCATTATGAACAAAATCACTCTCTTATTCTATTTTCTGGTAATACAAATCAGTGCACAAACAGGTATATCGGTTTCTCCACCAAGGGTTTATTTTGAATCGGCACCAGGAGTAAGTAGTACGCAAACGGTAACGGTTTCCAATGTGAGTGAAAAACACGCGCTAGATCTTGCGATAAGTTTAGGAGATTGGAATTATGATGAAAAAGGTGATAATATAATACAAGCAGCTGGTACATTAGAGAATTCTTGTGCAAGCTGGATAAACATCAACAAAAACGATAATTACTTCAGTCTCGGCCCTGGAGAGAAAAAAGAGCTAGAAATAACACTTACTTCGCCTGCATTACCAAAAGACAAGCTTTCTGTTCATACAGCAGTATTATTTGTGAGCCAAATGAATCCCGTGGATGATGTAGATAGTAAAGGAGCAAAAATTAAATTAAGTGTTCGTTCTGGAATTAAAATATTTCATAAAACGCCAGAGGTAATAAAAAGAAAAGTTGAAATTAAAGATTTGAAATTTGATGCTTCGAAGAAGCTACTGAATATCACATTTGAAAACCAATCTGATGCATGGACCGATGGAAAACTTATAACAGATATTGTTAATACAAATACTGGTAAAAAGATTAGTATTGCACCTATTGTATTCTATACATTACCAAGAAATACTCGTAAAATAAGCATTCCTATGCAAGATATAACCGAGAAAGGCTCTTATAACGCCTCAGTAATCATTGATTATGGGGATAACGAAACTTTAGAAATGGGAGAGCTAAATTTTGAATATGAGTAAAATAATAGTCATTTTATTTGTAATGATCTCTTTGTGCAGCAATGCGCAGGTTTCGTTTAATACATGGACAACAAACAACTATATGCAGGTAAATTCCTATAATGGAAACAGTAATCCTGATGCGTTAACTTCAAGATTTGAGACTAATGGCAATCTAAATATGCCGTACTGGAAAATTTCAGCAAAACTTAAACAAGCGATTACTTCTGCAGGCGGACAATATACGATTCCTGGAAATAAAATATCTTTTCAGCCAATATCTACATCCGGACAGGCTTACCCTAACCCTATTCCGTCATTCACACAGATTGGAGTTCCTCCTAATGTATTTTTACAGGAGAATACAGAAGTTTTTTTGATTCCTCAATCAAATGCTCCTTTGTATAATATGCCCTCAACGCCAAATGGCTATTACGACCTTCAGCTTAAATATGGAATTACCATAATGGGAGGTGCTTATTTGGGTGCTTATCCTACCTGGACAGATTTCACAGCACAAATAGAGTTTACAGCTTATGATCAATACAACAATGTGATTGGAAAAAAAACTGAGGTTTATAGGTTTCAGATTGCGAATCTATCAGGAACGCCACCCGTAACGCAGGAAATGTCTTTAAAGGTAAACGCCAATGTAGTAAACGGTTTTCTTGAATTCAATAGCATGCAAGATTATAACAATGGTAAGAGTGTAGTTTATCCTAGTGGTCTGCAAGTCACTACCAATACCAATTTTCAGATTAAAGTAAGATCATTACAGAGTCATTTCCAATCAATTACAGGTAATTACTCTATTCCTGTAGATGCTATGCACGTTACTTTACAACCTTTAGGTCAAAATAATCAGGTAATTTCCCCGGTAGCATTAAGTACAATAAGCCAAACTTTGGTTAAAGGAAATACCAGCCAAGGTACTACTTACAATTACGATATCAAATATTTCACATTGCCTCAGGATATGCAGTTCATTAATGCTAAATCTACTGAGTATTCTACTAGTTTACAGTACGAAATTACTCCTCAATAAATTTTATAAGATGCCTTTTTTAAGCAGAAGATTTTTGTTCACCCTTTTTATCGTTTTATTCAGTTGTATTTATATCAATGCGCAAAAAACTGAGTCGAATGTGATCATGGAAATTGAGCAGGAAAATTCAACATCTTATTCTAGGATTCTGAATATGGTTGTAAGTGTTCAGAATTTGAATTCTACTAATTTCAGTGGAAAAATTCAGTTTACCTATCCAAAAGGATTTAAAGTGATTACAGGTGACGAACCTTTAATAGAACTAAAACCCAACGAAAAAAAATATTTACCTGTAAGAATAATCTTACCTTCTGATGCTGAAGCAGGATCATCTCCTATAAAAGTTCGGCTGCTTGATCAGCTTGGGAATTTTATAACCGAAAGAATTAAAGAACATATTATTGAGATTAATAATGATCTGAATTTATCTTTATTAACAACCTCCATCTACAGATCTTCTAGCCAAGAGCCTTTATTAATAAAAGTGAGAGTAGGTAATACAGGAAATATCTCTCAGGATATTACTTTGGTATGCAAAATTCCTGATCCTGAAAATGGGAATCAATTTTTGGAGCAACAAGCTTTAATTAATGTAAAAAAAGATTCTACTTTTGTATTTACTTATCAACCTTCTAAAAGCCTATCTAGATTATCTAGCTTTACAATAAACGTTTCAGGTTTCAGAAATCCAGATAAAGAAATATTCAATACATCGACTATTTTGGTACAAAATATTTCCAGCGTTCAAAAATATCAAGATCCACAATTTAGTAATTTTACCGAAGACTCCAAAAATCAGATTACAACTTTATACAGGAGAATTGGAGACAATGCCGATATGTATCAGTTGACTGGTTCGGGTGGCTTCAACTTACCTTCCGGTTTTCTTAATATGAAAGGGAATATTGCATTTTTCAACAATCAGCGACAGCCTTTGGTAACCAATACCAATATTACCCTTGAGCAAGGTAATAATCAATATACAATTGGAAGTATCAATAAGTTTTTAGAGATGCCTTTGGCGGGAAGAGGGGTAGAATATAGTCATACTTTCAAAAAAAACACCAAACTGGAGGTTGGATTTATTGATCAGAATTTTAACCTTATTGAAAGAAATACCTTTTTAAAAAACGGCTATGGCTTTTTCACCAGAGGAACAATGAATATAAACAATAGCTCAAAAACTATTTCGGCAGGTTATAATTATCGCTATGACCCTTATGAGAAAACTAGCCATCACATTTTGGGAACAGAAACCCATTATACCTTTGATAAGGTCTGGATGGTGAATGCAAAAGTAAATGCCGGATTAAGTTCTTACGAATCTCAGGATTTGCTAAAACCATCGTTCTCTGCTGAATCTAACTATACCGGTGCTTTTAAAGATTATAATCTTAACGGAATTTACTTTTTCAGTTCTGGATATTATCCTGGAAACCGACGAGGAAGCGTACAGCTACAGCAGAATATTTCAAAGAGCTATAAAAACTATAATTATTTTGGTAATATTACCTACTCTAATTTTTCACCAAAATATTACTTTTTCGACAGACCTCAAGCTTCTGAAAACGTTAGAATGGAGATGGGAACTAAATTTCCCAATAGTAAAAATTTTAGTTTTGGCCTTTTATATCAGTTTCAAAACGAAAAATCTAACAGCTACAATAATTTCTTTGGAAACTTAAACTCTAATGAATTTCGAGAATTAACAACGCATAGATTGGTCGAACAAATTTCATGGTCACATACCAAAACAAAACAATATGCATCACTTACATTCGATACAGGTTTAGCAAAATATCCACTTAATGACAATCTAAAATTTCAAATGAAGTTGAATGGAAATTACAGCTTCAAAAAATTTAACATTAATACAATTTACCAATCGGGAAGTTATTATTTATCTGAATATGCATTATCTCATTTAATCTCGGATAACACCGATTATAAAAAACTTTCAGTTTCGCTTTTCTACAATAGTAATTTCATCAAAGACAAAGTTAACGTAAGTACAGGATTATCTTATATAGACGATATAATCTATGGGAAATCTCCTTCCGCATTTTTTAATGCGAAGTATAGTAGCAAAAATTTCAATGTATTTATGAACTCTTCTTGGTATAAATATTCGCTAGGAGACTTGGCAAATAATATTATAACATTTGAACTTGGTTTAACATTGAATTTAAAAAACTCAGTATTGAGCCCTTACAAAAAAGCAAAAATTCAGGTGTTTACTTTTTATGACGAAAACAACAACAATATTTTTGATTTGGGAGAAAACCCCGCTAATGACTACATCGTCAATATTAATAATACAGCGTTAAAAACTACCACAGACGGAATGGCAACCTATAAGAGTGTGCCTTTCGGAAAATATAAACTAAAACAGCATATTCAGCAAGGCTGGTATTATGATGAAACTGATTTTAATGTTGATTCTCACACCTATCTTTTGCATATTCCGCTTCATCAAAACGGAACGCTTTTAGGTAATATATCTTTTGATTACAATGCGAAAACGGCATTGGAATTTGAGCATAGAGCGTCTTCTGTAACATTCAAAATTCTTAAAGGGAATGAGGTTGTACAAAAATTAGAAAGTGATGACCAAGGGAAAATAACCTCTTTTTTACCTACAGGCAGTTACACAATTTTTATTGATACCTCTAGCCTTCCTCCCAATACATATTGCGAAACTCAAAGCTTTGATATTAATGTAAAAGCCGGAGAAATGGTAGTTGTTCCTGATTTCATTATTAAAGTAAGAGAGAAAAAAGTGAATAAAAAAACGTTCAGCAATTAAGATAGTAGTTGATGATTGCTAGAATGATATAAAGAATCTTAGAATCTATAAATAGGTTATCAAGAAGTCACTAAATAATTTACGAAAAATAAATAATCAAACCACAACAGAAGCTTTTCTGCTCGGATTTTTTGTTTTTATCATCTATATTTCCTTTTCATACAGTCATTTATGATGTATAGAGTATGAATTATTGTTATACATTAAATTATCCAATCCATATTTTTGTATGTATCGAATGTTAAATCGTTGTAATAGATTATTTTTTATAGTATCTTTCGCCACAAAATAACTATCTTTATTATAAAAATATTAATTATTCATAATATTTTATTGAATCTCAACAAAGGGACTCCCGCAATATGAAAAGTAAAATTATCGGTGTAGGCAACTACATACCATTAGAAACTATTACCAATCTGTTTTTCGACAACCATATTTTCCTTAATGAAAAGGGCGAAAACCTAAAGGAAGACAACCACTTAATTACCAGTAAATTAAAAAAAATTACAGGAATTGAAGAAAGAAGATATGCTAGTGACAATCAGGTAACTTCTGATTTGGGATTTATTGCGGCTAAAAATGCAATAGAAAACTCGAAAATTGATCCTGAAACTTTAGATTATATTATTTTTGCTCACAATTTTGGCGATGTAAAGTCTGGTACGATACAGTCGGATGCCGTTCCTAGTCTTGCATCAAGAGTAAAAAATTTATTACAGATTAAAAATAATTTCTGTGTTGGTTACGATTTACTATTTGGATGCCCAGGCTGGATTGAAGGAGTGATTCAGGCTAATGCATTCATTAAATCGGGTATCGCTAAAAGATGCTTGGTTATTGGAGCGGAAACTCTTTCTCGTGTGACAGACCCGCATGACAGAGACAGCATGATTTATGCAGACGGAGCAGGAGCAATCATTTTAGAAGCCAATGAAGATGACGATGATTCGGGTATAAAATCTCATATTTCGGCATCTCATACCTATAAAGAGAAAGATTTTTTAAATTTTGGGAAGTCTTATAATACCGATAATTGCCCAGACACCCGATACATCAAAATGGATGGCAGGAAAATCTATGAATTTGCCCTCATCAATGTTCCGGATGCAATGAAAAAATGTCTTGACCAAAGTGGCTATACAATAGACCAGCTTGATAAAATCATTATTCATCAGGCAAACGAAAAAATGGATGAAGCGATTGTTAACCGATTCTATCAGTTATATGACACTCCTCCACCTCCAGATATTATGCCGATGGTAATCAGTAAACTCGGAAACAGCAGTGTTGCAACAATACCTACCTTATTGACGATGATTTTAAATAACGAATTGCCTACGCATTCAATTAAAAAAAATGACATTGTGTTATTTGCATCAGTAGGTGCAGGAATGAATATTAATGCATTTGTTTATAAGTTTTAAATTATAAATCAGCTTTATTTAATAGATACAAAAAGAGAAATAACTTGTTTACTTCTCTTTTTTTTTGTTTCCAAATGTGACTTTTAAAATATTGAAAACATAAAATTACGCAATCTTTTATATTTGAAAATATTGTTGATATCGGTCGGTTTATTTTCTTTAAACCATTTTGGAATTACAATTCCGTCGGGGAATTTATCCTGGCTTTTCAGTGCTGAAGATGATACAGCGAGAATTAATAGTGACCAAAAGAAATTAGATGTATTTCGATATTTCATAACATTATTATATTAAGATATGTTCTTATATTTATGCAAATTTGAATATGAAGCATAAAAATATACATTCCGAGGCTTTACAGCATCCTACTCTTTCATGTTGGAAGTTTTTAATCGGTTTTTGTCTTAATAAACTTTTAAATTCCACAGGGTTTTAGTAAGTTTACTTTTCTTATATCAAATGAAGTTGAAATTAAATACTTATGAAAATAATATCTGTAAGACAAAATCCTGAATATATAGAAAAAGCAATTCAATATTTCCAGAAAAGCTGGTCTGAAATTTCGCCTATAATTTATGAAGATTGTATATCGAATAGTATTGATGCAGAACAGTTTTTGCCTCAGTGGTATTTATTGGAAAAAGATGAAGAAATAATTGGTTGCGCCGGATTAATCACTAATGATTTTATCAGTAGAATGGATTTGTATCCTTGGCTTTGTGCCATGTTTATTGATGGAAATCACAGAGGAAATCATTACGGTCAACTTTTGATTAACAAAGCTAAAGAAGATACAAAATCGGGAGGTTTTAAGTACCTGAATCTATGTACAGATCATATTGGGTTTTACGAAAAATATGACTTCAAATATATCGGACAAGGTTATCATCCTTGGGAAGAAGAATCTAGAATTTATCAAATCGAAGTATAAACTTTCATGAATATTAAATACCGAAATCTTTTACCGTGTGAAAGTAAAGATTACCGAAAAATCCGGCTGGAAAGCTTAAAAGAATTTCCGGAAGCTTTTTGTGCAAACTATCAGGAAACATTGAATATAAGAAAACTTACTTTAGAAGACGATATTGAAAAACAGACAATCAACAAATTTGTACATGGTGTTTTTGCCAATCAAGAATTAATCGGTATATGTACTTTTGTAAAAAGCGATGAAAACATAGGAAATATTTATCAAATGTATGTTCAGAAAGGTTTTCAGGGAAAAAATATTGGGTTGAATTTAATTCAGGAAACCATAAAAGAAGCCACAAAACGATACGGTTATTTAGAAATTTTCCTCGAAGTATCTATTCATAATCTAAAAGCTAAAAATTTTTATTTAAAAGCTGGTTTTGAAAAAATTCAGCAAACTGATGATTCAGAAGATATTTTAATGCAATATAAAAAATTAACTAATAATTCTTAAAATTACCCCTCCAAATTCTTCAGACTTCTATTTAAACTTCTTACAGAAATCCCCAAATACGCTGCCAAATCTTCCTTGGAAAGTTGAATATCCTGTTCTGACTGAAGGTCTAAAAGCTTTCGCAAACTGTGTTCAACCGTATAGAGCTGCTGAAAAGATGCCCGCTTTGAAGTATTCACAATGCGCTCTGCAAAAGCATCAACAAGTAGAGCATTGAGTTCTAAATTATTTTTTAAAAGTTCGCGAAAGTATGGAACCGACAATGCATACACAGAAACATGGGTCATCGCTTCAATATTGCATAAACAAGGAGTATTTCTAATACATTCTATTTCGCCCATAATTTCGCCATTTCCTAAAAATTCAAGAATAAATTCTTTATCATTTTCTTCACTGAAATAGCATTTTGCAATCCCCTCTTTCATCAACATGACTTTGGACGAATTGTCATTCTGAATTAAAAGCTTTTGCCCTTTTGCAAACTGTTTCAAAATCACATCTTCTTTTCGCTCCTGCTTCTCATAAAGTTTGGTAATAAAGTCTAAAAATGTCAGGTTGGTACGTAGCATATTCTTATTCGGGACAAATGTCCTTTCGGGATTTTTTATATAGGTTGAAATTTGCAGCAGAAAAATACACAATACTGCTGAAAAATAAAATTAGTGATTCTAATCAATTTTTAATATAAAATTTAATAAAATATGAAACAACTTATTAATCAAAATAGCTGGAAAAGAAAAGACCATTTCCAGTTTTTCTCAAAATTTGAAGAACCTTTTTTTGGAGTAACCATCAATATAGATTGTACTTTAGCTTACCAACAAGCGAAAGCAAAAGGTAACTCTTTTTTTCTTTATTATCTGTACAGAGCTTTAAAAGCTGCTAATGCAATAGAAAATTTCCGCTATAGAATTATTGATAAAGAAGTGTATTTGTTTGACCAAATCAATGCTTCTGCAACCATCAACAGACCCGATGAAACCTTTGGTTTTTCTTATATAGACTATGATAAAAATGAAGAATTGTTTATCAAAAATGCAAAAGAAGAAATTGTAAGAGTACAGCAATCTACAGGTTTAATTCCTGCAGGTTCGGGAGAAAATGTTATTCATTTTTCGGCTGTTCCGTGGTTAGATTTTACTTCACTTTCTCACGCAAGAAGCTTTACATTTCCGGACAGCTGTACCAAAATCTCGTTCGGTAAAGTAACCGAGAGCAATGGTAAAAAATTAATGTCCGTTTCCATTCATGCACATCACGGTTTGATGGATGGTTTTCATATCGGATTATTTGCTGAAAAGTTTCAGGAACTGATGAATGAAATCTAATTTAAGGAACCATAATTAAAAAAGCAACGTCTGTAAAATTTACAGACGTTACTTTTATTGGAAATAAATTTTTAAATAAAACTTAATGTGCGTGGTCTCCAGAATTTGATAATTTGGCATTGACAAAAAATGCACCTTTTGTAACCACCTCTGCATCAGCAGGAATTTCGTTAACGGTTGTAATTGCCGTATATCCCATATCAGAAGATCCTTTTACAACTTCTATTTTTTCAAAATTGACGGTTTTAGATTCTTTTTCGTGAGCTTTCTTTTCATCTGTATGTTCGCCTTTTTCTTCAGAATGAGAATGCTCTTCAGGTTTTTTATTGGTTTTAATGAAAATATAATATTTGCTGTCTGCTTCTACAATCGCTTCACTAGGAACTGCTGGTGTTGTACTTTTATCAAGACTTACAATTCCTGTGATATTCATTCCATCGATTAATCCGGTTTTATTTCCTGTGACAGAACAATGTACAGAGATAGTCTTACTTTCATTTTCAAAAGATGAACCGATGCTATAAACCTTTGCATCGTACTCGGTTTCCGGGTTGTTGGTCAGTTTAAAATGAACAATTTGTCCTACTTTCATTTTAGGTAAATCTTTTTCAAAAACCTGTAAATCAAGATGCAAAGAACCATTATCAATCACATCGGCAACGGGTGACGAGATATCCACATAGCTTCCTATTTGTGCAGAAATATTACTAACCGTTCCGCTGATTGGAGAGGTAATAACCAAACCTGAGCGCAGATTGCCATTATTCACATTTGCAGGGTTGATTCCCATAATCTGAAGTTGTCTTTGTAAAGAGGCTTTTTGCGTTCGTAAAGTTTTCAGTTCGGCATCAGAACTTTGTAGGTTTTTCTTTGCCCCGGCATCATTATCGAAGAGTTCTTTTTGTCTTCTGTATTCCTGTTCGGCAAACGAAATCTTACTTTTCACCATAAGAAATTGCTCTTGTAATTGAATATATTCAGGATTGCTGATGGATGCGATGACCTGACCTTTTCTTACAAAATCTCCAATCTGAACATTCAGGGTCTTGATAATTCCGCCATACATCGAAGTGATTGTGGCTTTATTATTGTTTGGAACTCTTAATGCGCCATTAGCTTTAATCGTGGAAGTCAATTCTTTCATTTCGATTTTTCCTAAGGTAACCCCGACACTTTTTATTTGCTCGTCGGTAAGACTGGCAATCGTTTGTGGTGCTTCTTCACTATGTTCTTCGGTTTGTTCGGTTTTAACTTCACCTTCAGGTTCTGCAGTTGTTTCTTTTTTGCCACAACTTACCAGAAAAGCAAAGATAAAAGCAGTATAAATGATATTTTTTTTCATTTTATTTGTTGATTAAAGAGTTAATGGTAATGACAGACTGATTGACCTGTTGTATAGACTCCAGATATTTCAGCTGAATATTGGTGGCAGTCTGCAAAGCAAATAAATACTCAACGTAAGAGATTTCTCCGGTTTTATAGCCAAGCTGTCCCGCTTTCACAATTTTTTCAGCATTCGGTAAAGCTTGCTCAACGTAATATTGGTATTGCTGAATATCTTGTTGATATTGACCTAATGCATTTTCTAACTGAGCTGTCAACTGCTTTTGTTGCTGTTTGGCATTCGTTTCCGCCATTTGTTTCTGATATTCCAGCGATTGAATTCTTGCTTTGGTTGCTCCGAAAGTTAAAGGAATTGCAATTCCAATGTTGGCAACACTGAAACGGTTTCCTGAATTAAAATATTTTTCCTGACCATTCAGCGTATGAAAACCAATAATCGACTGATTCGTATATCCTAAACTGAATTCGGGTAAACCTTGTGACTTTTCCACGTTTTTGTTCTTATCGGCAATTTCCATTTCTTGATAAAAAGCTTTTACCGTCGGATGGTTAGCAATGGCTGTACTATCTAGAACGTATTCAGCTTTCAAAGGTTCATAATTCTTATTAAAAGATATTTGAATGTTATCATCCGTATTCAGAAGTGTTTTTAAATTTTTGTAGGCATTATTTAGATAGATTTTATTCTGATTTAGTAACAAGTTAATCTCTCCTTTCTGTGTTTCTGCAGTGCTTATTTCTATTTTTTTGATGTCTCCGGCATTAAATCTTACCGTTGCAATTCTGATAAAGTCCTGATAAAGACTATCTAGTTTCAAGAGTTTAGCCTGATTGTAATGCAGATATTCAATTTGATAAAAGTAAGTTCTTACCTGTTTTGCAAGTTCATTAACTGTAACTTCTTTATTAATTTGCTTTCCTTTAATTTCCTGCGCGATAAGTTCTTTTCTTGCTTTAAATAAAGTAGGAAATGGTATACTTTGCGAAATGGAAAACGACTGGTCAAATTTCGGGCTGTTGTATTGTCCTAATTGTGCATTCAAATCCATTTTTGGAAGTTCGTTGGCTGTTGGTTTCAGGCTTTCAGAAACTTTAATATCCAAATCTTTTGATTGTATTGAATAGTTATTGTTCAGCGCCATTTCTGTTGCCTGCTCAATGGATACTATCTTTATGGTTTGAGCTGATAATGTCTGTCCTAAAAATAAAAACCCTAAAATAATCACGGTCGTTATAGGTTTCATTTTTATATCCTTTCTTCTCAATTTTGTATTGAAAATAATGTAAAGCATTGGTAAAACGAATAATGTTAAGAAAGTTGCCGTTATCAATCCGCCAATAACGACGGTTGCCAAAGGTTTCTGAACTTCCGCACCCGCTCCGGTGGAAATCGCCATTGGCAAAAATCCTAAAGATGCTACAGCTGCAGTCATCAAAACCGGACGAAGCCTTGCTTTAGTTCCTTCAAAAACACGTTTCAAAATATCGGTTTCGCCATCTTTTTCTAATTGGTTGAATGTTCCTATTAAAACGATTCCATTTAAAACGGCAACACCAAACAATGCAATAAAACCAATTCCTGCGCTGATACTGAATGGCATATCCCGAATAATTAATGCAAAAACTCCACCAATGGCACTCATAGGAATAGCAGTAAAAATCAGAGCGGCTTGTTTTAAAGATTTAAAAGTAAAATAAAGCAACATAAAGATTAATAAAAGAGAAACAGGAACCGCAATCATCAGTCGTTTACTTGCTGCTTGTAAATTCTCGAATTGCCCGCCATACGTGAAATAATAACCTGAAGGAAGTTTCACTTTATCATCCAATTTTGCCTGAATCTCTTTCACCACACTTTCCACATCGCGGTCTTTCACATTAAAACCGATGACGATTCTACGTTTTCCTTCTTCACGACTTATCTGTGCAGGACCGAGTTTATAACTGATATTAGCAACCTGCGAAAGCGGAATTTGATTTCCTGAATTAGTAGAAATCATTAAATTATTCACATCATCAATATTGGTTCTGTGAATGCTGTCTAAACGAACTACCAAGTCAAAACGTCTCTCATTTTCAAATACAAGACCTGCACTTTTCCCGGCAAAAGCTGTACTGAGCGTATTATTTACGTCTTCAATATTCAACCCGTAGTTTGCCATTCTTGTTCTGTCGTATTCTACGTTGATTTGCGGAAGACCACTTACTCGTTCAATCTGCGGTGTCGTTACGCCTTCTACATTTTGAATGACTTTATTCACTTTTTCCGCATAGATTGCAAGAGAATCTAGATTTTCACCAAAAATTTTCACAGCAACATCCTGACGAATTCCGGTCATCAGTTCATTAAAACGCATTTGTATCGGTTGATTTTTTTCAAAGAAAACCCCTGGAATATTTTCCAGCTTTTCAGAGATTTCATCTGCTAATTCATCATAAGATTTTTTAGTTTTCCACTCTTTTTGTGGTTTTAAAACAATAATCATATCGGTGGCTTCCGGTGGCATCGGGTCTGTAGGAACTTCGGCTGAACCTGTTTTCCCTACCACCATTTTCACTTCGTCAAATTGCTTAATGATTCTTGATGCCTGCATCGATGTTTCTACACTTTGCGTCAATGAACTTCCCTGTGGTAAAATGCAATGGTATGCAAAATCTCCCTCTTGTAATTGTGGAATAAACTCACCTCCCATTCTGCTGAATATTAAAATACTGATGGTAAATAATACGACTGTAGCCGAAACGATAATATATTTTAATCGTAATGCTTTTTGTAATAAAGGCTGATAAATATTCTGCAATTTCCGCATCATTTTATCCGAAAAGTTTTCTTTTGTAGAGGGTGTTTTAGATAAAAACAAAGCACTCATCATCGGAATATAAGTTAATGATAAAATCAAAGCTCCTAAAATTGCAAAACCTACTGTTTTTGCCATCGGTGTAAACATTTTACCTTCTACTCCAACCAAAGTTAAAATCGGAATGTAAACGATAAGGATAATAATTTCTCCAAACGCTGCGCTGTTTCTGATTTTTGAAGCGGAAAGAAAAACTTCCTCATCCATTTCAGCCTGCGTTAATTTTTGAGTCGATTTTCTGAGTCCTAGATGATGAAGGGTAGCTTCCACAATGATAACCGCACCGTCAACAATTAACCCAAAGTCAATCGCACCAAGGCTCATCAGGTTTGCACTTACCCCAAAAACATTCATCATTCCTAAAGCGAAAAGCAATGCTAATGGAATCGCAGAAGCTACAATTAACCCAGCTCTAAAATTTCCTAAGAATAATACAAGAACAAAAATGACAATCAATGCACCTTCGATTAAGTTTTTTTCAACGGTGTTGATGGCTCTTCCCACCAAATCTGTTCTGTCTAAAAACGGTTCGATAACAACATCACTGGGCAAAGATTTTTGAATCGTAGGAATTTTATCTTTTACCAAATTAACCACTTCATTACTATTGGCACCTTTCAGCATCATTACAATACCGCCTACTGCATCTACTTTACCATTGAATGTCATCGCTCCATAACGTACTGCGCTTCCTAACCTTACATCCGCAACATCTTTTATAAAAATTGGAACGCTGCCTGTATTATTTTTTATGGCAATATTTTTTATATCTTCCAAAGAAGTTACCACCCCGATTCCCCGGATAAAATAGGCATTTGGTTTTTTATCAATGTACGCCCCACCTGTGTTTTGATTGTTTTTTTCTAATGAAGTGAAAATATCGGTCACACTTACCCCCATTGCTTTTAATCGATTGGGGTCAATAGCTACTTCATATTGTTTTAGCTCACCTCCAAAACTATTGACTTCTGCAATTCCCGGAGTACCATTCAATTGTCTTCTTACAATCCAGTCCTGCATTGTACGCAGTTCTTGCGAAGTATATTTATTTTCACTCCCCTTTTTCGGATGCAGAATATATTGATAAACCTCTCCCAACCCTGTACTTACAGGAGCAAGTTCTGGCTGACCAATTCCTTTAGGAATTTCTTCAGCAGCTTCTTTTAGTTTTTCGTTAATAAGTTGACGTGCAAAATATACATCAACATCTTCTTTGAAAACTACAGTGATTACAGATAGTCCAAATCTGGAGATACTTCTTGTTTCCTCAATATCCGGAATATTGGCAATGCTTTGCTCAATGGGGAAAGTAACCAGCTGCTCTACTTCTTGCCCAGCAAGTGTAGGACAAACTGTGATTATTTGCACCTGATTATTTGTAATATCGGGTACAGCATCAATCGGTAATCTGGTTGCACTCCACACGCCCCAAATTATCAATAATAAAGTCATTATCCCAACGACAATTTTATTTTTGATGCTAAATTTTATGATTTTATCTAACATAGAATTTAATTTTTATTAATCTGCGTTTTCATTATTGCATCAAATAATTGATGTATTTTGAAAACACAAAAATGACTAAGAATACCTTGCAATGATATTGCAAAGCTTCTTTAAAAATTTTGATGAAAGAATACTTTCATCTCATCATTAAAAATTAAATTTTGGGAGGTTGCCAAATATGGTCGTAGAGCTGATAGGCAATATTATTTCTATCGAAAAGAATTTTCTTTGAAAAATAAGTTTTAACCTGAACAGGAAGTTCTGAAAAAGGTTCCATTTTAAAAGCCGTTACCGTAATCTGGCAACAACTGCAAAAACAAAATGGAGAACAGCCGTCATCTGTAATATCAGAATGAGGGTCTTCAGTATTTAGTGAGACTTGACTGTAACTATTCTCAACAGGCTGTGCTTTTACATCACTGCACGGCATGATGAGCAGTGCAATGAAATAAAACATCATTATAAGCCTTAAAAATTTCACACAACAAAAATATAAAAATAGTTGGGATAACTAAACTTTTCTTGCCGTTCAGTATTTATCTTTTTAATATTGATAGCCCAATAATTTTCTAATCTGATAAAAGAATCTTTCAATCAACCTTAAATCCTGAGTTACAATTTCAGCGTTTCCTCTTAGTTCTTTGTCGAATTTCAGCGTCTTGTTGTAAGATGTTTTTAAACCTTTTGGCAATACAACATCTACATAATAATTTCCTTTATCGTCGGGAATAAGTGAGATATTCTGTACTTTTCCTTCGATGATTCCATATTCCTGAAAACGGTAATTTTCTAGTTTAATTAATACCTTCTCTCCCGGAATAATTTTCCCTGAATTGACGGTCGGTACAGACATTCTACCCACCAATTGCTCTGTGCGGTCTGGTAAAACAGATAATATAGGGTCGCCTGCTTTCACAAACTGATTTTCACCATAAAACTGTTGAAAACTAGCCATACCATCAGTTGACGAAATAATGAGATAGCTCTGTTCCCACTGTTTTAAAGATTTTCGCAACTGCTCAAATAACTGAAGAGTTTGCGACGAATACGTGATTTTATCTTTTTCGATATTGATTGCTGTTCCGCTTTTCGTTTTATTAAAATTAGAAATACTTTCTTGCAATTGAGAAAGAGAAATGTTTAGATTTTCTAAGCTTTGCTGAGCCTGAAGATATTTTATTTTCTCACTTTCAAGTTCTACTGCTGCAATTACCCCTTGATTGAATAATTCTTGAGACCGCTGATAACTTTTGCGGGAAAGCTCAGCCTTGGCGACTTCCAGATTTTTTTGTTGCTTTAAATTAGCAATTCTACTTTTAGATTCTGAGATACTCAGATTGGTGGCTATATTTTCAGGAGCATAAGGTTGCAAACGAGTAAATAAATTCTCATCCTGGAAAGCTTTTGCAAAATTATTATAATCTCCTTGAAGCTCTCCTAATTTAAAATGAGAAGCTTCTTTCACTGGGAAAGTAAGCAGCTGATCTGAAGCGATAGAGTCTACAAGTTTTTTAAGTTTTAAAACATCCTGATAATTTGCTGTAGACTGCAAAACCATCATTACATCCCCTTTTTTTACTTTTTGATGATCTTTAATAAATATTTTTTCGATTTTCGAACTGCTTCTTGCTTCAATTTTTTCAGGTGGATTTTGAGAAGTTACAACAATAGGAGCCGGAACAAATTCCGGATATTTAATAATGTAACTCATCACCAGAATGAGCAATAATATGATAAATATAATTGTATTTCCCCATCGGAACATCCAATGTGGTGGCTCGGTAAGTATTTCCTGAACGCTTTCTGAGCGAAGTTCTATGTTGTCTAAAATGTCTTGCTTCATAGTAATTACGAATTTTAAATTACGAATTACGATTTTTTATCGTAATCTGAATTTCACCAATAATTCTCAAAATTTCATCGCAAAGACTTAACATTTCAATAGCATCATTTTCACTAATATAATGACTATCTTTTAATAATCGTAACCAATAATGCGTTTCTCTAGCCTCCTTGTATGCAATAGAAATTTTAGATAAAAAGTCCTTGTCGCTCTGTGCACCTATCGTTTCTTCAATATTGGCACCAATAGAAGTGCTACTTCTAAGAAACTGTTTGGATAGCACATATTCTTTATTTTCTGTTATTATTTTCTTGTAAATAGCAACAGATTTCAGAGCAAATTCATAACTTTTTTGCTGTATAATATTGTATTTCATATTTTAATTCAAATTATTAATTACTTTAAACTAAAACTACGTAATTCGTAATTATTATTTCGTAATTCTTTCTAATTCCCCAATTCCAACTGATTTTTAACGAGTCTGTAATATTCTCCTTTTAAAGTAACCAGTTCTGCATGATTTCCTTCTTCAACCACCTTTCCTTTATCTAAAACTATAATTTTATCCGCATGCTTTACGGTTGATAATCTGTGAGCAATGACAATTGCAGTTTTTCCTTTGAAGAACTGTTCTAGGTTTTCCATAATTACCTTCTCATTATTAGCATCCAAAGCACTGGTTGCTTCGTCAAAGAAAATATACTCCGGAGATTTGTAAACTGCTCTTGCGATGAATAATCTTTGTTTTTGTCCACCACTTACACCAAGACCTTCATTTCCGATTTTTGTGTTATAACTTAATGGTAATCCTTCAATAAACTCTTTAATATTGGCAATCTCGACAGCTTTTCTTAGTTTAGATTTATCTACATAATCTTCGCCCACTGCTATATTATTGGCAATTGTATCATTAAAAACATATCCTTCCTGCATCACAACTCCGCACTGATCTCTCCAAAATCTTGGCGAGATATTTTTCATCTGAGTATTTCCTATTTTTATTTCGCCTTCACCAGGCTCATAAAATTTCATTAATAATTTTAAAAGAGTCGTTTTTCCGCTTCCACTGGCTCCGACAATGGCTGTTGTTTTTTGATGAGGAATATTTAAACTTAAATTTTCAAAAACAGGAACATCCGAACCGATATATCTGAAAGACATATTCCTGATTTCTATATCTTTTTCAGGAATTTCATTAGCATACTGCTCATCTTTATTCTCTTCATCTTCTTTATCGTGAATTTCTCCCAATCTTTCCAAAGAAATTTTAGCGTCCTGAGTTTGCTTAATAAAATCAATTAATTGAAGTAAAGGACTGTTTAATTGCCCGATAATATATTGAACGGAAAGCATCATTCCTAAAGTCAAATTTCCTTCTAAAACTAGTTTTGCCGAAAGAAAACTCACTAAAATATCTTTCATCTGATTAATGAAATTCCCTCCGACAGACTGCCATTGTTCCAATGAAAGAGATTTTATTTTCAGTTTAAATAATTTTACCTGAAGAAACTCCCAATCCCAACGCTTTTGTTTTTCGGCATTGTGCATTTTTATTTCCTGCATTCCGTTGATAAGCTCAATAACTTTGCTTTGCTCTTGAGAAACCTGCGAAAATCTTTTATAATCAAGCTCCTTTCTTTTTTTGAGGAAAAAACTAATCCATCCGATGTATAAAAACGCTCCCACTAAATAAACGACAAACAATCTATAATCATAAAGCAGTAGTACAATACTGAAAATGACTAAATTAACCAATGAAAATAGTGTATTCAGAGACGAATTGGTCAGAAGCTGCTCAATTCTATGATGGTCATTAATTCTCTGCATAATGTCTCCCGTCATTCTTGTATCAAAAAAACTGATGGGAAGTTTCATCAATTTAATAAAGAAATCGGAGATAATTGAAATATTAATTCTCGTGGAAAGATGAAGTAAAATCCAGCTTCGGATCACTTCAATTCCCATTCTGCCAAGAAAAAGCATCACTTGAGCGAGAAGAACCAAATAAATAAAATTCAAATCTTGATTCTGAATCCCCACATCCACAATACTTTGCGTAAGGAAAGGCATAATAAGTGACAATAAACTTCCTGCCAACAACCCAACAGCCAATTGAATAATCAGCGATTTGTATTTAAATAAATATTTTGAAAGGAAAGAAAAACTCGCTTTGCTTTCGTGATCATCAAATTCGGTTTGGAAAAATGCAGGAGTGGTTTCAAGAATTAAAGCAATACCTTCTTCTGTATTTTCGTTGGCATTTTCGCCAATCCATCGCTTGATAAATTCTTCTCGAGAATAAGTAATCAACCCATAACTCGGATCTGAAATATAAACGGTATTATTTTTATCAATTTTGTAAACAACCACAAAGTGATTTTTATTCCAGTGGACAATACATGGGAAAGGAACTTCTTCAGTCAATGTATTAAAATCAATTTGCACACCCAAAGAGCGGAAGCCCAAATCTTCGGCTGCATCGCTCAAACCAAGCAAGCTGCTTCCTTCTCTAGTAGTTTCTGAAAGGTTCCGAATTTGTTGCAGGGAAATACTTTTTCCGTAATGTTTGCTCACGATTCTGAGACAAGTGGGGCCGCAATCTTTGGAATCTGGCTGTATGTAGTTTGGGAATTTTTTTTTCAACGCTTTATATTAAAAAGACTGTATAAATACAGCCTTAGTTTATGATATTTTTTAAAGGATAATTACCATATACAATATAATGTTTGGCCACAAAATTCAATTGTATTTAAACAGCCACTGCCAGAATAAAGTTTACAATGATCATAAGAAGAATAGCATGAACTTACATCACGAATGTCAAGACATAAATCCCACGATGCTCCTATTCCTCCTTCTCCTTTTAAATTTTTAAGATTTTCTCTTGATAATTTTTTTAAATTTTTCATAAAATATTTTTTGATTATTTTTCCTACTCTATTTAAGCTTTTCGGATAACGCTTTATTTTTATCCCAATTTAGAGTTTTTTTTAAATACAAATATTATATCTAATAAAAAAATAAAATCATTCGATTTTTTTTAATCTCTTCGAATAATACAAAATTTCTATACATACTGCGGACAAACTACAGCCGGGCAAATCAATTTTGGACATTTAATTTGTCCAGGAGGCGGACAACAGATATTTACGCATTGTTTTAAGATTATTCCACCGCTTCCGGTAATATTTTTCATCTGATTTCTTGAAATTTTTTTAAAATTTTTCATATAATTATTTTTAAGATTCTACAGGACATGGTGCAAAACAATAGATATTTGGGCATCTTTTAATTCCCGGAGGAGGACAGCATTCTTGAGAACAACTTGAAGCTCCACCATTAATGCCTTTCATCTGACTTCTTGAGACTTTTTTTAAATTTTTCATAATACAATAGTTTGGTTGATTTGATAATTGATTAAGGTTGGTTGCCACCGCCACATCCATCATATGACATGCATTTCCATTTTCCGTCGATTAGGCAAAGTTGTCCGCCTGTACAGACAAGGCCACCCTGAATGATTTTCAGTTCTTGTCGGTTGATTTTTTTTAAATTTTTCATAAAAATTGAATTTGGTAATTTCCTACTCGTTTTAAGCTTTTCGGATCTCGCTTTTAATCAATTTAAAATTAATCATTTCACATTAAACAGAAACAACTTCGGATACAAAATCCTCATCTTCAATTAATTCACTTATGAAATAATGAATATCATCACGGTCATACTTATCTGGAAACTGATAGCCGTTAATAATGAAAACGGGCGTAAAATTAAGCCCTGCCAAGCCGTTTTCTGAAGTCATCTGAATAATATTTGTAAGATTTTCAGGAATTTCTAATCCTGATTTTTTCTTAATCTCACTTTCATCTCGATTTTTAAACCATGTATCTACAGTATTTAAAAATTCTTTCTGTGATTTGTTTTTGTAAATATTCGAAAAGTCTGAAATAAGCTGGGTATATTTTTCACCAGCCCCTTCACCGGAATAATTAAATCTCATCTGTACAGAAATTTCATCTGGATATTTGGCTAATAAATCTTCGAGAATCTTATGTGCATCTTTACAAAACCCACAATATGGATTAGAAACCACAGAAATATGAAGTTTTGCATCTTCATTGCCTAATAAAAAAGTCTGATTATCAGAAAATTCAATTTTTTCTTTATCAGTAAGTTCTCTTTTAAATAAATCGTAGTTTCTTTTAAACCTTAAATTCTTGGCGTTCGCTTTTTTAAGTTCTTCTTTCTGGTTTGTTAAATTATTGATGAAAACAAGCATTAGGAATAGAGCAGCAAATAAAACAGCAGAAATTAAAATAATATTTATTGATAAGTTCCACGAAAAAAACACTGTGCTTAGTACTATTTGTGATAATAAAATTGCAATAATTAACAAACAAACTCTACAAAGAGACTTTTCAACAAAAGCCTGTACGTAAACTGAATACAAAATAACACCCACAGAAAGCCAGGAAATAGCTTTAAGCATAAATTGAGTGGCAGGAAATAACAATCCTAAAACGGTGATCCCTAAGAAATAAATCAAACTAAAGTCTGATAATTTTAATCCCAGAATATTGGTTTTATCAGAAGAAAATATTTTAGAACACGAACCTTGAGATTGCGAATTGGCAGTTCCTCCACAAATATTATTAACTACAACAGACTCATTTCCGAATTTTTGATTGAAAAGTTCCAGTGAAATATAAACTCCTATTAACGACAAAATATTAAAAACAGCTTGTGACCATTCTAATCGGAAAACAGAGTACAAAATGATAATCCCGAAAATGGCATACATGAAAGGTTTAAAATCGAAAGACGAAGTATTTTTTATCGTTTCGGTTTTCTCAAATAATAAGACAAAATCATCTGAATTTTTGTAAAGTTCATTTTTATTTATATTCTTTACTTTATCAGAATAAATAGTGAATGCATTATCCTTCTTTTTTACCAAAGAAAAAGAATTGTTGACTAAAGCAATGAATTCATCGGGCAGTTCTTCCCAGTACTCTTTATCCAACTCATAGGCATCATTTTTTAACCCTAAGAAATTAAGAGTATCACTAAAAGCTAAAGCTGAAGGATAGTTTGGGTGAGAATTGAATTGAAAATAAAACTCTTGTTTGTCGAGTTTAAATTGGTCGATTAATTTATCGAAATTCATTGAATGATTTGGTGTATGGTTAATAGGGTGTCAAGATAATAAAAATTATTTCACCAGTGTATTCAATTCTTTAAAAAATTAAACTTTTCTATATTTAATTATAAAAAACACACTCAAACTACATTTTTAATGCATATAGCTCACATTTACCTTAAAAATAAACCTTCGACAACAATGCTAAAAATGCTTTAAAAACATTTTTTCAAAAGAAAACACACACTTAAAATTGCTATTTTATCACGTTAAGTAGAGATAAAAATTCGATTAGCTGTGAGAAAACTATAATTAAAACTAAAAATTTATCTGCAAGTGTTTATGAATGGTAAGTGAAATTTGAACTTTAAAAAATCATCTTTAAAACAAAAACAACGCAATGAAAATCATTTGCGTTGTTTTACCTTCTGTTATTTTAACTGTATAGTATAAAGTTTCTCTACATTTTTTTTCAATATTTACACTAAAAAATGCTTCTTCCATTTAGCAACTGTATTCCTGCTCAATCCGTAATATTTTGCCAGCTCAGAATTATTCAGATTATTGTTTTTCTGATAGTCAAGAATTTTAAAAATTGTAGACTTATCGTACGATCTATGTCTTCCATCATTAAGAAATTCTTCACTTTGCTTCTTTCCAAATAAGATGATTTCAAGGTTGATAACATCCAACTGCGAAAAGTTCTCTTTCTGTAAAATCGGTTGGCAATCTTTTTCCTTTTCAGGAAATTTCATTTTAAGAAGATCTCTATAGATCCTTTGGTAATCAGGTTTGTTCATGTTATTGTTTTTGGTTTTGTTTTTTTAATAAATAGTATCAATTCATAAATTAAATAGTATGTTTCTAATATTTTTCAATCCACTTTAATAATGTGGTTTTAGGGATTTTATATTCCTCTATAATTTGGGTATTCGTTTTTTTTCCTGTTCGGATGAGTTCAAGAATAAATTTGATAATCTCTTTCGTATAAAGATTTTTTCTAAAACTTGGAAGAGCGCTTTTATTTTCTTGACTGCTTGCAACGCTTGAGTTTTTTGCAGAAAACAAAATCAGATGCTGTGAATAAATTCTAAAAAAATCGTACTCAAGAAGTTTACACCATTGTAAAAGAATGTTGGTCGGAAGACTTACTGCTTCATACATATTTCCTATTTCATTTTCAGTACAATTCATAAATTTGCAGATGCGAGTACTTTCAATATTATTTGCTTCTACCTCTTTTCGAATTAAATCTCCAATGTGGATTTTTTTGTAATCTAACTTCATTTTAAAATTATCATTATCATAAATCATCATTCATAACGATGAAATGATTCATAAGTTTTACATTTCTTTTTAAAATTATTTATTTAAAAAGCTTATTTTTCAAATAGATTTTAGATTTTTTCAAATCGTATAGAAACGAAAATACATTGAGAAAAATAAATTAGTAAAAAAAGAGGCATTAATTAATATTAATGGAAACTTTAATCGTTAAAAAAAACGTTAATTTTAAAACAATAAATAACTGAAAACAAATAGATTAAAAAACAAAAAGCGTTAATTCAATGAAAAGTAATTTTTAATGCTTTTTATCTCATAATTCATAGAAAAATATACTAATATTGTCACCATAAAAGACATTTATACATAGATGATTAAATATCTACTCTATTTTTTTACATTTAGTTTTTTATTTATCTCCTGCAACTCTTCAGGTGATGATGATTATTTTGATTCTTTAAATAAGAAAATAAACAATTCTATTGCCTCTGCAAAAGAAGATCGTGATGCAATTGTTAAGAGATTTTATAATGAAGAATTACAAAAATATAATCAAGATAAAAAACGACTTTACCAAATAAGCAGTAAATACGTAAATGTACTTTACTATTCTGAAAAAAGGAATGAGCAAATCCCCCTCGTATATGATCTTTTGAAACTCAATAACGGAAAGTATAAGTACGTGTCTATTGCTTGTAATTACAATCTGGCAACTCAGTTTGAAATCAGCTCTCCCGAATGGTCAATGAAATATATCAATGAAGCTATAGAGTTGAATGAAAGTATGGGAAATAAATATTACCTCCCTCACTTATACCATTTTAAAGGACGCCTTTTCTACAATAAAGAAGACTACAAAAACGCATTAGTTTTCTTTAAAAAAGCATTAAATATCTACAATAAAAAGAAAGACCTGCTTTATATAGCCTCTATGCATAATAACTTTGGGATGTGCTATGATAAAATGGGAAAAGTAGATTTAGCTATTCAAGAAGCTCATAAAGGAATACAAATATTATCGCAGCAAAAGAAAATAAATAATGAGCAAAACGTTTTTATTTATTACATGAAGGGCAGCTTGGCTCACTATTATTGGGAATTAAAAAAATACGATGTTGCTGAAAAATTACTTTTAGAAAAATGGAAATTTTCTAAAAGTAATGGAAACTACGGAATGGCACTTTACGCAGCCAGAGATATTTTGAATATTTATGATGTAGCAGGTAAAAGGAGTGATGAAGATAAAATTATTGAACCTAAGATAAAAAAGGTGGAAGATAAAATTATTTTAACCAAACTCATCAAAGATTATTATTTAAGAAATGACAATTACAAAGACTTTAAAGGTGTTTCGATGAAGTTAGCTGAACTAAATTTAGCTCAAAAAGAACTCAGCAAAACGGTAGATGCCATCGATAGTTACATCATAAAAGAAATCAATGAAGAAAAAGAGCATGAAAAGAAAAAAAATGCATTTCTAATGTTTACTTTAGTCCTTATATTTGTTATTTTTATTGGTTCTATCGTTATTTTAAGAATGAGAAAAAAGAAAAAGGAGGATCTTATAGAAAAAGAGAAAATAATACTTGAAACGTCAAAAAAAATTCTTGAAAAAGACCTTCAGCTGCAAAAAGAAAAAGTAAAAAACCTTCATCTCAACCTTAATTTGAGAACAGAAACTAAAAAAGCATTTCTGGAAAATTTAAAAAAAATAAAGAAAACAAAAAACATTGAACCTGAGGAGATTATAAAAGATTTACAATTTAAAATAAACAACTTAATCCAGCTTGACAAAAAGAACAATGAGCTCATTAACGAAAGTTCTCTGGAAAATAAGCTATTTATGGATAAGCTTTCTGAAAGGTTTCCTATTCTCACCCATCAGGAATTGAAGTTATGTGTTTATTTTAAGCTAAATTTATCCGGAAAAGAAATTTCACTTCTCGAAAAATTTACCGTTGGAAGTATTAGAGTTTATAAAGCGAAGATAAAATCGAAAATAGGACTGAGTAAGGAAGAGAACTTAAATGAGTTTTTGAATACAATTTAAAGCAATCAATGTTACTAAAATGAGTAAAAATTACACTCACATCTAATTATTGGCAAAATAAACTTATTCGTAACTCGCATAATTGATATATCGAATGCATTGTGGCAGGATTTCTTTCATCCCGACGACATGTCTCAAAATTATAATTCTATTTCACAATTTTCTGAGGAAATTAAAACCTCATCGTTTATACTAAATCAGTTTGTGTGATTTCACATAAGATATTGCTTCCGATATATTATTGACTCCAATTTTATCAAATAGCTTGCTTCTATGAAATTTTACGGTATTGGGGGAGACACAAAGACGGTCTGCTATTTCTTCTATGTTTAGTCCTTGCAAACACAATCTAATGATATCCATCTCCCGACCTTTAAGGATGATTTTTGGTTCTCCCGACCATTTTCCTGTAAAAATATTATATTTCCAATCGGTATCAGAACGACTAGATGAGATGCAAATATTCCCTGCGGTTCTGTTGTGAGAATAAGACACTGCGCAAACCATTTTAATGATATCTCCATTTTCATTAAGCTCTACGGGGGTTATTGCATGGTTTACAAGCAAACCATAATGGTCGCAGTTTTTAACATGAAAGTCAAAAGTTAGCGTATATGTTTTTTTTTCTTCGACCGTTAGGCATTCAAAAAATTTAAATCCCGAAGACTTTACTGCTCTAAAAACGCCCAAATCTTCTTTTCGGATATACTTTCTATAATAATTATAGCCCAGTTTTTCAATTTCATGAGAATTGAGACCTCCATGCAAGAAGGGATTCTCTGATAAAAAATTTATTTTTTCATTTTCAATATCTAATATAAAGACGCACGTGAAACTTGTTCTGGCGATACCTTTCATTATTTCCAGAAACTGTATAGAAATATTCTCTTGAGCAAAAATAGGACCCGATTCTTCGGTGTTAGAAAGTAAACCAACGCGGTGATTCATTTTTTATGTACAATTATTGTTGAATTCAAAACTATACAAAAGTATAGCAATATTAAATTATTTTTAAATTATTTTTACCATCACGTTGCTAATTACGTGCTGACAATAAAACAATTACGCATAAAAAATAAATAAAGCAATTATTCTTTCTGCCAAGCAAATTAATTTACCTTTTACAAACGAAAAAAATCCCTTCAACGCAAAGGCTGTTTTCATTTAAAATTCATTAAGTGAAAGCAATAGCAGTAATCAATAATTATTACCTCATCAAGATTTGCGGCAATACTTTTTAAAGACAGATAGGTCTTTTCATCCATTTTTGCTCCCTTGAAGCAGACTGTTTTAATTGTTTTAAAATATTTTTTTTAATGGCAAAATTCGATAGATGTATATACACTTCGATAAGGCTCCATTATTTAGCTTTTTCTATTTTGTTTCTCAGGAAAATAAAAGTTCAAAAAACTTTATTAAATAAATTCAGATATGTTAAAAGCATAGGATCAACTAGCAAAATTAAGATAAACAGTAAAAACCACTTTAAAATAAAGTGGTTTTTACTGTTAAAAAAATGTACTAAGTTTTATAAAACTTGACTTTTACATCAGAAGCCAAGTTTATTAGTTTTATGGTTTCCAAAAAGACCATTTCTGACCATTAAAAACGATGAGTCGATGTTTATCGGTTGTAGCACCTCTCAAAAAAGCCATCATTCCTGGCGATGGATTTTTAATGGCAGTAAAATCAGAAACAATAGGTAAAACCATAGCTTTGGTATTGGAGTCTAACACCAAAATCCCATCTGTTGTCGTCGCTTCATTACCTATAATGACTTTTGCACCTGTTTGATCGGTCAAAGGCAAAGCCTGTGGGGGTTTAACTAGTGTTTCAACAGCCGTAGAATACCCTGAAACAGTACTCAAATCACTCCAACCTGCATTTTCATTCTTCACTTTCAATTTGTACTCTGTATTTGCCGAAACATCAAAAATTAATGTACCTCCTTTAGCATTATTTACGCCAGTAGGTACGGTTTCTACATAGGGAAGAATAATTCCCTTGTCGTTGTCTGTACCAAACTCCAATAGCACAGATGTATTGGTGGTATTTAGTACAGAATTTGTGGATCCGATTCTCACTTGAGCATAAGCAAAAAGTGAACATGAAACGGATAGTATAACAAATATTTTATTCATTTTTTTATTTTTAAATTAAATAAAAGCAATTGGATAATGATGATAATTAAAAAATCTATTATCCAATTGCAGTACTATTTTTACGGACAAGCTGGAGTTATAAAACATTTCCAACCTTCACCGACAGCAGATCCTGTGTAGATCTTCAGACAGCCTTTACCTGAATTTTCATCTGTATCAAAAACCATCATTCCTACTACAGGAATTGCAATTGTTGTTTCCGGACTACTATTTCTAGTAATTACAAAACCTTTATTTTTACTTTCTAATGCTGTGTAGGCAGAGTTTTTCGACATGGGCCAATTACCATTATTTGAGCCTGCTCGTAATAAAGTAGTAATTCCATGTTTTACAGGATAAGTCTGCCCAGCTACTAGTCCTGGATTTTCATAACAAACCCCCAGCGTATTGGTATCTGTGGCTGTGTTATTTGCTAAATTGGGGTCTGTAATATTGACCGGAGCAGTAACTGTTGCAGTATTTACCAAGTTGCCAGTGAAAGAAGATGGTACATTAATGTTAACAGTATAAGTGACAGTACCCCCATTCGGAAGCCCTACCACATCATTTATTGCGCCAGTTTGGGTTCCTACTACATTCGTTGTAGATCCTGCCGAAGCAACAGCGGTGTAACTCACGTTAGCTGAAAGAATACCTGCTGGAAGAGGATCGGTAACAGAGGCGTTCAATACTCCGAAAGGACCATTATTGGTTACCACTATGGTGTATTGAACGGTATTTCCTGGAGTATAAGTAAGAGAACCATCGGTTTTAGTAATAGCAAGATCAGCATTAAAAGTAATAGGTGATGTGACACAGTGTGCCCCATCATTAGCATTACTCGCAGGTGAACTAGAGATCAATATTTTTTGACCTGTTACTAAATTGAACTGATAAAATCCTCCTGCGTTATCTGAACCATACATTTCGCCGGTGCTAGAACCAAACAAGGCTCCAAAAGAAATAGCGCCAGGTGCCGAACCTATTTCTACAACATTTCCAGTGGTTGGGTTAATAGAAACAAGTTGTCCATCAGGAGAGTTTACCGTATATAATAAACTGTTGGTGGTATTAAAACCTAAATCTGCAACGTTAATACTTTTTGAAAGGGTAATAACTGTAGCAGTCTTCGTCGTAAGGTTAATTTTATACAACTGGTTATTATTTGCACTGGCTTTCACATAGTAATTACCTAAATTATCTATTTCTCCCGCATTATAAGTAACCCCGTTGGGTAAACCTGTTACAGGTCCCAGATTTATTGAAGAGCCATTCGTATTAACTACTAAAAGGTTGTTAGAAGCAACTTCCATCCCATACAAAAGACCATTTAAAGGATTAACTCCTATAGCATTGTAAGTAACAGCTGCCGATCCTACCGCAGGATAAGTGAATGGATTGGTGGAATTATTCACAGTATAAAGGGTGTTACTTTGGGAAAGATACATGGTAGGAGTACATCCAAAAGCATTTGCACATTGAGCATTTTGTATAGATGAATTATTAGAATTACCTATGGACTGCCCTGTTCCCGCAATCGTTGGAACTCCCATTGTAGTAGCTGTATTACCTACTGTATTTCCAAGGTTTTTATTAGGAATCTGAGAGGCAAGATTACCGGTTGCTGTTTGCAAATTAGCATTTGTAAAACCTCCACCGCCTTCAATAGCATCCGGACATCCGTCACCATCGGAGTCTAAATCTAAATAATCAGGAATACCATCAGCATCGGTATCTTTAATACTACAAGCAGATTGCTGGGCTACAAATGCCCATATATTCATAAAAAGCCTGTCGTTATTTGACGTAACAGCATTTCCTGCTGTAACCCCCCCTATTGTTGTGAGGATATCAACATCTGCAATCATTAAGTCATTATAAATTCCATCAATATACATCACTGGTTGAGTATTTCCATTTACCGCAAGAGGACTTACTGTACATAAAGAGTTGATTGTATTAAAATATCCTTGAAAACCTCCTCCTTGATTGAATGAAGTAATGTTTCCAAATGGACCATTGAAAATCGATGTTTGACTTCCATATGCTGTTGGAAGGTTTGGATTAGCCGTTGAAGAAGTTATAGTGCTTCCCCAAGGTGCTGTTTGAAATTGTGTTGCCACTACAAAATTATTTGGAGAATCATCTGACCAGTCTTTAATTGCATCAAACTCTGCTGTTGATAAAAATGAAGTTACTCCGTTATCAATACCACCAAGAAATACAACATTCAGATTTAAACTCGTGATAATTGCCTTTGTAATAGGAGCTGTACCCATATTCACCAGTACAATATTTGCATTTACAGTACCGGTTGGTCCAAAATTAGCTAAATTGCTTAATTTCAATGCTCCAGAACCGCTCATGTAAGTCCCATTAAAAGTATACCCGCTATCTGTATCTGTATCTCTAGAATTAGGTATATATCCTACTCTGATAGTTTGTCCGGATAATGCACAACTTTTTTCGTTGACATCTAAAATCCCATCATTATCACTATCAAGATCACAAATATCAAGAATACCGTCGCCATCACTATCAGTACACTTGTTTACGTTATTATTTTGAGAAATACCAACAGACTGCCCTGTTCCCGCAATCGTTGGAACTCCCATTGTAGTAGCCGCATTCCCTACCGTGTTTCCAAGGTTTTTATTAGGAATCTGAGAGGCAAGATTACCGGTTGCTGTTTGCAAATTGGCATTTGTAAAACCGCCACCGCCTTCAATAGCATCCGGACATCCATCACCATCGGAGTCTAAATCTAAATAATCAGGAATACCATCAGCATCTGTATCCTTACACGCTAATAATGAAACTGATCTAAAACCCAAATCATTAACTTGGTTTACAGATGTACCTGCGGTAAAAGTAAAGAGTAAAACACCACTTGTGGGTACTGAACTCGGAAACGTGATACCTAGAGTAACAGGAGTAGAAGCTGTTCCGTTAGGTGCAACACCAGTAGTAATGGTTTGTAGAGTCGACAAGTTAGAGGTAGCCCCATTACTTGTGGTAATAGTGGGTGTAGTTCCTGATGTTGTTATTGTTGCGTAGATGGTACCAGCGTAAGAAACGGTAAACACAGATGTAGCTGTTGCATCTGTTAGTGGAGTTTTATTCCAATATAAATCATTAAAATAGATTGTTGACTTCCCAAGAACATTCGTTAAATTCTGATCTACCGTTGTTACCGTATTGAAATCCCTTCTGAATTCTAAACCTTTCGCATTTAAATTTATCCTTCCTGTGGGTGATACCCAGGCTCCCGAAGGTGCATATGTACCTCCAACAATCCAATCTGTCAGAGTATTAGTATTTCCTCCAGTAATAGGAAAAACACCACTTGTAATCCTATCATAAGAACCACATTCAACAGTATCTAAAATCCCATCATTGTCATCGTCAAGATCTATAGAATCTGGAATACCATCATTATCATAATCTTCACAAGCATTCACAGCAGCATCTTTAGAATATCCTATTGATTGCCCTGTAGTATTGCTATATCCTATTGGTAATGTGGTAAACTGAGGCAAACCGATATTGGTTCCCGTTGTACTTACACAAGCTGCAGTGGCGCAAAGATTTTGATTTACAGAAGTGTTTCCTCCGGTCACCGTCCCTCCAGCAGTCGCCAATTGTGCAGCAATAATAGTAGCTCCACCTTCTAATGCATCAGAACAGCCATCACCATCTGAATCTAAGTCTAGGCTATCTGGAATACCATCGCCATCGGTATCCACATTATATTTACATGAACTAAATAGACCGTAAACGATACCAATATCAGCTCCTCCTCCCGTAGTACTTGAAGTAGCTGTTGGGTAAGTCGTCCAATCAACTATATTCGAGGAATTATAATCTGCAGGCAATATAGCATATCCAAAGATTTCTTGCCCGGATACCACCCCTAATGCACTTAGTTTGATTATTCCTAAACCAATATTTTGATTAAGAGTTTGATGAGGTCTAAAATTAGCATCACTAGGTTCCTTCCTAAATATTGTTTCATTTGTAGCACCGCTATTAAACATTGTGGAAGAGGATACCGTTTGAACAGCACCAAATCCATTAGGTACTCCCGCAGAATTTAAACTTGTTATTGCAGCTAATAAAATATTATCGTTCGCTCCTCTTTCAGAAAGTACAATATAATCATTATCTGCATTTAGCACTTTGAAGCCATTTTTAAAGACGACATCAATTCTTTCAATATTACTATAATTTATTTCTGATGATAAATTATTAAAAGTATTATCAGAGCCTGTATTATAGTATCCTTTGGTAAATAGATTAGCCATACTACTTGGCATTGATAGTAAAACTGATTGAGCAGATGGTAAAGTGGTACCAGCAGACTCCAACCAAATAATTTCATTTGCAGGTGTAGCTGTAGTGTTTCTTCTAAAAAACACTTCTGACGAAACTCCCGAAACCTGTGATAAAGTTTTTCCAGATGTAAAATTAATTCCATTCAAGGTTTTTGCATTACCTGTTCCAAAATTGAAAGTATAATTTGTACTTGCATTGAAAGGAGCGTTTGCATTTACTGTGGAAGTAAGAGTTGTCGCAGATACTGTTTGAGAAACTATTGCAGTAGATAGTGAAGCAAATACTTCAGTAGCAGATAACGTAGCGCATGCTGCTTCATTAATATCTAAAATACCATCATTATCGTCGTCAATATCTAGCCAATCAGGAATAGTATCTCCATCAGTATCTAAACAATCGTTTTTAGTAACATTCTGAGACTGTCCTATTGTTTGCCCAGCTGCTTGTGTATAACCCGTGGTAGACGCAGGAAGATCCGGCACACCCGATGCATTAACGTTGGTATTCAGCCTATTTCCCGTGATATAGCTTGCCCCGCTGGTAAAATTGGCACCTCCTTCTATCACATCCGGGCATCCATCACCATCAGAATCTAAGTCTAAATAATTTGGAATCCCATCATTGTCATCATCGCAAATACCAGCATGAATGGAAAGATCATCTAAACCCCAATCATCGTCTCCAGAAATCATATTAAAAGAAAGAACTGCACTATTAGGTCCTGTATAAGGAATATGTATAGAAAAAGGAATGGACTGTGTGTAACCATTTACCCCAGTGGTTCCAAAAGTTGTGAAATTACTTAAAGCGCCGTTTGACAAAACCATTGTTACGTTTGAGGTATTTCTCAAAATACCATTTGTAAAGGTAGCATAGACCACACCATTTAAAATTACCTGCAACGTCGCAACACTACCTCCTCCATCACTATTATCCCTAGCTCCCAATTTTATATTAAGAGAAACAAAGCCATTAGGAACATGGTTTAAATTAGAAAGAGATTGAGATAACATACTACCGGTTGTTAAATTATTGGTATTATTAGCTGCCATTCCTCCCCCATATACCCAACCTGGTCCCGCAGTCCAGCCAGATAAATCTGTAGTGAAAGTACCGTTTGTAATAAGGTCTCCCGGGCATTCTTCTATATCTAAAATCCCATCATTATCATCATCTAAATCATAAATATTAGCAACGCCATCACCATCAGAGTCTAGAAGAGCTTGGCTATATATACTGATAGAAAAAAGAAGGATAATAAAATATAATAGTTTATTAAAAAATTGTTTTAAAATCATATTATTAAATTAAAGTTTAAATTTTATCGAAAAAAGTTCAAACTTTAAAAGGCGGAGGTCTCGTATAAAAGATCTGCGAATGACAAAAATTAATAGATTTATTATTGTAATAAATAATTTTCTGTTTGTCTAAAAGATTTAACGCAAGATTGGTTGAGAAATAAGAAATAACAAAATGTGCATTAAAATAATCTTCACGATACGTACGCTGAGTAATATAATCTGTATTATTTTTTTGATTGGATGAAAAGTGATTGGACGAAGGATGCTGTTTTACAGCAAGTTTTAAAAAATCTACTTCTCTTTTTTTATGTACTGTAGTCTGTGGGTTGAGTAGTTTTGTTTTTTGTGTCTTTTTCTCTACTTTTGAGTATCTCTGATGATGATTAAGATGAGATGATTTGATATTTTTTGCTGATAAAACGATGAGGCTCTTAGAAAAAGAGAGTTTATCTACAGTATTTTCTGAAACTTTTATTTGATTTTCAATAATCTGTTGATTAAATTTTGAATCAGCAGAATATAAAACCGCACCACTTTGTATCACCAAAATCACCTTTGCCTTTTCCGATTGCAATTCATTTTGCTCTTGAGCATTTACAAATCCTGCAAAAAACAATATGTTCAAAATACATAAAACCAGCCTTGACAACTTATTAAGTTGAAGTCTGACAAATGCATTTCGAGACAAATAGTGATTAGTTTTCAGGTGAGTTTGGGTTTAATTCAAGGTTAGTATTGTAAAGTATTATCAACATGTAAAATATCCTGTCGATTTAAGGTATCAATCCCCACTTGATAATATGCATGGCATAGAATTAAAGATAAACAAGTGTTTTTTTGCATGTGATTGGTACAAATATTGTCTTACTCTAATTGTTTCTTTGTTAATTGTATAAAACAAATAAAAACATAAAAAAAAGCCCGTTTTAACTTATTGTAAAACGAACTTTTCCTGTGTTGATAGAATCTCTAACATCTACAATAAAGGGAATGCTGTAGATGTTATTTCTTGTAACTAAAAATGCAAATAATCTATCAAATACAAGATCAATTTGATTAACTGTCTTTATCTTGATAAAAATATTTGAAAAAAAAGTTATTTTTTTATAGGCAACCGCTAAAGTGTTTGAAAACTTTAGGTTAAATAATGCTTTGCTCACACAATAATCCTTATAGCAATTAATTATAGTATAAGAAATACCATAAATCACAGCCAACATCTTATTGAATACGATATCTAAAATTCTGTTATTAGGATTTGTTTTTTCATAGCTATTATCGTTCACTTCTGTAAATTGTTCTTTAAATAAAGAAGAGCGTTGTTTCTCAAGAATACGGCTAATAGCAATTGAACTTTCGATAAAAACAACCTTATTGTATTGAGATATTAGGATATTTATAGAATTAAATAGAATATCAACTGAATATTCTAATAATTTTATAGTTTCATCGGTTTGAAAGGAGATAATTTCGGGTTTTCTCTTAACGTCTAAAGCAGGTTTCAGATCAGGATTCCCTATTCCTACTTGTGCAAATGGAAAATACGGAGTACGTAAATTTGATAGATATTTAAATATCATGTGAAAATGGTTAGTAGTTTTTAATTTATTAAATTATCAACACATCAGCATTGCATTAATAAACTTCTCCGAAGATATGTGTTTTTTTTAATAATTCAATAATAAAAGAATAAATTATTATTTATTCTTTTATTATTGAATTAACGTACTACCATTTTTAATGATTCCAGTGATGCAATATATTCTATACCCGGAATTCTTTTATACCGAATAAACTACTATTTAAAAATCACAATACTAGCAAAAGATTAAAAAAGTAGCAAAACCTATCACAAGTTCTTATTTTTTTTTGAATCAATAAAAAACTCATATTAAGCTTATTGCTTGTTTTAATGTATATAAATACTTTATTTACTCAGCTAAATAAAGAACTTTTTCACAAAAAAATCAAAACTTTATAATCCATTATTAAAAGCAATTATTCTTTCTGCCAAGCAAATTAATTTACCTTTTACAAACGAAAAAAATCCCTTCAACGCAAAGACTGTTTTCGTTTAAAATTCATTAAGTGAAAGCAGTAATCAATCAATAATTATTACCTCATCAAGATTTGCGGCAATACTTTTTAAAGACATATAGGTCTTTTCATCCATTTTTGCTCCCTTGAAGCAGACTGTTTTAATTGTTTTAAAATATTTTTTTTTAATGGCAAAATTCGATAGAAATGTAACATTTTTTAAGGTTGCTCCTCTAAAGGTTGTATTTGACAATATGGTTCCTTCAAACTTAACATTGGTGAAACTTTGCCCATCAAAACAGACCCCATTCACATCACCTGCGTTAAGTACAACATTCTTAAAAATACAATTGATAAAAATGGGCGCTGTAAGTTTTTTAGCTGAAATGATAACGTCGGTCAGGCATGTATCAATAAAAGAAAGTTGATGCAGCTTCGAGCTTTTTATTTGGGTTCGTACAAGCTCTGTATTTTTAAATTTCGCCCTACTAAGGTCATTAAAATATAATATCGAATCAGTAAGATTGGCGTTTTCAAAATTTACACCATTCATATTATTGTTTCTAAAAACACTTCCACTTAAATCAGCTCCCGAGAAGTCAGTCTCACAAAGATTTTCTCTAAAATATTTTTGCTTTGGGATAATATGATGTGGCAGATTACGATTCTGAAGTAAATAGTCGTCTAAGCTAATCGATGGATTAATACCATTTGATTTCCAGGCTTTGATTATATAACTTAGCTTTTGTCCCCTTCTACACGGCATTTTGGTTGCGTCATTATATACCTCTATACCAATATTTCCTAAGAAGTAGTAGGGCTCAACCTTGTAAAATTCGGCTATTTTAAAAATAATATCTAAGGAAGGGATGCTTTGCCCACACTCCCACTTGCTAATTTTAGAAATTGTAACAGACAAAACATCAGCGAGCTGAATTTGGTTCATATTATTCTTTTTGCGGATAACCGCAAGCTTATTGCCGAGCTCTACTTTATATTTCCAATCAATAATATCAACCATTTGCTTCTGTATTAAATTTAGATTGCTGAAGTATATAATTTTCTTTGGCTGGATAATATTGGGGAATAAATAACCTGAATTAGAAGAGGATTTATCTGTTAAACAATAGCAATTACGACCTTTAAGCTCTCTTATTTTTCGTTTTCAAAATAGCTTTATGAAAATATAATATCAAACGGTCAAAAATATTTTAACTATTTTTCAATAACACTATACTTAGGAATAGTTTAGGTATTAAAACTCGACAGATATTTATAAAAAACTATTAACAGTTTAAAATGAGTTTTAAAAACACAAAATAGCTAACCATCTATCTCATAATCTATACTAAAGTATAGCCATTATCTATTTTCACTAATATATATTCACAAAAATTTATATAAATGAAAAAAGTCTACAATTTTAAACTCTTTAAGAAAAAAAATCATCGTGCTATTGCATTAGGTCTTATAGTATTTACAACCTGCCAAATAAGTGTAAATGCTCAGGCAAATGCCTATTCGTTTACTCAATCATTAACGGCGTATGATGCAGTTAGTGGAGGTACGATTTTAGGAACAGCTACGGCCAATACTGGTGCTGCAAGTCTTTATAACGTATCTTACTCAGCCGCTATCCCCTTTTCGTTTAATTTTAATGGTGAAAATTTTAATAATTTAAAAGTTTCTTCAAACGGGTACATTAGTTTCGGAGGAACAGATGATCCTACAGGAAGTACCCCTATTAGTGGAGATATGAATTGGAAAGGAGCAGTCTCGGCCTGGGGAAGATCTCTAAACTCGATGTTTAACATCAGTAATACTACGGGAGATATTAGATATGAAACGGTAGGAATTGCTCCTAACAGAGAATTTGTGATTCAATGGACCAATTTTAAACCGAGCTATTCAACCAGCACAACCAGTGTTTACGCATTTTCTTTTCAAATACGCCTTCGTGAAACATCTAATACCATTACTACGAAATACAATTCAGGCTCATTTTTGGTTGGGAGTACTGCAGTAGCATCCACCGCTCAGATTGGATTGCGTGGAGCTTCAGATATAGACTATCATAATCGATTAAATTTATCTACCAATTCATTTACAAATTCTACACTCGGAACAGCAAACACCAGTACACAATATTACAGTACAACTTCTACTGCAGCTTCAGGAATGCCACCCGCTGGTTTAACGTATACTTGGGCACCGCCATCATGTTTTGCGCCCGTTCTTACAACCGGAGATTCAACAGCTAATTCAATAACAGCTAATTGGTCAGCACCTCTACCATCACCGAGTAATTATGAAATTTATTACAGCACAAGCAATACGGCGCCAACAAACGCAACACCTTCATCCCCAGCTATTATTTCGGGAAGTACAGCTACAATTAATTCATTAGTACCTTCTACATTGTATTATGTATGGGTTAGATCTAATTGCGGAGTGGGTACATTAAGCAGCTGGTCTACAAAGCCTCTGATGTTAGTAACTAAATGCCAACCACCTGCTTTATTAGGAACTACAGGGGCAACTGTTTGTCCTGGTAACAATGCCATCTTAAATGCAACTGTTGAGAATGGTGGTACTATTAAATGGTATGATACATTAACAGGAGGTAACCTATTGGCAACGGGAAATTCTTATTCAACTCCATCATTAACATCAACAACAAATTACTGGGTTTCTACATCAAAATCAAGTGTTGGTAATGTAGGACTGCCTGCTCCCATCTCAACCTCTGGTAATACCGGAGTAGGAATTGGGCTTACAATAGATGCATATAAAAGCCTTACAATCAACACCGTTGATATATATCCTTATACAACTACCTCAGCCAATGCCGGTAACGGAACAGTAACCGTTAACTTGGTTAATTCTGCTGGTACAATTTTGCATACGAATACCTTCACTGTAAATGTTGCTTATCAAGCTACAGCAGCAACATTAAATACGCTTCCCCTCAATTATAGCATTCCTGCAGGTACTGGATATAAACTCCTAATAAGTGCAAAGTCACCTACTGTTAGCGGTTTTATCAGAGAAAGCTCAACATCAGCATTTTCGTTTCCATATATTCTGGCGGAGGTTTGCAGCTTAGGAACCACAACGTCTGGATATTATTATTACTTGTACAATCTAAATATCACTAGTAACTGTGAATCTGAAAGAACTCAAGTTACTGCTACCGTAGACAATGCTTGCCTGAGTACAGCTGAAACAAAACTGGCTGAAAAGTTATTCTTATATCCCAATCCTTTCACAAACATTCTTAATATTGATCATTCTTCATTGATTAAATCATTACAGATTCTAGATCATTCAGGAAAATTGATTAAAACAATCAATGCTCCAAAATCCTCTTTACAATTAGATGACTTACCTTCGGGAGTTTATTTGATAATTTTAGATATGAACGATGGTTCCAAACAATCTTCAAAAATCATTAAAAAATAGTTTTTATTAGTTCACTCTATTTAAAGTTCGTTTCGCAATTGCAAAACGAACTTTTTTTAGGAAAAAGGTCAGGTACAATAATTTTCCACAACCTAGTTGAAGTACATGAAATCACATGATAAGAGATTAAATATTACAGTAATTAAATACCACACGAAAATTTATTAATCATCTTTCAATATATTAATTTGCAATTCAGTAATAATACTGATTTATTTTAAAAAAAATCATATTAATATTGGTTTTTTAATAAAGTATCAACTTAATTAAATCTAACCAAATCACAAACTAAACCATGTTATCAAAAGTAAATCATTTTTTTGACGCATTCTTTTCTCCTGATAAAACAGTAATACGTCTAAGAATATTAATTGGTATTACCGCTTTCATGCTACCCATAAGTTTAATTAGTTCGTCTTGCTTTTTTGACCTCGAAATTCAACCATCAATAAGTCATTATAATTTCACCAATTTTAGAGAAATCTTTACTGGATGCTTAATGGCAATAGGCTTTTTTATGCTCTGTTATAAAGTTCCTAGTAAAAACAAAATAGAACAAATACTATCTACCTTAGCCGGTATTTTTGCTATTTTGATTGCTTTTTTCCCTACTACTCCTGTAAATACAGTCAATTCGTTACAGATAAATGAAAATTATAATCAAGCAGTACAAAAATTGATAACTAAACAACAGATGATGGTTGATTGTTATGGAAGCAATGAATGCGTCGAAGATTCTCTTAAAAAAATATATAAAACTAAAATTGCATTTCCTAAAGAAAAAACTCCTTCTAAAATATATGTAGATTATTCACAATACACATTAAATGGATCATTCGTAAAAATGGACAATTCTAATGATTCTTTTACAAAAGGATATTATAATAAATTCAATGCAACAATTCATACTGCATCAGCATTTATATTATTTTCAATATTAGGAATATTATCACTCTTTATTTTTCCTTCAAAATCTTGTAAGAGATACAAATTTTGGTATAGGCTTTTTGGGGCATTAATTTTCTTATCAATTATTGTATTATTTGTTGATTTTTTAATGAATAAATACAACCCCAACAAAACTAACATTGTCCTTTGGTGTGAAGTAGTAATGTTGTTTTCATTTGGTGCTTCCTGGTTGCTAAAAGCAAGAGAAGATTACATAATGTTTAAAAATTTGAAAAGAAACAATTTAGAATAAAATGGGATTTGTAAAATAGTGCAATCTTTTTTTTATAATCACCTAAAAACTCAAAAAAAAACAATAACCAATAACCTAAATAACCATGAAACTAAAATTAAAAAAACTGATGCTTTTGAGCATTACAACAGCTACTTTACTGGGGCTTACATCTTGTAAAAAAGAGACTTACTCTACAACTAAAACAAGCTTAGCAAGTATTTTTGAAGATTACAATAAGAATAACGAAATTAAAAATACAGTTGATACCATAGTTCTTGACAATGACCAAATGTTTGTTGACTGGTCTTGGCAAAAATTTTTATGGTTAACGTCAAATTCCGAAGATAATGTTCCTGTATTTATGAAAGAATTAAAACAGGTTAATGATTTTGGTGAAGAAATAAAAATAAATGCTTTAAAAACGAAAGGATTACCATCTTCATACATAAAAGATGGCAAATTACCATTAATCTTAGATTTGTATCAACAAGCAGACGGAACAAAATTAAGTAGCAAGAGCAATTCTCTCGTAAGATATTCGATACATGCTAATGACGGAATATTAGAGATGTTTAATTCAGCCGATGCATCATCAATTATTAGCCAAGCAGCTGAAATACTAAAAAATGACAGCTTAAAGCGTTCTATTCGTGAGAGTAAAAATCAATATCCAGTGGGTGCTACCGAAATTAAAATAGCTTGGATAAAAACATCCGAAGTAGTAGATTCTACTAAAACTTTTAATATAACTGCGATTGTTAATAAACCTAATGAAAATTTGGACGAAAATTATAATAACGCTGAGCTGCAAAGAATGTCTATGATTGGCTTTCATATATTTACAGTTACAGCAGAGCACCCTGAAGGCGTGTGGTCAACTTTTGATCAACAAGATTTAGCACCAGATAGAACAAGTTTTCATGGAGACCCTGTAAATTCTAAATCAGATAAATACACATTATTCGATGGAGGCTCTGTTGGAAATACAGCAGATGGAATTATTCAAGATAAAACCACTCTTACTCCAAAAGTTAAAAATAAAGTATTTCAATCCTATCCTGAAGGAGTTAGATACAATCAGGCATCTCAAGGAATGGACGTTATTAAAGAAGATAAAGAGTTTGCTACAATGATTAAATCTAGTAACGAATTAGCTAAAAAATCCCTTACGAATGATAAAGTTAAAATATGGGCGAACTATAAATTTGTCGGCTCTATATGGTCAAAAACGAATGCTCCAATTAATGAGTTGCTCGATGGAGATTTATCAAAACCATATGGTACCGGTAATGGGCAAAGTTTTGGTAGTTTAAATTTAGCAAATGTCACTATGGAAACCACATTCCAAGCAGAAGGAATGAATTGTTTTACTTGTCACTCTATGAATAATAATTTATATAGGACAAATGGATCAAAAAAAATAAATGTTAAGTCTCCTTTAATTAGCTCACACTTATTTGAAAAATACGCAGAATTAAAAGCAGCATTATTAGCAAGTCAAGGAACAGCCAAAACTGACATTAATAAAGAATTGAATACTAGTACAATAAAATCTTCTAATAATATAGATGAAATTAATAAGTTAAAGAATAGCATAAGGGAATCATCTCGTGAAGAAGCTAGAGAATTACTTAAAAAGTAGTTATAATACCCTCAAAATACTGGATCGATATCTAATTTTAAAAATATTTACTTTAAACAAGTCCAAAAAAATAAAATACAAATTCGATCCAGTATTTAAGACAAAAATAGCTCTACAAAAACCATTATGAGTTAAATAACAAATTAATTAAAACTAATAAAAATGGAAAAAAAATACATATCCGATCTTAAAGCTCAGTTCATAGATACTTACCAAAAAGTTATGATAGAAAATGGTGCACATCCAGCACCAAGGGCCGTATTCAGAAAACAACATGGTGTAGTACATGGTGAATTAAGTTTATCCAATAACTTACCCATTGAAAAACTAGTAGGTGATCTTGGTTTCTTTGGCATTAAAGATAATTTCAAGTGTGTAATGCGTTTTTCAAGTGATACAGCTCCTAAAAAAACAGATGTAAAATCTACCATTGGTGTAGGTTTAAAGATTTTTGATTTACCGAATAATGCTGAAGGATTTGATGGGCCAAATACAGATTTTATATTTCAAAATATTGATATGTTTTTCGCTCAAAACGCACAACAAATGGTAGATTTCACTCAAATTTCAGGTTCTGGTGATATCAACCAACTAAATGAATATTATAGAGAAAACAAAGAATTGAAACGTATTTTAGACCAAATGGAAAAATACGAAGACAGTTGTTTAACCACTACATACTATCCTATCATACCATTCCGATTAGGTGAAAAACATATGATCAAACTACGACTTAAACCAGTAGTTAAAGAAAATTTCCCTGTCATCATGAAGCAGAAAGATTATCTCGCTAAAGATTTACAGCAAAAATTATCTAATGATTCTTACCAATTTATTCTTGAAGGGCAAATTAAAGAGCTTGATGAAAAAATAGCAGATAATTTACAATTAAAATGGGATGAAAGTTTTATTGAAATTGGTAGATTAAACCTCCCCAAACAAGATTTGAATCTGATTGGAGTGAAAGAACTTGGTGATCATATTAATTTTAATTGCTGGCGTATCAATTCATTAAATCAACCTCTGGGTAGTATTGCTGAGGCTAGAAGAGATGTTTACAAATATGGTGCAGAAACGAGATACAGTGCCAATGCTTTAGAGTTCAGAGAACCTCAAAAACAAGTTTGCCCTTTTCATGCACAAAATAAGGATGAAAAAATAGTTGACCACGAAATTGTGAGTGCGGCAATATATCCTTCAATAGGCATTATGCGTGTAGGAAATAGTGATGAGTATTATATAGGACCACAAGTTCCGGAACCTATACTATCAAATGATCTTTCTTTTTATAGGGATAGAGAAGGCAAAATCAAAAGACAAGCAGCAGAATTTAGAATATATGGTCTGAATATTAAAGGAGAAGTTGTAAAGGAACTTACCCATCCTGATATTAAAGACAAAGTTGAAATCAGCTGGTCGTGCCATTTAGCTAACCAAAAAGCAGCTTGGTATCAATTTAATCTTGCATTAGATATTCCGGAAGCAAATGAAGATGAATATAAATTTTCATTTAAAAGAAATTCAGATGTCCCGGATCGTATGAGCCTCGTTATTGATGGAGGTATAAAAATTATCAATAGCAAATCGATCAGCAAATCAGCAATATTTAAAGGTAAATTTTTAAAAAACAACGAAGTTTATCTTGGAGAAATATTTTTCGATAAGAATTCACCAAATTCCAAAAGATTGCATGTACTTGGAGGTAAAGGTATATCTAAAAGTTCTAAAAATGAAATTGCCTTAGATTTTGCAAATAATGATGATTGGTATGATGACACTTCTGATGGACCGGTAACAGCCATTGTAAAATTCAATAATAAGGAAATTAATGTAAAACCTGCTTGGGTAATTTGTGCACCTCCAGATTATGCTCCTGTGCAGCAATCGGTAAGAACAATGTGGGATTTAATGAGAGATCTATCTGTAAGAGAACTCAACTTACCTGCTCCCATTAGCCCTTCATTTTCTTATGATATATTTCCCATCTTTAAGAGAATGACAGAACTACAATGGGTAAACAAAGGTTTTTTAACCACTTTTGGGTTCAATGGAGCTTATAATTTCAATGAAAATATATGGATTGAAAAATTAAGAGATGGAACGATGAATAACTTAGAATTCAGAAGACAAATGTTTAATCAGTTCAGACAGTTTGATCTCCCGGGTTCTCAATCTCCGGCTTTATGGCCTTGGTTATATGGAGATGCTATAGAGATAGTAGGAAACGGAAGCCCTAGGCAGCATAGTACACTTACAGATCTGCAAATCAAAATGTTGCAGCAATGGGTAGATGGTAATTTTATTGATGATTGGGATAAATATAAAACCAATTATATTAATCCTAAACCTTTAGATGAATATCCTGTAGAAGAGCAAGCCGACTTACTTACAAGAGCTGCTTTAGATTTTTGTCTGGCAGATGCTTTTCATCCGGGTTGCGAAATGACGTGGCCGGTAAGAATATCTTCTATGTATGATTCTCCTTTCAGATTTAACTTTGATAAAGATAATCTTATTAAAGACAACCTTGATTACGGTCCTTTTATAGATCAAACGTTACTTAATAAAATAATTAACCCTTTCGAATCTCAAGTTGCAGGCGGTATAACACGCTGGATGGCTATTCCCTGGCAAACAGATACAGCCTCTTGTAAAGATGGATACGACACTTCATATGACCCTTATATTCCAACATTTTGGCCAGCACGAGTGCCTAATGAAATTATTACTTACAAGCAATTCAAAGCTTTACAAGAAAAACAAGGAAATCCAGAAGAGCAATTAGAAATACTAAATCAACGTTTTGAGTGGTTAGAAGATTTACCTGGTAACCCCACCATTTATTCTCCATATCAAGAGATTATTAATAAAATGATTACTCATTTTGATTCTGTAGGCACAGTGCTACCTATAAAATTAGATGAAACAATTACGAATAATGAGAATACTAAAGTTCCTAATACTGTGCAGGTTGCCTTAACCAGTTCATACACTAAAATTATCAATATCATTTTAAAAGAAACCAGACAAAAGCAGATAATAGATAATCTCGGAAAAGATAAGGTACTTAAAATAATATCAGATAATGTATTAAATTCTTCTAAATTACAAATTGACGAAGAAGTAAAAAAAGAAGCGGAGCACATATTAAATAACTCAGAAGCATTAGAAAATCTACTGTCAAAAGTTCAGGAAACAAATAAAGATTTACAAATAGAATATGTTAAACCAAATCAGAAAATAGTAACTATTCATGAAAGATTTAGAAGACGTTTTAATTCCTAATAATGAATAACGATTTTGACATTATAATTATTGGAGGAGGCATAGCAGGGTGTATCGCTGCTATGCACCTCCATCCTTTTTACAAAATTTTAGTCATTGAAAAACCAGAAAACACAAATGTTTTACATGGGGAAACTTTAGTGGCATCCAGTAAACGTATTTTTAGTGAACTAGATATTGATATTGATGCAATAATGCAAGAGTCATTGGTGGGCAAACCTACCATTGGGATGCAATCATATTGGGGAACCCCTCATCCTATCATACAAGATAGCATACAAAATCCTGAAGGTCATGGCTGGTCTATCGATAAGAATAATTTTGTATATGAATTACAAAAAATAACAAGTGAGCGAGGTATTAAAATCATTAGAGAAAATATTATTAGTATTGTAGAAGAGTCTCAACAATGGGCTTTGATTACAAAGACAAAGGAGGGTTTTGAAAAAAATTATCAAGCCAAATTTATCATAGATGCTTCAGGACGCAGAAGTTTGATGGCTCAAAAAATGAGCATTAAGAGCCTCAAAAAAGATCAGCTTATCGGGATTCATGGAAGCATATCCATTCCTACTTTAAAAGAACTTTCTACAATCTATGCTGTTGAAAATGGATGGTGGTATATTACTAAACTACCTAATAATAAACATTTGATTAGTTTCTTTACAGATTCCGATTTATGCGATAAAAAGTTGACCAAAGATGGAGAATTTTTTAAAAATTATTTTTTAGCTGAAAAAGATTTAATTAAAATTTTAGAAATTAAAGAAGAAATATTAGAGTATGAATTTTTAGGTACAAAAGCATCACATTCGTCCTATCTTAAACTTCCAATACAATCAAATTGGATAGCAATTGGAGATGCATGTTTAACCTTTGATCCATTATCCTCTCAAGGAATATTTAATGCTTTAGCAATGGCTGCTCAATACTCTAAATTAATCATTAAATCGAATGTAGTTCATACCTTATCAGAAAACATTAAAAATGCATTTATAGCAGAATGCAATCGTATTGCCGAAAATATTTGGTCTCATTACGAATATCATCATTACATCTATTACAAGATGGAGAAAAGATGGCCAAACCAATTATTTTGGAATAGACGTCATGATATTAAATAAGCATTATTGATGAAATTAAGTTATTAGATTTACTTAAAATTAATGCTAGAGTTTTTGCTCAAAAACCGGATCTGATGAGATAGCTTTTCGAGCAACTCAAATTAATTTGAAACTTTCATATATCCTGTTAATAAACAACATTTTACGAAATAAAAAAGGAAAGATCACTAATAAAAGTGATCTTTCCCTTAGAGTGACTTCGGCAGGGTTCGAACCTGCAACCAACGGAGCCGAAATCCGTCATTCTATCCAGTTGAACTACGAAGCCGATTTTATGAATAATGAGTAATTTATAATAAGTAATGCAAATATTGCTCATTACCAATTACTCATTATCTATATTTTAGAATGTAATCTTAATCCCTCCTACAACCTGCGCACCAAGAACTTTATAGCCTTTGTACGTTTGGTATTTTGAGCTTAGAAGATTGTTTCCGAGTGCAAAAATACTGAAATTTTTGTGAATTTTATACTCTGCAGATAAGTTTAAATCTGCGTAACCACCAACTTTATCATTGGTATCTTCAGTTGATTGGAATACCATCGACGGACTTCCCACGCCTTCAAGCATATACGAATTCGTCGTTCTGTCTGTGGCAAAAATTCCTTTGAAACCTAAAGACATTTTTTTCTCAAACATCGTATATTTTGCACCAATACTTCCTGTAACCAAAGGCACATTATAGATATTTTCGTAATTTTTTAAATCATATTTCAAAAATCGCACATCAGCATCTAAAACTAGATTTTCTAATGGGAAATACTGTAGACTACCTTTAATGTCGCTCACATTTCCGTCATCATAAATTGCTGAAAATGTATTGGCAAAATCGTAACCGGGTCTGTCTAAAGTAAATTCATTTGAGAAAAGATTGTTGCCTTTAAAAAACATAATATTTTTCATTTTTCCGAATCCGGCAGAAACATCATATTTAAAAGTTTCGTCGATATCTCCTCTTAAACCTGCGTAAAAATGATACTGTGTTTCAGTAGGTCTTAACATCTGATCTGAAACCAAGAATGGGTTTTCTTGTAACAACTCAGCATACGTATTTAGTTTTAAACCACCGTCAACTCCACCGTAGAATTTAAATTCTTTAGAAGCAGCCACCTGAAATTCAGCCTGTGGAAACCAATAGGTTTTGTTATTTTTTAATTCTTCAGCTAAAATCAAATTAGAATTTCTTGCATTTAAAAAATTAAATGAAGAACCCAACATTAAGTAAGACTCACCTTTTGCAAAAGTTACTTTCGGCGCTAAGCTAGCATTAAAAAAAGTTGCCGAATTTTTGTCTCTGATTGCAAAATCTGTTTTTACAGTTTCTAAACCAACACCCAAATCTGCATTCATTACAATTCCGTTATCTGAAAGCTTTACGGCGTGCTTTGAAAGGTTTGCCAAGATGGAAGCCTGATTTTCTTTTGCATCAAAATGATCGCTTAAAAATGAAGATTTTACCCTTACATCATTCAAAATTTCATTCGAATAAAAATCATAGTAACCGTTTACTTTAAACTGATTTACTTTCTGTTGCAAATCAACACCCGCAGAAGGATTTACAGCATAAATACCATAATAATTATAGTTATTTAAGCCATATTCTGCATTCACATTAATCTTTCCTTTTTCTCCATAAGAATTTAAGAAAGCTCCTAATGTTGCTGAACTTTGCTTAGAATCCCAAGGATACACTTTTTTTAGTCCGTTGGTAGATAAAACATGTACATCTGCTCCTACTTCCAATTTATTTTCAAGGGTTGTAGAAATATTGGCATCCGCTAAAATCTTCCCATAATTCCCCATTCCGAGTTGGAAATAATTATTTTGAGCCGTACCATCAAACTTTGGAGTAACATCTTGCCCCTGAATAGTAGACGTTTTAAAATCTGATACCGCAGGAACATCCGTAATCGTGTATTTTACAGGATTGGCAGACTTTTCTTCAGGCGGATAATTTTTTTCCGTAACGACAGAAGTTTTTTTCTTTTCAATCTTCTTTACTTCCGGTTCTCTTTTTTTGTTAAGAATCAGCTTTTCTTCTTTGATCTGAGAAAACGCCACAGACGAAAATCCCAGAAATAATATAGATAATATTTGAATTCTTTTGTTCATTGCTTATTATTTGTATTAATGCATAATGTCTGATGTAAAATGTATTTTCAACAATACACTTTACTTTTACATATCACATTGTACTTTTTACTTTTTAATTGTTTTTTTAACCTCCTTTGCTTCTGCAACAATCTCTGGGAAATCTGCATAATTGGCAATAATCTGGTCGCAAGTATAACTCGCCTGATAATTATCTTTTAAGCCAATATAATTTTTCGCCATCAAAACCAATGCTTTTGCACCCCAATAATCTTCTGAGGCATAATTATTAGCCAGTTTAAAGATGGTTTCATTAGAAGATTTATAGGCTTTTCCTTTGTTCTGATAAAATGCTTTTGCATAGAAAGCTTCAGCCGCAACTTCAGTATTCGAAGACTTTTCAAGAGCAGTATAAGCCGTTTGAGCATCTTTATCTTTCCCTGAATTCATCAAGCTTCTTGCCTTAATTACTTTTGCGGTTTCGATAACGGCAGCAGAGTTTTTGTTGTTGGCAATTACTGCATCGGCTAATTTTTCAGCCTGCGAGAAGTTCTTTTCTTCAGCATACATTTTCATCAATTCTACATTGGCGTAATTTTTTACGTTAACGTTAGATGAATTTTTAATATTTTCTAAATATTTCTTAGCCTCAGCAGAATTTCCTTGAGCAAGATAAATTTGAGACACTCGAGTTGCCGCATCATCCTGATAATCGTTCTGAACATTCGCTATTTCCTGAAGAACCAATAAAGATTTTGTAGGATTATTGGTCTGATAATAACTTTCACCCAACTCGTATTTAGCCTGATAAAGACCTTCTCCTGTAGGATTTTGAGTTAAATATTTCTCGTAATAAGAAATTGCATTTTTATAGTCTTTCTTGCTGAAATATTGTTTTCCGGTTAATAAATTGATTTCGTCAATTTCAGAAGCGTCTATATTTACACCTGCATTTCTTGCAAAATCTGAATATCCAGAGACATCACCATTTTTCGTAAAAATTGGTTTTGCAGCCAGAACAATTTTCTGTGCATACGCAGTATTTTTATACTGCTCACCAAGAGACTTCAACTCAGATAACGCTTTATCGCTTTGATTCTGATCAATATAATTCTGCGCTCTGTAAATCGATGCATTGGCAACCAAATCTTTATCAGATGAAGATTTTATTACTTTTCCGAAGAAATCGTTTGCGTTATTATAATCATCCTGAGAGGCATAAGCTACCCCGATTTCGTATTGTGCATCATCAATATATTCTGAAGCAGGATATTTTGAAATCAATGATTTTAAATTGGTAATTTTCGCAACATTATCATTTTTAAAGCCTAAAGCCAAAGCTTTTTGGTATAAAGTATAATCGGTAGCATCTTCGTTTTTATCGTAAATGGCAATCGCACGATCCAAATCGTTGTTGGCATAATTAATATCTGCTAAACGAAGCTCGGCATCATTTTTAAATTCAGGTTTCGGATTTTTCAGATATTGGGTAAAATATTGTTCTGCCTGATCGAATTTTTTAGATTTAAAATAAGCATATCCCAAATCGTAAGAAAGCTGCTGCTTTTCAGGGAAAGTTGCGTTGGTTAGTTTTTCGTAACGCACAATGGCAGAAGGATAATTTCCTTTCTGATAATACACCTGACCCAACCAATACAAAGCTCTGCTGTGAAATTCTTTATTTAAATCAAACTCTAAACTTCTAAGGAAATATTTTTCAGCTTCATCAAAACTACCTTTATTAAATTCTTCAGTTCCTAAAAGGTAAGAAACTTCCTGGTCTACTTTATCAGTTTCAGGAGTTGAATTTGGCAATTTATCAATCGCATTCAATGTTTCTTTAAAGTTCCCAGAATACAGATAAGATTTCACCAAAAGTGATCTCATTTCTGAAGTCTTTGCATCATTATTATTAATGGTAATATAATCCTGAATAACGGTGGTAGGGCTTTCAAAAGGGTTCCCAATATCATAACTCAGTTTTGCATACTGCTCGTGCGCTAGTTTTTTCACACTTTTATCATAATCCATCTGATAAGACGAACGGAATGCAGAAAGTGCTTCCTGCTTTTTACCAACCGCCAAATAAGCATTTCCTAATTGATAATAAGCATTCTGCGCCAAAGCCGAATTATTGTTTAACAACTGATTATAATAAGAAACCGCCTCATCATATTTTTTAAGCTGAGCGGCAACAAATCCCATTTCATACAAATCGTTTTCAGTAGGATTTTGCTGTACACTTAAATAATCTTTTAAATGCGGATAAGCAGAATTGTAATCATTTTTCATGAAATAAGATTCACCAATGATTTTATGTACTTCTGCTTTATAAGAATTTGAAATATCTTCATTCAACAAAGCACTTCCTTCCGAAATTGCCTTATCATAATCTTTATCATTGTAATACATCTGCACATAATACGGACGTACTAATTTTGAAAATTTAGACTGGTCTTTTACAGAATCAAAATACTGAAAAGCCTGAGTATTCTGTCTTTTAGAATAATACAAATGTCCCAACATATAAGCAATATCGCCTTTTTGAGAGTCATCTGCCGTTTTATGAGCTTCTTCTAAGGCATCAATAGCCCCTTTAGAATCACCCATCATAAATTTAGCATAACCCAATTTCAGAATATACTGTGTATTTTCTTCTTTGGTCAATTGATATTGATTGACTTTCTTTAAAGTTTTTAAAGCTTCCTTAAAATCTTTTTTAGCTAAATAATAATCTGCCAAAGGTAAATTGGCTTGTGCAAAATAGGCAGAATTAGGATATTCTTTCATAAAAGCCGTCAAACCGTCTTCCGCATGATTTTTCTGAAGAATAACACCTATTACATTATCAAAAAATTGCGCTGCTTCTTTTTTCGACTGCTCCAGATTCTGATTATAGAAATACTGTCGCGCATATTCGTATTGAGAAGCATTGTATATTTTTGTCTGATAAAGATTCTGAGCTAAGTTAAACCTATAGTTTTCCTTTTGGGTAAAGTATTGTGACTGTTGCGCCTCGGAAACTCCGAAATAAAAAACAGCAGCCGCTAAAAGTATTTTTTTTGATTTCATTAATATCAAATTTTAAAATGGATAAGTCTTCAAAAATAAGACCAATATTTTAATGTTGAGATAAGATTTTATCCCCAATTTAGCAACGAAAATATCGAAAAGATATTGTATAAACAAGTCTTTTTGCACATTGTTGGTATCTCAATTCTTTTTTAGCAGTAATTAACTTTTACATAAGAAGCATTAAGAAAAACTTAATTATTTCACAGAAATAATTACATTTGTTTTTTTCAATTTTATATAAACATTCAATGAATCAACTTTTCAGAAGAAAGCAATACTCAGAAACAGATACTTCAACTAATCTTTTAAGAGTTTTAGGGACTTGGGACATCGTATTTTTTGGTATTGCCGCTATTATTGGAGCAGGAAGCTTCAGTAGTTTGGGTGAAGCCGTTTTCAGAGGCGGCCCCGGTGTTATTCTTCTCTATTTGATTTGTGGTTTTGCCTGTGGTTTTACCGCTTTATGCTACGCTGAATTTGCGAGTAGAATTCCTACCGCAGGGTCTGCTTACACCTATGCTTACGCTAGTTTTGGAGAATTAATTGCTTGGGTCATTGGCTGGGCTTTGATTATGGAATATTCTTTCGGAAATATTTATGTTGCATTTTCATGGTCAGATTATTTTACCAGTTTTCTCGAGCGCCTCGGAATGCACATTCCCGATTATCTTACCTGCAGCTACACTGAAGCTAAAAAAGCCTTTACAAACGGCTCTACAAATAAAGAACTCATCAATGCATGGGTAAACGCACCATTATTAGGAAGTTTAAAATTCATCGTTGATGTTCCTGCATTGGTTATTAATGGATTGATTACCTGGCTTTGTTACCGCGGAGTAAAAGAAAGTAAAAACTTCAACAACTCTTTGGTTATTTTAAAATTAGCCGTAATTGTTTTAGTAATTTTGGTTGGTTTTTCATACATCAATACCGAAAATTGGACCCCCGTAAGTATCGAAACTGGCCAACCTTCTTTCATGCCAAATGGTTTTGCAGGAGTGATGAGTGCCGTTTCTGGAGTTTTCTTTGCTTATATAGGATTTGATGCACTGAGCGTACTTTCCGAAGAAACCAAAGACCCACAAAAAACCCTACCAAAAGGAATGATTATTTCTTTAGTTCTTTGTACCGTAATTTACATTGCATTGACTTTAGTTTTAACCGGAATGGTAGATTACAGAAAATTTGACGGTATTGGCGACCCACTATCATTTATATTTGAAAAAACGAATGCTAATGTTGCATGGATGGAATTGACAGTTTCTTTCGTAGCCATTGTAGCAATTACTACTGTGTTATTGGTTTTCCAAATGGGACAGCCAAGAATTTGGTACGCGATGAGCCGTGACGGATTAATGCCTAAAAAATTTCAAGACGTACATCCAAAATACAAAACTCCGTCATTTGCAACCATCGTAACCGGAATTGTAGTAGGAGTACCTATTATTTTCACCGACAAAAGTTTCATCTTAGATTTTACAAGTATCGGAACTATTTTCGCCTTTGTATTGGTTTGTGCAGGAGTTTTAATGCTTCCGCCTAAAGAAAAAATTCAAGGTCGTTTCCACCTTCCTTATATTAATGGGAAAATCATTTTCCCTATACTTTTTATTGGTTTATTGATAGGTTTTCATTATTTCCAACCGGAATTTTTCGATAATTTGATGGATTGGAATGACCCTAAAGAAGGAGAATTCAGAGCTTCTATTTTCTTTTTTATCTTAATTAATCTTGCGCTCTGCGTTTTCACTTTTATTAAAAACTTCTCACTGATTCCATTGATTGGATTAAGCTCTTGCTTATATCTTCTTACCGGAATGAGCCACGAAAACTGGTATTACTTCGGATTATGGTTCGCAGTAGGTTTGGTTATTTATTTCTGTTATGGTTATAGAAACAGCAAGCTTAAAAATGCATAATTGATTGATGAAATATCTTTTCTGTATATTATTTTTAATGATTATCGGATGCAACAAAACCAAAGTTGAATCCGATAATCATTCAGGAAGTGATAATTTAGAAGAAACTAAAATTCCATACAAAGAATTTATAGCTTCAATCAACAAAAAATCTAGAGAAGAAAAGAAGAATTATCTGTTTAAATTTATCAATTATGATGTTCCCAATTATTGGACTTCTACTCCATGGTCATTTAACGGAACATCGAGAGAGCCCCAGAAAGGAACTATCGCCTGTGGATACTTTGTAACCAATACGTTGACAGATTTTGGTTTTGACATCAACAGAACCTATTTAGCTCAACAGGCTTCATCAATAATGATAAAAAAACTTTGTAAAGACATCAAATATTTTAGTAAAAGACAGGATTTAGAAAGTTATATTTTAAGTAAAGAAAAGAACCAAGTGTATATTGTTGGGCTAGATTTTCATACTGGATTTATTACCAGAGAAAACAAAGACACTTATTTCATTCATTCCAATTATATCAAAAATAAAGGCGTTGTAAAAGAGCTTACTCAAAATTCTAAGGCACTCAACGCTTCCAAAACCTTTATGATAGGAAGTTTAAACTATTAGTAGTTGATAGGTTTTGTTGATATTGGTATCTAACACAAGTAAAACCTATTCACAGGATTTCATAACAGAAAATCTTTGATTTTCAACTGATGTGTTCTAAAATATTTTCAAAGTATTAAAACTAAAACTTATGTGACTTATGTGTCAAAAAAAACTTATATATTTTTAGTTTTTAATTGTTTAAAGATAAATAATTGGCGAAATTATTGCTAAGATTCCTTCAAGAACGTTAAACTATAAACGTCATGTCTGAAAGAATAAAAACATACCACGAGTTCTATGAGTTTTACCTCGGTGAACACAAAAAACTGGGAACCCGGATTTTTCATTTTTTGGGAATCCTATCTGTATTTCTCGTCATTGGTTTTGTCATTTATACTGAAAAAGAAAGATTCTTATGGTATATTCCGATATTTGGATATGGTTTTGCATGGTTGAGTCACGCTTTTATTGAAAGAAATAAGCCCGCCACTTTTAAATATCCTCTTTGGTCTTTAGGGTCTGATTTTAAACTATTTTTTGAATTATTAATTGGAAAACAGAAATTTAACGGAAAGTAAAACACTCCTACCCACTCTCACAAAACACTGACAACAAGCCAATTACCACAAACCTATTATTTAAAATGTATTCAGAAATAATATTTTTGGCACAAAACTTGTAAACCAACCCCCAAATTATATGAAGTTATGAAAAATGCGAAACGATTCCTAAAAGGAACTTTATTAGCATCGTCTTTATTTGTTTTATCACAATGTAAGCCGATGCCAAACTCGACACCAGACAATGAAAAAACATTTATTGTAGGTTCCGAAACAGCAGATTGTACAGGAGTAGCTCCTATGAAATGTCTTCAGATAAAAGAAAAAGCATCTGACAATTGGCAAAATTTCTACACCAATATTGACGGTTTCACGTACGAACCTGGATACGAATATGTATTAAAAGTAAAAACAGAAAAAATCGAAAATCCACCAATGGATGCCTCATCGATAAAATACACTTTAATAAAGCAGGTTTCTAAAACCAAGAAATAAAAAAATCCCTTTCAAAATAATTTGAAAGGGATTTTTTTAAATTATATTGTCTATTCCTGAAAACCTCTGTTTTTTGGAGGATTAGGCATCGGAGCCTTATTGGCTTCATCCATTTTTTGCGTTGCCGCCATAGAAACTACCAGATCATTCAACATAGAACTTGCAGCCGTTGGAGAATTAGGTAATAACACCAAATTACTTCTGTTATTGGCACCAATCGAGCTTAATGTATCATAATGTTGCGTAACTACGATTAATGCAGAGGCTTCCTGAGCATTGATATTGGCTGCATTCAGCATTTTCACAGACTCTTCCAAACCTTTTGCGATCTCTCTTCTTTGGTCTGCAATACCTTGTCCCTGCAGTTTTTTAGATTCTGCTTCAGCTTTTGCTACAGCAACAATTCTGATTCTTTGAGCTTCAGATTCATATTCTGCAGCGGTTTTTTCACGTTCTGCAGCGTTAATTCTATTCATGGCGTGTTTTACTTGCTCATCCGGATCTATATCGGTTACCAAAGCTTTGATAATGTCATATCCATAACTTTGCATCGCTTCTTGTAATTCATTTTTTACCGCATTGGCGATATCATCTTTTCTTACAAAAACATCGTCTAATTTCGTTTTCGGAACTTCTGCACGCACCACATCAAAAACGTAAGATGTAATTTGATTTTCAGGATTCTCAAGACGATAATATGCGTCTTTTACATTTTCTCTGATGACCTGATACTGCACAGAAACTTTCATTTTAATGAAAACATTGTCTAAAGTTTTAGTATCAATCATCACGTCCAACTGCTGAATTCTTAGATTCAGACGTTTAGAAATCTGATCCAAAAACGGAATCTTCAAATGCAAACCAGCATGGCTTACTTTTAAAAATTTACCTAATCTTTCTACTACTGCTGCAGATTCCTGTTTTACGGTAAAGAAAGATGCAAATAATGTTATAAGTCCAAAAAAGACCAAAATACCTAAATACACCATATAGTTTTTATTTTAATTGATATGTCGAGAAGATACAAAAAAGTTACAGATACATCAAATAAAATTGAATAAACTACATCGTCATCCCGATGTCAATTCCTTTTATTTTTCTGTACAAATCTGTAGCGTAATTATCGGTCATTCCGGAAACAAAATCAATCACGCCTAACGTTTTTTGATAATCACTACCCTCTTCATAAATAAATTGTTGCGGAAGAAGCTTCAGCGCCATTTTATCGTAAGATTTTCTTGCGTCTTTTGGTTTTAAAACTGATGGAATAAAATGATCCAGTAATTCATACATTACATTATAGCCAGCATTTTCTATCTCTACTACCGCTTTATGATTGTAAATTTTCGCAATTGAATAAGATTCTATTTCCTGCATTGCTTTATTTCCATCTCTGTAAATATCCAGCAAACCTTTATCTAAATTCCCTTCTAAAATCGTATTAAAATTGGTTTTAAAACTCTCAATCGATTTATTAATTAAAGCATTAATCACTTTCGCTCTCAGATAAGAAACCCTTTCATTATCATTAGAAATAGCCACCAACTTATCTTTCACTTTTTTCATGTCCTGATTTTCCGACTCGATAAGGTCTAAGAAAAGATTTTCGCAGTCAGCGTTTGAAATAATTCCCAAACGGTGCGCATCTTCCATATCAATAATGTTGTAGCAAATATCATCAGCCGCTTCTACTAACCAAACAAATGGATGCCTTTTAAAAATATACGGTTCATCATTTTCTTGAATCAGATTGACCCCTTTTGCAATTTCCAGAAAAGTTTCTTTTTCGTTCTGAAAAAAACCGAATTTCTTTCGATGGATAATTCCTTTTTGCTTTGCAATCGCTTCACAAGGATATTTTGCAATACTTGCCAAGGTCGTAAACGTCAACTGAGTTCCTCCAAAATCTTTTCCTTGTTGTTGATGTGCTAAAACACGAATCGCATTGGCGTTTCCTTCAAAATTAACAAGATCGGCCCATTCTTTTTCTACGAATTTAGGTTTAAGATCGTTTTCGTTTTTATCAAAATAACTTGCAATTGCATCTTCGCCAGAATGCCCGAAAGCAGGATTTCCTACATCATGACAAAGACATGCCGCAGCAATTACATTTCCTAAATTATGATTGTAAAAATTCTTTGACTCTTCTGTAAGTTCACTTTTGTGATTTTCAGCAATAAACTCTCCGATTACACTTCCTAAACTTCTTCCCACAGAGGAAACCTCTAAAGAATGCGTCAATCTGTTATGTACAAAAACACTTCCCGGAAGTGGAAAAACCTGCGTTTTATTTTGTAGTCTTCTGAAAGCCGAAGAAAAGATAATACGGTCAAAATCTCTCTGAAAATCCGTTCTTGAAGCAACAGTATTTGGATTGTTACCGGTACGCTGACTCGTAAAAATCTGGTTCAAATTCATCATTTTCCAAAATTAATTCAATTTTTACTTTTAAAGGAATAATATTTGAATTTTTGTTGAAAACAAAACAATGCCCGAAGGTCCTACGATTGTTCTTATGAAGGAAGAACTTCAACAATTCATTGGTAATAAAATAATTTCCGTTGAAGGAGATTTCGTTTTTGAGACTTCCCAGATAAAAGGAGAAATTTTAAGAGACATCAAAACTTTCGGTAAACAAACATACCTGATTTTTGATACTGTCATTTTAAAAATTCATTTGTTGATGTTTGGCTCTTACAGTTTATATAAAAGAAAAGACATAGACACTCTTTGATTGGGATTAACTTTCAAAAATGCCGGAATGTATTTTTATACTTGTTCTGTAAAGATTGTCGATGAAAGCTTTCTTAAAAAAATCAATTGGAAAGCTGACGTAATGAGTGATGTCTGGAATCCCGAAAAAACTGAAAATATTTTAAAAACTACCCCTAAAACGATGATTTGTGATGCTTTGATGAATCAGGATATTTTTTCGGGTGTTGGAAACATTATTAAAAATGAAGCTTTATTCAGAGTCGGTATACATCCTGAAAGTCTAATTGGAAATTTACCTTCAAAAAAATTAAAAGAAATTATTTCGGAAGCAAGAAATTATAGTTTTGATTTTAAAAAGTGGAAAAAAGCGAATGTTCTAAGTAAACATTTTCAGATTTATCACCAGAAGAATTGCCCGAAATGCGGTGCAGAAGTCGTTAAAAAAGATACCGGAAAAAGCAAAAGAACAAGTTTTTTCTGCGAAAAAGACCAGAAAATGTATTAAAAGTCATGTTTTTAAGAACAAAAAATATTCTAAATTTATAAAACCTTAATTACATGAAATGACCGATAACAAATGGCTTGACCGATGGAACGAAAGATACAGCAACGATGAATTTGCTTATGGCACGCAACCCAACAATTATTTAAAAGAACAGCTGCAAAAATTAGAAATAGGTTCTATTCTTTTTCCTGCAGAAGGTGAAGGACGAAATGCTATTTTTGCAGCTCAACTTGGATGGAAAGTCTCTGCATTCGATATTAGTCCTGAAGGAAAAAATAAGGCTTTACAATTAGCTGAAGCCAATCATGTTGAAATTGATTACCAAGTTGGCGAATTGCAAACTTTAAACTACAAAAAAGAGCAATTTGATGCTATTGCATTAATTTACGCACATTTTCCAGCTGATATTAAATCATCAATTCATAAAATGCTTGATACTTATATACGGAAAGGTGGTTTTATAATTTTCGAAGCATTCAGCAAAAAGCATCTTGATTTTGTCTTGAAAAACGAAAAAGTTGGCGGCCCAAAAGATATAGAGTCTCTGTTTTCAATCGAAGAAATTAAATCTGATTTTCCGGAATATGATATTATTGAATTAGAAGAAAAAGAGATTGAGCTTCAGGAAGGTGTTTTTCACAATGGTACAGGTTCGGTGATTCGGTTTTTAGGAAAGAAAAAATAAGATATTCTAAACATCAAAATTCAATGAACCTCCTGAATAAGCTGTAAAAAAATCAGATTTATAGACTTCTCCCAAAGGAACTTCAGACTCATCTATAAAAATAGTATGGTTATCAAAAGAATCAATACTGTTTAAATTAACGACAAAAGATTTGCTGACTCTGCAAAAAATTTCCGGAGGAAGTTTTTGGTGAATCGTTTTGAGATTCATTGCTGTAATCAGTTTTTGAGTTTTGGTGTGAATGACTACATAATCTTTCAACCCTTCAATAAATTTAATCTCATCGAAATTGAGTTTATAAAATCTTCTGTCTGCTTTTATAAATAAAAATTCTTTGGTGTTTGATGCAAATGTATTTTTCACAGTGTCTTGTGAAAGCAACTGATGATAGAGAATTGCTTTTCCGATTGCTTTTTCCAAACGCGGCTTTTCTATAGGTTTTAATAGATAATCAATAGCATCGAGCTCATAACTTTTTAAGGCATATTGGGAATAAGCGGTTGTGAAAATAATCAGGCAATCTTTGGGAAGCATTTTTGCAAATTCAAGACCTGTCACGAGAGGCATTTCTATATCTAGAAAGATAAGATTCACCACATTTGTTTTTAAAAATTCTAAAGCTGCAGGAGCATTGGAAAACAATCCAACAATATTTATTTTTGAAACTTCAAGAATCAACGACTGCATTTCGGCTCTTGCCAAAGGCTCATCGTCTACAATAATACAGTTCATAAAGGAATTATTAGGTATACAATATATTCGTTGTTGGTGGAATTGATTTCCAAAGTAAAAGTATCTTTATAAAGAAGCTCAAGTCTCCTTTTGATATTCACTAATCCGAGTCCGCTATAAATAGTTTCCGGAACCGGAAAATCTGAGTTTTGAGAATTTCGGCATTCAAAATGAAGATTTTTATCTTGTATTTCAATATTCACTTTCACATAAGATTCTTTTCCCGTAATATCTACACTATGTTTCACAGCATTTTCTACAAATGTGGTAAATAAGTTGGGCGGAATAAAAGTGCTGTTTAAAATTTTTTTATCGGTTTTGCTATCAATATAAACCTGAAAGTCTTCTCTTCTTATCTTTTCAAGATTTAGAAAGTTTGATAAAAAATCTATTTCAGAGGTAAGGATTGTTTTTTCTTCGTTGTTTTCGTAAAGCTGATAGCGTAGAAATTCTGAAAGTTTCATAATGACAACAGTTGCTTTTTCAGGATCTGTTCTTATTAATGCCTTCACATTATTCATCATATTAAACAAAAAATGAGGATTAATCTGATTACGCAATTCATTAAGTTCCATTTTTAACGTCAGATTGCTCAGTTCTATAATTCTCTTGTTATCACTTGTCCATTTCTGAATAAGTTTCACCGTGGTGCTCACCAAAATAATCGGAATACAAATCATAATCCCTTCATAAAGCCCACCTCTACGAACATCATTCTCGAGACCTTCTATTTTATATTCTGAAAAGAAAATTTCAAAACAGTTACCTATCAAATTAAGCCCCGCAATTCCCATAAGGAAAAGCAACAGAAAGTAAATAGCATATCGGGTTTTAAAGAAAAAATACGGCACTAAAACATAAATATTAATATACGCCATACCAATTAATGACACAAAAACGAAAAACAAAACTAAATATCGATACCCTTCTTTGTACCAATGCCAAAAATCTGCGAAGTAGAGAAATATAAAAAAACAAATCGCAGACACCATATGTCTTAATAAACGGTAGCGATCTTCTACCAGAAAATCTATCACTATGGTGTCGTTTAATTCTTTAGACTTGTAATTCATTAAATATTTAATTGTAAACAAAAATAATTAATAACGACATCACACCCCATATTATTATACGAACCCTGCCTTTTTTTATACAAAATTTCAAACCGTCAGATTTGGTAGAATTTGTAAGGCAGTTGGTATAAAAAACAGATTACAAAAGTGTTTTCTATATTCCTTTGTCCTTTAAAATTTATTTAAGACATGGAATTAAACGTTTTTCAGAAACTCACAGAACAAATTACACAAGAATGTTATTTTATGACCGATTCTCAGCAGGAAGAAAAAGTGATACAATTAATCGATCTTCATCATTTTATAGAATCTTACAATCAAAGCCTAAAGGTGATTGATTACATTCATCATCCTATCAACATCATTGAAGAAAACGGAGTAAAAAAAGGGATTCTATTTTACGATATGAAGTATGCTCATGCTTTAGACATTTACGAATCTGAACTTTTTAAAGCCCAGCATCAGATACAAGAATTATGGTTTGTTTTTGTGGAGGAAGAAAGCATATCGCAAGCCGAAAAGTATATCAACTTTATCAATTCAAATGCGATAGAAGTTTTTTATGATAGAATATTTATGTTCAGTTTCTTTCAATCTACCATCCAGTCAATCAAGTAATATTCTATGAAACCATTAAAAAAAAATCTAATCACTTTTGCTCTAGTTCCTGTTGCAACATTGCTTTCTGCTCAAAAGAAAGACAGTATTCCGCATAAAGTAATTGCTTTTGTTACTGACAAATTTCCTCAGGCAAGAGATTTAAACGTAGAATTTACCCAAATGACTCCGTATAAATTTTCTCCCGAATTGTATGGAAATGATTTACCGGAAAACAAAGTAAAATCTTTTCAGCAGGTAAGAGCTAATGCCAATTTTTATTTTATTAAAAACAGGAAATGGATGCTTAATACCTCATTAAATTACCGCTTTACCTCGATTAACTCTGAAAACAACATCAATATATTTTCTGATCAAAATATAAATAAAGGAAATTTCCATTATCATTCTGAAGCCATAAATGTCACTCATTTCTCAAAACTGTTTAATAAAATAGCGGTTTACACAGCAACAGCATCCGTGGACGGAAGCGACCAACATTTTGAAAGAATCAGAGGAATGGTAACCGGAAGTTTGATTTTAAAAGCCAATGCAAAAACTAAAATGACTTTAGGAATTGCTGTTTTAATCGACCCTAGCACACCGGTTCCTGCGCTTCCTATTTTCACATACGAACATAAATTTGATAACGGTTGGGTTGCAGATGTTCTATTGCCGAAAAAGATTCTCATTAGAAAAGACATTTTCTCAAACGGAAGAATATCACTGGGAACAGAGATGGATAATACTTCATTCTATCTTTATCCTTCAGGAAAGAAATATGAATTCAGGCAATTGGAAATCAATTCCGGAGCTATTTATGAGCATCATTTAGGCGGAAACTTTATCGGAACATTAAAAACCGGGCTCAGAGCAACGCCAAGTTCAAGGATTTTTGAAAAGAAAGAATCTCAGAAAGACTATATTTTCGAATCCAATGCAAAGCCTTCTTTTTATTTCAATTTAGGACTTTCTTACAATCCTTTTGGAAAACCGAGAACAAAATGACATAAAAATTCAATGTAAAAATGTCAGCTTTTGATGTTTCTAACATTTAATATGCTTTACATTTCATTTCCTTGATATTGTCAACCTGAAAACAACAAATACAAAAACATTAACAAATTCTTAATTTTTTATGAATTAAATAATTAAAAACAAAAGTAAAAAGCATATAAAACAGTTAATCCATTAATACTAAATTCATCTAAAAACCTATTTACACACTCTTAAAACACTGATATACATCATAGCAATTGAATTTGGCACGTCATTTGAAAGTTGTAATATTGCAATTATAAAATTCGCAATAAAAAATAAATAATTTAAAAATTCAAAAATTATGATCGCTTATATTGGTATCGCTACATGTGCAGTTATTGTTACTTCTTATTTTGTAACAGTTAGAAAAGAAGGAAACTAGTTTTTAGTAAACATTCTTTTATTTAACAAATTTCAATTAATATTTTTTTTATGTTTGCAGTCTGAAAACTGCGGCTCTTTTACTCAACCGGAGTAAAAGAGCAGAAAACATAAAATCATGATTATACCTATCGAGAAACTTCAGGAATTACTTTTTTCACCTCTCGGTTTAATCATATCAAATCTACATCAGGAGCCTGAATGCGAAGATTATTTCGGATTCAATTTTCAGCTCAATCATTTTCAAATTAAATTCAGAAAAGCTAAAATAACGCCGACCAAAATTGGTCAGTTTGTTACCCTGTGGAAAAGAAATCCCATTTCTAAAGAAACAGAACCATTTACTTCTGAAGACTCTTCTGATTTTTATTTAATTTTAACCGAAACTTCAGAACATTTCGGGTTTTTCCTTTTTACGAAAGATATTTTAATTGAAAATAAAATCCTTAGCACAGATTCCAAAGAAGGAAAACGAGGTTTCAGAGTGTATCCGGACTGGGATATTCCACAAAATAAACAGGCAAAGAAAACCCAAAACTGGCAGACTCAGTTTTTTATTGATTGCAGTCAGGAAAATTATCTTGAGAAGTTTAACTCTATTTTAAAATCTGAAGTTAAATAAAAATTACAATTTTCTCTCGCAGATTTTGCGGATTGAGCAGATTTAAATACCTTAAAATGGATGAGTTTATCTGTAATAATTTAAAAATAAATAGAAGAAATTGCTTTTCAGACTCATTTAAACTGGCTTCAAAATTTTAAATCAAGTATCTTTGCAGACCAATTAAATCTTCTACTACTATGAATCTGTACAATCTCATTATTCAGGATAAAGAAGCCGTAACGCTTGATGAAGTTTATCTTGAACCACAAAATAAACAGCAATTTGTACAGCTCATTAAAGAACACACTTACAGTAAAGAACTTCAAGAATACGGACTTCCCATCAATAATAAAATACTTCTGGAAGGAAGTTCCGGTTGTGGAAAAACAATGACCGCAAAAGCGATTGCCAATGCGTTGGGGAAGAGCATTATCATTCTTAATCTGAGCAATATTGTTTCCTCAAGAATTGGTGAAACTTCTCAGAATATCAAGATGATTTTCGACAAAGCTGCAAGAGAAAGGTCGGTTCTGTTTCTGGACGAATTAGACCAAATCGGAAAAGCCCGCGGAAGCGACGATAAAGATGTTGGTGAAATGCGAAGACTCGTTAATACTTTGATTCAACTGATTGATTATTATCCTGAAAATGCGCTTTTATTGTGCGCTACCAATCACGCTGAGATTATTGATACCGCTTTAATAAGACGTTTTCAATTAAAGATAAACTACAAAATGCCTTCTAAAGATTTTCTGGATGAATATTACGACCATCTTTTGTCTCAGTTTCCCGAAGAATTGAGAAATATTGAAAGAAAATATGAGATTTCGTTCGCCGAAGCGAAGGATTATACTTTTACGGTGGTGAAAGGGAATTTGATTGAAAAGTTGGAAGCCAAAAATTCAATACTTCTATAAATATTGAGATAAAGATTTTTCTTTCAATGTTGAATTAAAATTGTTTTGAACTAGATAATTATATTACTTTAGCGCAATTAGTTTCGATTGACGTAATGTGTGAAGCGAAACGTTAACAGTAATTTTAAAACAACAACATGAATATTGAAAATTTAGACGATTACGTAATTTCAAAAGTAATTTATGCTTATTTGATAGAATCTAAAAGTCATAGGCAAATACAAAAAGAAATTTTAGGATTACCTGCTCCACAAAAAGGTGGTGGTTTTGTTACAATGGAAGTTTTACACCATTTTAATCTAAAAAAAGAAGCAAAAGGAATTCTAAGTGAGAACCTAAATCAATTAGATACTCTTAATGTTGAAGTTCAAGAAATTATCTGTGAATTTTTAAATATTCAAGCTGAAGCAGAAGCCTTAATCCAGAAAAAGCAAATAAACCCTAATAACAATAAAACAGAACGATTAACAACAGTAAAAGCTCGAGTTTATCAAGATGTTTTAAAGAAACATGTATCTGAAAACTATAATCATTGTTGTTCACTTTGTGAAAATGATCAACCTGAATTATTGGTAGCAAGTCATATAGTTCCATGGAAAAGTGATGAATCTAAAAGATTAGATTTAGATAATTGTATATTATTATGTAATTTTCATGATAAATTATTTGATAAAGGTTTTATAACATTAACCGACGAATATTCGGTTTTAATTTCTGAAAAGCTAAGTGTTAATATTGCTAAACAAATTACTAATACAACTTTTCAAACTCCAAAATTTGAAAGCCCTAATAGTGAAAATCTAAAATTACATAGAGAAGAAATATTTAGATAAAAACGGCTGCTAACAAGGGTTTACGTCAGGCGAGCTGAAGTGTAAAATCGAAGTTTTATTTTTTCATTGAAGTTTACATTTATGAAGTTTCGTACTTCGAGTACCGCCTGAACGCAAAGTCCCCAACCGTTAGCAGAAATTTTAAACATACACTCGTCACAAATGAAATTTATTATATTTTTTCTTGGGATTTCTACCTTTTGCTTCTCGCAAAAAATAAGTTTTATTTACGAAACAAAATACAAACTGAATTCAGAAAAACAAGATGATGTTTATTCCGAGAATATGATTTTGGATTTAAAAAATAATACTTCAATTTTTAGAGATTCACTAGACAAAAAATCAGATTCAATAAGGTTGAATAAAGGAAACGGAAGGTATAAAATGGGTGTTGAAAACCAATTCTATGTCAAAAAAAATTTAGCTCAAAAAAGAATTGAAAAAATAATAACCTATTTGGGAACAGATTATCTTCTTCCAGTTGAGGAAATATTAAATTGGAATATAACTTCGGAACAAAAACTCATTGGAAAATATAAATCTCAAAAAGCAGAAACAAATTACGGAGGAAGAAACTGGATTGCTTGGTTTACTACAGAATTACCTTTTGCAGATGGTCCCTATATTTTCAGTGGTTTACCTGGATTGATTATTTCTATTCAAGATTTAAACAACGACTATTCATTTAATTTGATAGAAGTCAAGAAAAGCGGGAATATTTTTGACGCACGCACAAAAACAGTAAAAATTGATTGGAAAAAATATGAAACACTTGCAAAGTCATATTTTAATGACCCCTATGATGTAAATTCAAAAATAAGAATGGGAAAAACAGTTACATTTACCGGCCCGAATGGTATTGCAATGGATATTTCTATAAAGAATAAAGAAATGCAAATTAATATTTTACAAGAAAATAATCCTATTGAATTAAATCATAAAATAAACTACAAATAAAAATTTCTTCTAATGTTGTATTGGCAAAATGCGGAAGAAAAGGATAATTGAAAAAATTACCACATTTGACCTACACTTCTCCATTACTTTTTCCGTTCGCAGAAATTCTAAAAAACATTCTGCTTTACAATTGAACCAACCTTAAAATATGATAATGCGAATATTAAAGTTTAAAATTTTATTTGTAATTCTAGCACTATATTTCATCTCGTGTGAACCTAAACTAACTGATAAAAATAAAATTTTTCACGCAGGACCAAATGAAAGTGGCTTTGGAGGAACTTTTTTTTCATTGTATAAAGACAATTATTACGAATTTTGTGATGGAGATTTTATGAATCATGGTTGTTATTCTGGAAAATATAAACTTAATGGAGATACTTTAACGTTAGAAGATTTAAAATTAAATGACAATGTAAAAAATAATCGATTTATTATTTATAGACTAAGTGAACAAGATAGTTTGTATTACAAAAATAAATATCCTAAAGCTTCAAACTGGAAAGAATCAAAAGAAAGTGATTCACTTCGCGGATTTCAAGGAGATATCTATGAATTAGATAAAAATAATGTTCCAAGAACAAACGTTAATTATTGGTACGTAATTAGACTTGATAAATTAAAATAAGGATTTCTGCTAACATAGGTTTTACAAAATGAAAAAAATCTATCTATTCTCGCTTTTGACAATAGTATTTTCCTGTACCGAAAAGTATACCGGAGAAGTCAGCTTTAAATCTTGCAAAATCAAATATGATGTCGTAGATGAGAAAGAAGAAAAACGCATCTATGGTCAGAATATGGTTGGTAATCAATGGAGATTAGAATCTGCAAAACAAGAATTAGCGCTTTGCCTTTGTGAGAAATATTTACAGAAACCTAATCCGGAAATAAAAGACAAAATTTTAGAAATCTATATTGATGATTTGGAATACTATCGTAGAGAGAAAAGTTTTAAACCCGTTAATTTCGATTCAATCCTAGAAAATAGAAAGGTAGTTTTTGATTATAGAATCCTTGTAGACTAAAGTAAATTTTTAAAGGTATCTCGTAGTATCTAAATTTAAGAATCATTTTTCAATTCTTTATTGATAAAAAACCTCACTTTAATCCTAATTATTCATCCACTTCATTGGAAAAAATATCTTTAATTAGACAGATGTAAAATATGATTGCACCATTACTCTAAATCATTTATATTTACTTCCTATTAAAAATCACAATGATAGAGCCCAACCAGTTTCTTTTTTTCTTTAGTGCTTTAGGAGCTTTCAACGGTATTTTGCTTTCTATTTACTTCGCAGTTAATGCCAATAAGAAAGTTTTTACAAATTACTATTTGTCTTTTCTGTTACTGGTTTTGAGCATTCGGATTATAAAGTCTGTATTCTTCTATTTTAATCCGCAATTGGCTAATATTTTTATTCAAATCGGGCTTTCTGCATGTATATTAATTGGCCCTTTTCTTTATTTGTATCTAAAATCTTATTCTGAAAATACAAAACAGAACTGGCAAATACACGTGATTCCTTACGTGGTAGTGCTTTCCATTGTAGGTTATTTTTATCCTTATGTAGAACATCGCCCAATTTGGAGCCAATGGATTGTGAGTGCAATTTGTGCGCAATGGTTTATTTACATGATTTTCTCAGTTAAAAGTGTAAAACCCATTTTCCATAAATTAAAAACTAAAGAAAACCTTCTGAAAATAGACATCTGGGTATTGAGTATTTTTATCGGTGTAGCATTGATATGGCTGGCTTACACCACTTCCGCTTACACCTCTTATATTGCCGGATCTTTGTCATTTACCTTTATTTTATACATCATTGTTTTGCTTCTGGTTTTCAGAAAAAGCGATGAACCCGAATTTTCTCCGGAAAAAGAGAAGTATAAAAACAAAATTGACGAATCGATGTTGGTTTTAATTGATAAAAAACTAGATATCATTATTGAAAAAGAATTATTTCTCAATCCCAATTTCACCTTAGAAGAAGCGGCAAAAGAACTGAAACTAAGTAAGCATTTATTATCTCAATATATCAATGAAAATTTAGGCAAATCTTTCTCTACGCTTATCAAAGAATATCGTGTAAACAGAGCCAAACAACTTTTGGAAACCGAAAACAATTACACCATCGAAAGTTTAGGTTACGAAAGCGGATTCAATTCTAAATCAAGTTTTTTCACAGCATTCAAAAAAATAACTGGTGTTACGCCTGCAGAGTACCAAAAAGCATATTCTAAGTAAGTTCTATTTTATAAATTCATACTTCTAAATTATAAACGAAAGCTTTTGAAAGGGCTATAATCCTCACTTTTGTTCTCATTATTTAACAAATTAAATTTTATTAAAAATGAGAAAATTATTTCTATTCATCGGATTATGCTTTACCTTTTTGAATGTAACTGCTCAGACAGAAGACCCACAAAGTGACTTCAATTTAATTCAAAAAACCATAAATCTTTACATCGACGGGCAGTCAGTCAACGATACAGTTAAGGTAGGAAAGTCTTTCGACGACTCCTGGCAAATCAAAGTCTTCCGAGACAATAAAGTCAATGTAATTTCTAAAAAACAATACCTCACAGGCTGGAAAAAAGCAACCAAAAGCGACAATTGGTTTGGTAGAATCGTATCTATTGATATCACCAACAATATTGCCGTATCAAAAATTGAAATAAGCACACCTACCCTTTTATTTACAGACTATTTTAATCTTTTAAAAACCGATAAAGGCTGGCTTATCGTAGACAAAATTTCAACAAGAACTCCACATAAAACTGCAGAAGCTCCTGCCAATAAACCAAAACAATAATCGATTAAAAATGAAAAAACTACTCATTGTATGGTTGGTTGTTCTAAGCACAATAAATCTGTTGGCACAAAAGAAGATTCTTTTTGTTACTTCCAATCAGCATTTCTATGGCAATACGAACATCAATACTTCTAATCATTTTGAAGAAATCACCATTCCTTATGATATATTTACAAAAGCAGGATTTGTGGTTGATTTTATAAGCCCAAAAGGTGGCGCTATTCCGTTGGGATATATCAATACATCAGACAGTATTCAGAAAAAACATTTGTATGATAATGTATACATGAACCAACTGAAATACACAAAGAAACCCTCAGAAATTAATCCCGATAACTATGCTGCGATATTTTACGGTGGTGGTGGCGCCGCAATGTATGGCGTACCGGAAGATATTACCATCCAAAAACTGGCAAAAAACATTTACATCAAAAAAGGGATTATTGCAACCATCTGTCATGGTACTGCAGGAATTGCTTATCTGAAAGACGACAACGGAAAATCACTTTATGCTGGAAAAAAAATAACCGGCTATCCCGACTATTTTGAAAATAAAGAAATGGATTATTACAAAGCCTTCCCTTTCTCTATGGATAAAGCCATCAAAAATAATGAGGGCAACTTTGTTTATTCTGAAAATCGGGGCGATGGATTTTATGTCGTAGATGGAAGGTTTGTGACCGGACAAGACCCAAGTTCTTCAGCAAAAGTAGCTCATGAAATAGTTTCTATGTTGAAGAAAAATTTATAAAAGCAACAACAAATGACTCTATATTATAAGAATGTTTAAATTTAGATGAAAATAATTTATCTCGCAGATTTTGCTGATTTCTTTCTTTTTAATCTGCTAAATCTGTATAATCTGCGAGAATTACTCTAAAGACAGATTCTAAAACGATTTAATCGCTTCGTCCGTTCGAGTGTTTTTCTGCAACGAAGTGGAAGAAAAATGTATCGAGAACCCGTGAGCTGAAGTACAAAGTTTATCTTCTCATCAACAACTTCTCGATATGATTTTTTTCAAAAATCTACTCGAAGTGACGGGGCGTACAAACTACTTTCTTAATTGAGAATTATTTATTTTTAACGAAAAAATTGTTTAAACTTTTTATTAAACCACAAAAGACACAAAAGATTTTGTGCATATCCGTCTTTAAGCATAACGCTAAAATTAGCAGTCGTTTTGTCATTCCGCAGGAATCTCAACACATTGAAAATTAATCAGTTTAGATTCCTACGGAATGACAAACAAGCTGTTAAAAATTAAGTTATTATTAATTACGGACATCCATAAAAGATTTAGATATTTCTATTAAAAGCTTATTTCTAAAATGAAAAAGAACACATAAGTTTTCAAAAATCTTAGATTTTTATTCTTTGGAGAGCTTTGAATATCTAAATAATATACACTTCAAATTTCTTTTGTCTCTTTTGCGGTTAAACAAAAATTAGCTTAAACAGATTTGAAATTATATTTTTGATTGTTGCATTACATAAAACCAAATATAAGTGCTATCTAACCATTTAATCAAATAATTAAACTATATCCATGAAATATTTAAGCGCTATTTTATTTTTTGCCTTGCTTGGGTGTAAAAGTGTTCAGCAAATCGATAAACAAAATGTTGAAAATGCGATTACAAAAAATGCTCAACAGCTATTAGAAGACAAAAGATTTCATTCTGTTTCTGTTGCAGTCTTTAAAAATGGTGAATCCACAATAAAGCATTTCGGAGAATTAACTATTGGAAAAGGAAACAAACCCAATGATTCTACACTTTATGAACTGGCTTCTGTAACGAAAACTTTTACAGGTTATATAGCCGCTAAAGCGGTACTTGATAAAAAAGTAAATTTAGATGATGATATTAGAATTTATCTTGACGAAGCTTATCCCAATTTAGAATTTAAAGGAGAACCAATAAGAATTAAACATCTCATCACCCATACGGGTGGATTCCCTAACTTCCCTATAAAAAGCGAAAATAAAGAGGCTTTTTTTGAAGGATTGAAATTAATTAAAATTGAAACAAAACCTGGCGAAAAATATTACTATTCAAACACAGCTCCCGAGGTAACAGCATATATACTTGAAAAAGTGTATCAAAAACCTTTTGAAGAATTGGTCACTGAATTTGTTTTGAAGCCAAATAAAATGAACCAAACTAAGTTTACACTTAATGAAAATGATAAAACAAGATTGGTAAAAGGCTATAACGATAAAAACGAGTTAATGCCTAACTTCAATAGAACTTTATGGGGCGGAATTTCAGGTCTGCACTCTACAACTACCGATTTAGTAAAATATATGAAATTGCAACTTGATACATCAAATCTTATTGTAAACGAATCTCATAAAAGATTATATAAAGAAGGTTCTGATTTTTGGGAAGGCTATCATTGGTATATCATAGAAAATGATGATAAATTGATTTATAGACATCATGGAGGTATATACGGAATGCAGAATTGGTTTGTCATTTATCCCAAACAAAACATAGGAATATCTATACTGACAAACACCAGCTTTAACGAAACGGGAGAAATTTTAGAAAAAGTTGTTGACAAGCTGTATAATGACATCAATGTAAATAAAAAATAAACAACATGTAATAGCATATTTGTAGTACATAAGATTATAAACTATTTAGTCTTTTCCAAGATAAAACAAAGGGGAATATATCGAGAACCTGCAAACTGAAGTACAAAATCTGTCTTCTCATCAACAGCTTCTCGATATGATTTTTTTTTTTAAGTCTACTCGAAGTGACGGGATTCATTATCACACTATTAAGACGTCAAGATAGTTTGATGGAAGCTTCAATCACTTAGAAATACCGTTCAAGCATTCAATTGCGATAATCAACTACTTCGTTAGGGCAATCAATCACTTCGATGAGAGAATCAAGTACTTCAATGAGACAATCATCCATTTCGTTGAAAGAATCATTCACTTCGAAGAGGTAATCAACCACTCCGTTGAAGCAATCAACCACTCCGAAGAGGCAATCAAGTACAATTTATTATATCCCAACACTTTACAAGCTCTTCTAGAAAGCCAGCTCGTTAAACAATCTATTTAAAAATAGAATTAAATGCTATTCTTAACTCAAACCAAAGATTGCCGCTTAATATAATTCCATAAAAAAAGGATTTCAAAATTTGAAATCCTTTTTACTTATATTTTTTTAATCTTACAATCCGATTACCGGCATTGATAACATTAAGATATTTTCGTTTTCTTCAAGGCCGTCAAGCGGCTCGATGATTCCCGGTCTGTTGGGCTGAGACATTTTCATTGTGATATCATCTGCTCCTAAAATACCTAGCATTTCTGTTAAAAATTTAGAACTGAAACCAATGTTGATATCTTCACCGTTATAATCACAAGGAATCTGCATATCTGCCTTGTTTGCATATTCTGTATCTTCTGCATGAAGGTGAAGAATATTAGCCGATAATTTGAATCTTACCTGATTGGTTGATTTATTAGACATGATTGACGCTCTCTTGATTGCACCTAATAAAAGGTTTCTGTTAATCGTCAATACATTCGGGTTTTCTTTAGGAATTACCGCTGTATAATTAGGATATTTACCGTCAATCAATCTACAAATCCAGATGTGTTTACCAAAGGTAAATTTCGCCATATTCTCGTTGAAGTCGATGGTGATATCTTCGTTTGAGCTTGCTAAAATATTTTTGAAAATATTCAACGGCTTTTTAGGCATGATAAATTCCATCGGCTCCGCATTCACCAAATCTGTTCTTTTGTACACGACCAATCTGTGAGAATCTGTAGAAACAAAATTGGTTTCGTTTTCCCTAAACTGGAATAAAACTCCCGTCATTACCGGACGAAGAGAATCGTTACTTGTTGCAAAAAGAGTATTCGTTAAAGCTTCAGATAAAACTCCGGCAGGCATGGTTACACTTTGAGAAGCGTCAAATTCCGGAATTTCCGGATAATCATCTGCATTATCTAAAGCCACAGCAAAATTATCTTTTTCATCTAAAATCTCCAACAAACTACCTGTACCTTCGGCATTGTCTTTCACTACCAAGGTAAGAGGCTGCTCGCCATACGTTTTTATAAAATCTTGAAAAATCTTAGCTGGAACCGCAAATTTACCCGAGTCGTCTGACTTTACCTCCAAAGAAGTAATAAGCGTTGTTTCTCCATCAGATGCAGTAATGGTAACGATGTTTTCGTTTAGTTCAAAAAGATAGTTTTCTAAAATCGGTCTCGATTGAGAGCTTGATATTACGCCACTTACAGTTTGCAAAGCCTTCTGCAGTTCACCACTTGAAATAATAAATTTCATAGATTTAATAATAAGTTTCTACAAATATAATAAATAGAAAACAGATAGAAAAGAATAATTCTGAGAGTTATTAACAAATATCATTATTCTGTTTTTAGCATCGATATAATATTCAGGGTTTTGTAGTCATTAATTTTGGGGTCAAAAATCTCCATCGTAAAATAGCTGATGTTAACTTTCTTGTTTATCAAAGTCTGATATTCTTTAGGTAAATCTAAATTGGAGTCCACAGATGAAATCCAATAAAGCTTATTAAGCATTTTATTTTCTCCTACCACGTGAAAAATAATAAAGTTTTCTTTCTCTATTTTAGAGACCGTTCCGTTTATCAAAAGCTCTGAAGATTCTTTTTCACCTGCTTCCTCATCAGCATATTGAGCTATTTTCAAAAACTCTTCCTGACATTCTTCTGCCATCAGAATTCCCATTTTTATTCCTAACTGCTCCATTTTAGCACCATCCGTAATATCGGCAGTAGGGTCAATATTATAATCCTTTTTGATTTCTTTTGAAAAAGGCATTGCGGCTTTCAGCATACATACCCCTAACTCAGCAGTTATTGTGGAGCCTTCTTTTCCCTCAGTCTTAATTGACCTAACGCAATCACAAGAAGATTTAGCAATTTTTTTCTTATAATCCTGTGCAAAAAGGCCAGTGGAAAGTACTAAGCCTAATAAAAGAAATACATTTTTCATCATTGAAATTAAATTTGTCAAATATAAGAGAAAAATTAAAAAGCACCCCCTTTTTTCTATCTTTGTAAAAAGAAAAAGATGCGCAAACCACCCATTCACAAAAGTATTTTGAATGCTTTTCGAGGTCTTTTTTTCATGCTGACATCTGAGAGAAATTTTCAGTTGGAAGTTTTAGCTTTGTTAATTAACATATTTTTAATTTTTTATTTAAAACTTTCAACTATTGATACCATTCTCATTCTTATCGTTTGTTTTATGGTTTTAGTCGCAGAAATTTTTAATACAGCAATTGAAAAATTATGCGACATGATTCAGCCGGAATTTGATAAAAGAATTGGTTTTATTAAAGATATTTCTGCAGGAGCAGTTACCTTGATGGCTATACTTTCTTTGATTGTGGGAGTTTTTGTGTACTGGAAATATATTTTCATTTAAACCGTCATTGTGAGGCAACGAAGCAATCTTCTGAGGTAAGTTTTGGCTAAAGCCTTATTGTCGGATTACAAACACAAACGAACTAAAGTTCGTTTCTATTGATTAAAATTTTTGCCTACAGATTTCTCATATTTTCACAGATATTTGTGTGTTTTTTTGAAAACATTTAACTTAAAAGTTAGTCTAAAATTAACGTAATGTTTTTATGAGACTCTATGATTTCAATTAAAATCTCAAATAGAGTTTGTCCATTTCCAGAAAGTAAATCATCAAGTTTTTGCTGAATCAATTGTACGTTGAAAGGCTTTCCCTGCATGATTTTATTTTTGTAGAACTCTTTAGTTAAATCAAATCCTAAATCTTCTTTTGATTTCCGAGAATCTTTCCAGGTAATATCCGATTCAACTCCATACAAAACATCATCAAAATCGTCTAAAGTTCCTATGTTCCAATCTTCATCCTTTATAAAAAATTGAGAAACCTCTTCATAAAAGCCTGCTAAATCTGAAAAATGACCGCCATTGATGACAGTCATTTTCTTATGATGAATTTCGTTTTTCATTTAATACGATATCAATTATTTTCTTAGATAAATATTACCATATTTGGATTCCAGATTATATTGTGGTCCGCTTCCAAATGTTGTCGTAACTAAAGTACGAAAACCTTCCGAATCTTTTCCTGTGAATTTAGCATCCAGATTTGAATAAATTTGTCCGAAATGAGTTTCTGCAGAAAGTTTTCCTATTTTTTTATCTACAATGGTCGCATCAATTCCGCCATATATTGCATTCACCTTAATGTTTCCACCAAAATCTTTCACTTCTACCAAACCATATTGAGATTCTATCTGAGTCATTAAGTATTTCGGAACTTTAATTTCTAGTTGAATATCAACATCAGCACCCTGCGTCATTGAATTAAACGTTACATTGTCTTCTTTACAATATTTTTGATATTCTTCTCTGGTTTTAAAAATCAACTTTCTATCTCCTTGCTGAACTTTGATTCGATGCGGAATATTTTTCATTTCAGGTATTTTCCCTTCGATAACCAGAGCGTTTCCTTGTTTGGACTCCTTTATTTGAAAAGCATCATTACTTTCGTTGCCATTAATATTGACAGTTCCCGAAATCTGAACTTCAGACTTATCCCAACTGCTGATTCGTATCAATTGTGGATAATCAAACTTTAAGGATAGATTTTGATTTTTATCGGTAGAAAAACTTTTATTAATCGCTGTTTGTGCTGCAGTAAGACCGAAAACGAAACTTACTGCAAGAGTTAATAGCGTTCTCATTTCGCTCTTAAATAAACTTTACTGTAATCGGAACGAACTTCGATATTAGTACCGCCACCATTCACTTTTCCAATCAATTCATCACCTTGACGTATCAAACCATCTTTCTTTTCAACATCAATCTTAAAATCCGGAGACATATAAATTTCACCATACGAAGTTGTTGTTTTCAAATTAGCTTTCACCGATTTAGGAAGTGTAACATCAGTAAGACCGTACACCGAAATAATAGACAAAGGACCTTTTGTATTTTGGCTAAAAACCGCTTCTACATTACCATAAATAGATTTTACCGTTGCAGGACCTGTAATGTTTTCCAGCTTAATATTGTTATAAGTGGTTGAGATTTCAATTTCATTCTGAATATTTTTGAAAACTATGTCCCCACCATATTGCGATTGATGTTTAAAAGAAACAATAACGTTTTCTGGAACTAAGATTTTTACATCCGGAAAAGACATTTTTTTCAACGAATTCACTTCCATCATACCGTCTTTTTCACTTACATTAATTCCAAGCCCAGTATTGTCTACAAGCCCTAAAGAATTAATGATTTGCAGGCCCTCCGCACGCTTATCTTCTTCAGCATCTTCTCCTTTAACCGAAAAAATGATTTCGCTCCCCTTGTAACCTTCCACCGTTACTTGACCTAGATTAAGGAGCAGCTTGCCTTTACTTTTTTTGATTTTATACGTTTTAGAAATCTCTTGTGAAGAATTAATTTGCTCAGTATCTTCTTGTGCGTGTACAGAAAGCGTGATCAAAGCAAATAAGATTAAATATATCTTTTTCATAGGTAGATTTTTATTGTTTTTTAATTGCCATATGTTATCGCTATACCTTCACACGTGTTTATGTTTCCAAATAATGGCGATTTCATAATGTTTAATTTGTTAATAATTTATTTGTTTATATATAAAAGCTTTTAATATCTCATTAAAACTGCGTATGCTTCGTCCTTCACGAACACTGCCGTTGTAGGATTCAGAGTAAGTTCTCTAAGTTTTGCATTAACTTCACCGTGAAGCTGGGATGGATTTTTCTCAGTTAAAATCGCAATAAGTTCTTTTTGTACAAGAGGGTCATCCTGATTGAGAAAAATCTGTCGAATATTTTTACCAACCTCTGCATCTTCAATATGTACAGACAAAGCGTCAACAGCAGCCAATCTTACATTTGTACTTTCGTCTGAAAGGGCTTTTTCCGACAAAACATTGATAATTTTTTCATCGGAAACTGAAAAACGCTTCAGTAAATCAATTCCTCGTAACCTTGAACTTGCAGAATGCTGATTATTAATCAATTCTAAAGCTTTCAGTTCATCAAAACTACTTTCACCTGCAAGTTTTTCATTCTGAACAAGATTTTCAGTTTTTACTATTTTCTTTGAATTATCTGAATAGTTTTTTGTGAAAACTTCGCCTGTATTCTGTTGTACTACAACCTCTGTTTTCAACGTTTCTAAATCATTTTTTTGATTTAAAACATCATTTTCATTTTCCTTAAATTTTTCATGAACCGCAATCATAGGTTTTTCACCTTCTCTTTGATTCCAAAAAGTATAAAGTCCGACGCTGAAAATCACCGCCACTGAAGCTGCTACGCTCCATTTTTTCCATGAAAATAAGGGAACTGTTTTTTCTACAGAAATTGTTGGTTCATTCAGTCTTGACATTATTTTGTCAAACATTTCATCCGGAGCTTCGAGGGTGTCGAATTCCTCACGGTGGTCTTGAATATATTTTTTAAGCGGATCTTTCATTTTCAGATTTTTGAGTTATTTTTTCAAAAATTTTCTTTTTAGCACGATGATAATAACTTCTTACTGTACCGTGCGGAATATTGAGGCTTTTTGCCACTTCTTCTTGCGACATATCTTCAAACAGAAGAAGATTTACTATAGTTCTGATTTGTAACGGAAGCTCTGCAATAGCGTTCTGAAGTTCTTCTATACGAAATTCTAAAGCGAGTTTTTCTTCCAGCTCATCATCATTGATATCCAACATCTTATCATCATCAATTTCTGCAAAGTAAATTTTCTTTTTTCGAAGAAAAGTAAGCGAATGATTGATGGCTATTCGTTTAATCCAACCTCCGAAACTATCAGTGTTTTTTAAAGATTTTATTTCCGAAAACGCTTTTAGGAAAACCTCCTGAAGCAAATCTTCTGCATCTTCCCTGTCATTTACAATACGAAAGATAGAATTGAAAACAGCTTTCGAATACCTTTGATAAAGCAGAGAATATCCGGAATTGTTACCAGAACTACACCGTTCTAACAATTCCCTGTCACTGATATTTACTGTTGTTGTTTTCAAAAATTATTAGTTATTATTTGTTGTCTCTATTCAATAGACGCGATGACATCGTTAATGTTGCAATTTATTTTAAATTTTTCCAATTTTTGAATTTCATATTACCATTTCAATTTTCTTGCTATTAAAAAGATGAATGAATATAGAAAATGTTGCACGATTTTCAATAAAAAATGACTGCCATTGCTGACAGTCATTTTATTTGTATTATTTGAAATACTCAAATATGTGGCTATAATTAAACCTTACAAAAATCTAATGGTTTAAAAGCTTATTTAAAATATTCAACTCCGTTTTTAAAGATATTATGATAATTCGCTGTTGGAATATTTTTCATCAAACCTTCTGCAAAACGTTCAGGGTGTCCCATTCTACCATATATTTTTCCACATGGGCTCGTAATTCCTTCAATTCCGAATAATGAATTATTTGGATTAAAAGGCATTCCGTGAGCGATGTTTCCTTCTAAATCTAAGTATTGAGTCGCAATCTGTCCGTTTTCATACAACTTCTGAATCTCTTCTTTTGAAGCCATAAAACGACCTTCACCATGAGAAATCGGAATTGTATAAACTTGTCCTTTCATTCCTTTCAACCAAGGTGATTCGTCATTCAGAACTTTCACGTTCACCATTTGAGAAATATGTCTTCTGATAGCGTTATGAGCTAACGTAGGAGAATTTTCATCTAAGTCTTTGATTCTACCATAAGGTAATAACCCTGACTTCACCAAAGCCTGGAAACCGTTGCAGATTCCGATAATCATTCCGTCTCTGTCTAGCAATTCGTGAACAGCATTTCTCATCTTCTCATTCTTCAAAACATTCACGATAAACTTAGCAGAACCGTCCGGTTCGTCACCTGCAGAAAACCCTCCAGAGAATGCTAAAATCTGTGACTGTTTAATTTCTTCAACCCACGCATCGATGCTTTCATCAAGCAATTGATGATTGATATTTTTCAACGGTAAACTGTTTACAACTGCACCTTCTTTTGCAAATGCATTCAGCGTATCATATTCACAGTTTGTTCCCGGAAACACAGGAGCAAAAACTCTTGGCTTCGCCATCCCATGTTTTTTAATAATGATATTCCTTGGGTTGATTGAGTTTACTTTCTCATCAATCTCAACCGTCAATTTTTCTTTTTCAACCGTTGGAAAAAGGTTTTCAAAAGTATTTGTATTTGCTTCAAGTAATTTTTCGATTTCAAAATTCAAATTACTGATTTTCAAAATATTTGAACTTTTAACTTCACCAATCAATTGAAGTTCAACAGAACTTAATTCTTCAGTTGATTCAATGATTAAACTTCCAATATTTTTAGCTAATAAAACTTTCTCATCAGCGATATTTATTTCAGCACCTAATCTGTTTCCGAAGCTCATTTTCGCTAAAGCAACGGCAACTCCACCTTCTTTAATTGTTTTCACAGAAACGATTTTTCCGGCTTTGATATTTTCAAAAACCAATTCAAAAACAGCTTTTAATTTATCGTAGTTTGGAAGTCCGTTTTCTTGAGCGATATGATTAAAGAAATATAATTTATTTCCTGCCTGTTTAAATTCCGGAGAGATTATATTTTTCTTTTCTCCGTTTGCACAAGCGAAAGAAATCAAGGTTGGCGGAACATTCAAATCTTGGTATGTACCACTCATTGAATCTTTACCACCAATTGCTGCTAAACCGAAATTAATCTGAGCATCATAAGCTCCAAGTAAAGAAGCCAAAGGTTTCCCCCATTTTTCAGGACTCTGACCTAGTTTCTCAAAATACTCCTGGAAACTGAATCTGATATTTTTGTAATCGCCACCCATCGCAACGATTTTAGCAACACTTTCTACAACAGCATAAGAAGCTCCTAGCAATGAGTTTTGCTTTGAAATTTCAGCATCAAATCCCCAACTTGCCAAAGAAACCGTTTCGATATTTTTTGCGCCTAAAATTGGTAGCGTTTGAGCACTACCTTCCATTAAAGTTTGCTGGTATTTTCCACCTAAAGGCATCGCAACCGTAGTCGCACCAATCGATGAATCAAACATTTCTAGCAAACCTTTTTGAGAAGCAACGTTTTTATCGCTTAATATTTTTAAGAAATTCTCTTCATTGAATGTCAAAGTTTCTTCTTTAACTTCTTCTAAATGAGTAATTTTTGCTTCCTGAGTTTTTGAACAACCATTTGTATCTAAAAAGGCTCTTGAAAGGTCAACAATCATATCACCCTTCCAGAACATCTGCATTCTTCCTGAATCTGTCACTTTTGCCACTTCAACAGCCACAATGTTTTCAGCTTCACAGAATTTGATAAATTGTTCTTTATCTTTTGGCTCAACCACAACCGCCATTCTTTCCTGAGATTCAGAAATAGCCAATTCAGTTCCGTTCAAACCTTCATATTTTAAAGGTAAAACATCTAAATTAACCTCCAAAGAATCAGCGATTTCACCGATTGCCACAGAAACACCTCCAGCACCGAAGTCGTTAGATTTTTTAATCAATCTCGTCACTTCAGGATTTCTGAATAATCTCTGGATTTTACGTTCTTCAACAGCATTTCCTTTCTGAACTTCAGAACTCATCGTGTGGATAGAAGTTTCGTCTTGTTCTTTAGAACTTCCGCTTGCTCCACCAACTCCGTCACGACCAGTCGCGCCTCCTAAAATGATGATAGAATCACCAGCTTCAGGCTTTTCACGTCTTACCCAATCCACAGGAACGGCTCCGGCAACGAAACCAACTTCCATTCTTTTTGCTTTGTATCCTTCATCATAGATTTCGGAAACCATTGTAGTCGCCAAACCGATTTGATTACCGTAAGAAGAATATCCGTTTGCAGCCTGTTTTGTGATTGTTTTTTGAGGTAATTTACCCGGAAGAGTTTTATCAACTGATTCTAAAACATCAGCAGCACCCGTTAATCTCATCGCCTGGAAAACGAAAGAACGCCCAGACAAAGGGTCTCTAATTGCACCACCTAAGCAAGTTGACGCCCCACCAAAAGGCTCGATTTCGGTTGGGTGATTGTGCGTTTCATTTTTGAATAATAAATACCAAGGTTCTTTTTTACCATCGTATTCAGCTTCAATTTGGATGGTACAAGCGTTGATTTCATCAGAAACTACCAAGTTATCCAATTGACCTGTTTTATGGAAATATCTTCCGCAAACTGTTGCCAAATCCATCAAAGAAATTGGTTTTAATTCGCGTCCTAAGAATTTTCTTTTTTCGATATAATCATTGAAAATCGTTTCCAATGTATGTTTAAATTGTCCTTCAAATTCAATATTTGACAATTCTGTTTCAAATGTAGTATGACGACAGTGGTCGCTCCAATACGTGTCTAAAACTTTAAGTTCAGTTTCTGTAGGATTTCTTTCTTCCGTTTTAAAATATTCCTGAATGAATTTTAAGTCATCCAATCCTAATGCAAAACCGTGATTATTAAAGAATTCTTCCAATTGAGCATCATCAAAATCAATGAAACCTTCGTGAACAATTACTTTCGACGGCGTTTCTTCTGCAGGAATATCCAAAATAGATAAATCTTTTTCCTGAGATTCTACTTTATTGATTAAAAGGTCTTTGATTTTTGTTAAATCAGAATCGGAAACTCCTTCAAATTCGATTAATTTTCCGCTTCTTACTTTAGACTTCTCATTTCCAGTCAATAAAGCGATACATTGTTGCGCAGAATCGGCACGTTGGTCGTATTGTCCCGGTAAAAATTCTAATGCGAAATAAATTCCTTGTGCAGGGTTTTCTTCGATTAAAATATCAGTAACTGGGTCTACAAAAGTACTGTTAACTACTTTTTCGAATTCACCATCATTTAAACCAAAAATATCGTAAACGTTATACACCTTTACGCTTTGGATAGACGGAACAACCGCTTTTACTTCATCAAAAATTTTTGGACTTTCTACATCGAAAATCTCTCTTTTTTCTACGAAAATTCTTTTGTTCATTTTTATAGATATAAGATTTTAGTTTTCATTCTAAAATCATTTATTAGATTTATTAATTTTATTTAAATCAACTGCGCAACTCTGTTTATTGAGCAGTATTCATCACATTTTCCACTTCTTCTATCAGCTTTTGCTTATCTGGCAAAACAGTGATATATTTTGAAGCAAAAAGATTATTTTCAAATCCACCCAAAATATATTCTGCAGTAATTTCGTCTTTTTCAGCACAAAGAATAATTCCTATTGGTGGATTGTCATTCTCGTCATTCACCTCTGTTTTATAATAATTAAGATAGGTATTTAGTTGTCCACCATCCGCAATATTTAGTTTTGTGGTTTTCAATTCTATCAAAATATAGCATTGCAATATTTTATTATAAAAAACCATATCAACATAATAATGTGTATTGTTGATAGTTATACGTTGTTGAGAGCCGACAAACATAAAACCTTTACCCAATTCTAACAAAAAGTCTTCGATATGCCGGATGAGTTTCCTTTCTAAATCTTTTTCAAGGATAGGTTTATTCTCAGGAATTCCCAAAAACTCAAAAACATAAGGACTTTTAAGAATATCTTCAGCCTTAGTTAGTTCTTGGCCTTTATTTGATAATTCTAAAACCTTTTCTTTGTTAGATTTTCCTTGAGAGAGTAAAAGCCTTTCATAAAGAGAACTATCAATTTGTCTTTTCAATTCACGAATAGACCAATGAGAGTTTACTGTTTCTTTTTCGTAAAAACTTCTTTTCGATTTATCTTCAATAATGAGTAACTCGCAAATATGTGTCCAAGTAAGTTGTATTGAAGACAAGAAAAGATTTTCATCAAACTGTCCAGTCGGTGACTGGACACTTGAGTATTCTAGATAAAACTTCCTCATATTGAAAAGATTAGAACGAGAAAAACCTTTTCCAATCTCTTTAGTCAACAATTTAGATAGCTTCAGAATAATCTGTCTGGATGTGGAATAATCAATATCATTTCTCCTTTCAGCTTCCACAATTTCTTTCCCAATTTCCCAGTAGGTAAGTATCAGTTCCCGGTTTATTCGTTGATACGCATTTGACCGAGCTTTAAGAACAATAGATTTAATGTTCTCAAGCAGATTTACATCAATGGCGGACAAATGATTATCTTCCTTCATAATTTTCTCAGGAACGGTCATTCCAATTACAATTTCACAATACCTCTGTTCAAATAATAAACAAAAATTATTTTTACAAAATATGCAGCCGAAAAGACTGCATATTATTTATACTTTAAGATCAGCTTCTAATCCTATCAGCTCTTTGTTTGCATCAATAATCGGCTGAACTTCATTTGCAATGAATTCTTCCGTTTGAATAGGTGCAAAACCAATGAAATTTTTAGGATCAAGAACTTCTTTTAATTTTGATTTATCTAATTTTAATGAATCATCATTCAAGATTCTTTCGATAAGATCGTTTTCTAGACCTTCTTCTTTTACCTTTTTAGATGCTTCCATAGAATGAACTCTGATTACTTCGTGAATTTCCTGACGGTCACCACCAGCTTTCACTTCTTCCATGATGATGTATTCTGTCGCCATGAAAGGAAGTTCTTCCATAATATGTTTGTTGATTCTGTTCGGATAAACCACGATTCCGTTCATGATGTTATTCCAAATCAATAGAATTGCATCAACCGCTAAAAACGCTTGAGGAATGGTTAATCTCTTGTTTGCAGAATCGTCCAATGTTCTTTCAAACCATTGTGTTGAAGCAACCATTGCAGAACTTGTCGTTAAAGACATTACGTATTTTGCCAATGCTCCGATTCTTTCGCTTCTCATCGGGTTACGCTTGTAAGCCATTGCAGATGAACCGATTTGGTTTTTCTCGAACGGCTCTTCAATTTCTTTCAAATTTTGAAGTAAACGTAAATCGTTTGTGAATTTATGTGCAGATTGTGCGATATTACCTAATAAGGCAACCACTTTTGCATCGATTTTTCTATCGTAAGTCTGTCCTGAAACGCCGAATACTTTTTCGAAACCGAATCTCTTTGACAATTCTTTATCTAAATGTTTTACTTTAGAATAATCACCGTTGAAAAGCTCCAAGAAACTTGCTGCAGTTCCGGTTGTTCCTTTTACACCTCTGAATCTTAATGTTTCCAAGAAGAAATCAAGCTCTTCGATGTCAAGAACTAAACTTTGTAACCAAAGTGTTGCTCTTTTTCCAACAGTTGTTAACTGAGCTGGTTGGAAGTGAGTGAATCCTAAAGTTGGAAGGTCTTTATATTGAATTGAAAAATCAGCAAGATTCTTCATCACGTTCACCAACTTTTTCTTTAAAATTAAAAGTCCGTCACGGATCTGAATTAAATCTGTATTGTCTCCTACAAACGCCGAAGTTGCTCCTAAGTGAATAATTCCCTTTGCAGAAGGCGCCACATCACCATAAGCGTGAACGTGAGCCATTACATCGTGACGGAATTTTTTCTCGTATTCTGCTGCTTTATCGTAATCGATATTGTCAACATTCGCTTTCAACTCAGCAATTTGCTCGTCTGTAATTTCAAGACCTAAGTCTTTTTCGATTTCAGCCAGAGCAATCCAAAGCTTTCTCCAATTCTGGAATTTATTGTTGTGTGAAAAGTTAAACAACATCTCTTCGCTTGAATAGCGTTCTTCCAAAGGATTTTTGTAGGAATTCATTTCTTTACTTTTACTTTTTAGATATGCAAAAATAAGGATTTTCGGTGAGAGATAAAAATCGTGATGTTGGTTTTAAATTTTGTTTAAATCAAACTTATTTTAATCGATTTAAAATTCATTTTTAGTTCAGATAAATTCCAAAAAACCACGTCCAGGCTATTAAAATAATCTGCATAGGAATTCTTTCTTTATACAGATAGCTCATTCCGGGACCCGAATAATCTGCTTTAAAAAGATTGACTTTTTTTCTTGATGAATTAATATTCGCAATAAAAACTAACACCAAAAAGATAATCAACAAAATTGAAGTCAGCTCACGAATTGAAGGAATCATCAAACCAATTCCTGCCGCAATTTCGATAATACCGGTAAAGTAAACCCAAAACATTTTTGCAGGCATAAATTCAGGAATCATTAAAGCCATTCCTTTTTGGAATTTAAAATGAGCAAAACCTGTGAATAGTATAAAAACTGCCATTCCGAGGTTTCCTGAAAAGAGAAAGTTCCAGTTTCCCTGAAAGATTTTTGTCCCCAGTAGCGCTAAAGCAAATGTTATGAAAAGGATTGATAGTAGTTTCATGATAATTATTTAGATTCCTACAGATTACGAAGATTTTCGCAGATGATTGAGGATATTTTTTAAAGTTAAATAAAAAAGAGGCTTTCTCTAAAAACCTCTTGATATAAATTATTCAAATCATATTATTTAGATTCGGAAAGATCTTTTACAATCTGTAAGCCTTTTGTAAACCCTTCATTCATATGATCTTTCCATTCGCTCTCAGCTTGAACTTCTGCCTGAAGCTTTACCGTTCCGTCATCCAGGGAAATCAGGAAATATTTTTCAAAAGAACCGTTCCACTCCATCACTTCTTTGCTTTGGGTGTCTTCGTTTCCGTCTTTATCGACCATTCCCAAATGTTTAAAAACAATCTGATCAGGTTTTTCCAAACTATCAATTGTAGAAACCATTCCTTCACCATCTGTGTTTGTGAAATAGGTTTTCCCACCGACCTGCCAATCAGATTTCATCAATGAAATAGATTTAGGATTAAAAAATTTCGTCCATTCAGAGTAGGTTTGGGGAGTCCACAAAACATCCCATATTTTTTCTTTAGGAGCATCAATAATGATATTGTATGATAAATTTTCCATGATAATGATTTTTTGGCGTGTATTATTTAACTTAAAAAATCATTTGTGTCTTTGAAAGTAATCATCAGTAAATTAAAGCTGATTTTCCGACAGATTCTTCACATTCTGAAGTGCTGCAGGAAATTTTTCCTCAAAAAAATCTTTGAATTCTGGCGAAGATTTAATTGTGGCTTTTAATATTGTTTCTTCTTCTGTTTCCTCTAAAGTATAAGTTTCTGTGGCATCACCCCAATCTTGTGGGGTTTCTATCCCATCATAAATTTCACCCAAATGCAGAAAAGTCATCTCTTTATTGGGATCGTTTTTCAAAACACGGCTGTACATTCCGTTGTTATTAGGATCAAAAAACTTTATAATACTGCCTTCATCCCAAGTTCCCACATAGAAAGAACCTTTTGTGAATGCGGAAGTCCATTGTCTGTAATGCATATCGTCCCACAGAACGGTCCATATTTTTTCGGGACTTGCATTGATTTTTATTTCAAATTCTAAAACTTCCATGGTTTAGGTTTAGGTTTAGGTTTAGGTTTAGGTTTAGGTTTAGGTTTAGGTAAAATTATTTATACTTCATCAAAATCTTCGCCATTCATGTGGATAATTTCACTGGTGATAAAACCAACTACACTCTTGACCAAAATTTTCATGAAAAAATAACGTCTAACATCCAGCTTTCATCATTCAACTAAGAATTATAAGCTTCTTCTAAGTCTTTAATCACAATTTTTTGCATTTTCATCATTGCTTGCACTACTTTTTGAGCTTTCAGCTGATCAGAATCGCTCATCAATTCAATGAGTCTTTTGGGTACAATTTGCCAGCTCATTCCGAATTTATCTTTTAGCCAACCACACATGCTTTCTCTTCCCCCTTCTGCTGTTAACGAATTCCAAAGGTTATCTGTTTCTTCCTGATTATTTGTCATAATGACCATAGAAATCCCTTCATTAAAATCAAACTTGTGATCATAAGAATTATCCATGCAAAACATCGAATAACCGTCGATTTCAAAATGGGCATGCTGTACGTTTTCCGGAATTTCGTGGTTTTCACCATTTACTCCTTCTCCATATTTCAGCACGCTTTCTATTTTTGAGTTTGGAAAAACATGAGTGTATAATTCCATTGCTTCTGATGCTTTTCCGTTATTTTGATGAATAAACATTAAAGTCGGAATAATTCTTTGCTCGCTTTTCTTTTCACCTAAATACAATTGCCATGTAACGCCAAATTTATCTCGGATCCAACCATATTTTTTACTCCAAGGATAAGAATCTAACGCCATCAAAACAATTCCTCCGTCTTCCAATTGATCCCAATATTTCTGAACTTCGTCTTCCGTTTCACACATCACCATAAACGAAACTGAAGCATTTTTTTCAAAATGAGGGCCACCGTTCAAAAGCATTATTTTCTGCCCGAAAATCTCAATATTCATTACAACAGGTGTGTCTGCAGTAATTTTTCCGCCAAATACTTTGCAATAAAACTCTGCAGATTGTTTAGCATCACCATCATACCATAAACACGGGAAAATATTGTTATTCATTTTTTTTTAACTTAGGATTTATTAAATATTTTTCTGAACCTCTTTTTCTGAGACTCAATTTATTTTATTGATTTTTAAAAGAAAAATTATTTTCTTTCATGTAATTTTTAAGCTTTGAAATTGTATTTTTTCCGAAACCGTGAAATTTCAGCAATTCATTTTCAGAATAATCTGATAGTTTTCTAAGAGAATCGATCTGTTCTTTTTCCAGCGTTCTTCTTGCAGGCATTGCTATAACGCCTTGTAAAAATTGATTTCCCTCCACATGATTCTCAGCGCAAATGGGTTTTAAACATTTTGCCATTATTACCAAATTGATCATGATTACACGTTTTTAAAGTTTAATGGTTTTCTACATATTTATGAAAATTATTGAGAATCGCATACCATCCTTCACGCTGCATCTCCACTGAATTTTGTTTTTCAGCATCAAAAATTTGGATTACTTTGGTTGTATTCTCGTCAATTTTTTCAAAAATCACTTCTACTTCTCTACCATCTTCAATCTGATATTTTATTCTTTCATTCTTATCCACTTCATCATAAATTCCTGCAAAATCAAATCCGAAGCTGCCGTCTTTTGCTTCCATTCTATTATTGAATTTACCACCGATTTTCAAATCATTTTCAGATTTTGGACAATACCAACTTTCATGGGCAAAATTCCATTTAACAATATGTTTTGGAGCATTAAAATAATCCCAAACTTTTTCTACTGGTGCCAGTATCGTAATATCAATTTTAACTTTATCCATTTAATAATTTGTTTTTAGGGTGTAAAAAGAAGGGTAAACTCAACATCTACCCTTTCAATAATTAAATATAAAACTATTTTGTGTATTCTTCATTATAATTAATCATCCAATGTACACCAAATTGGTCCTGAAAACTACCGAAATAGTCTCCCCAAAATTGGTCTTCAAGTGGCATTTCAACATTTCCACCTTCTGAAAGTCCTTTAAAGATTCTTTCTGCATCTTCTCTGGAATCTGGAAATACTGAAACGTAATTATTATTCCCAACGGTTAAGTTTTGCCCAAATGACGGTACAATATCTGAAGCCATCAAAAGGTCTCCCCCAATAGGAAGCGCAATATGCATTACTCTGTTTTTTTCTTCATCTGATAAATTTTCAGTTCCGGGAGCGTTACCCATTTTATGAATTTCTCCAACGAATTCTCCGCCAAACACAGATTTGTAAAATGTGAATGCTTTTTCTGCTGTACCGTCAAAATTGAGGTAAGGATTTAATTTTGCCATGATTTTTATTTTTAAAAGTTAGTTTTTTTTTAACACTAATTTCACTAATGTTTTTTTTCACAAATAACACGATTAAATTGGTGTCTATTGCTGTTTTATTTTAACGCAAAGAGCGCAAATATTTTTTAGAGCTTGTTTAAATTTTATTAATTTAAATTCTGTGCGATTAAGTTGTGATTTTTTCCAATCATTTTTTATATAATTCTCGCAAATCACACAGATTTAGCAGATTAAAAACTGAGAAACTAATCTGCTAAATCAGCAAAATCTGCGAGATAAATTATTTTCATTTAAATTTAAACAGCTCTTAATCTAATTGAGAATATTTTTTGTTCGCAAAGGCGTTCTACTCAGCAAAGACTACATTAATATTTCATATTTTCGTCAAAATCGTATTTCATTCCTTCGTAATTAAGGATTCTACGCATTAATCCTATTTGTCCGCAGAGATAATCTTCGCGACCGATGCACATTCCGATAAAATTGAGTACATTTTCAGGAAAAAACTCAATATTCATTCCCATTGGAAAAGCTTTATCTAAATCTTCATCTGAAGCTTCCAATAATTTTTGATAAACAAGAGGTGAAATTTTATGAAAAGAACCTTTCAACTGCTGTAAAGACGGATATTCTAAATTTTCATCTAACGCTTTTCCCTGAAAGAAAAAATCTTTAAACTCAAATTCTTCATTCAAACCGAGTACGCTTCCCATTGCATAACGCATATCGAGAAAATTTCCAACCATCCAAATGATATGGTTGGTTCTGCCTTCAATTCTTTTTAAGGCATCTTCTTCTGAAATCCTGTCAAGAACCATCAGAAAATTCTGACTATGTCCTCGAAATGCAGGAATAATGATTTCTAATTTTGTTGATTTTGGAGTGTCCATAATTTGATTTTTATTTATTTAGCCACAGGTTCTTCCGATTTACATAGATAATTATGATTATAAGACTCTGTAGATTTATTATTAATTTCCTCTCGTAGATTTTACGGATTGAGCAGATATTTTCAGATTAAACAATCTGCGTTATCAGCTAAATTTGCAATAATTTAAAAATTATTCAGTAGGCATTTGAGAGATATCAGCAAATGTTACATTCCAACCATGACCGTTGATGTCCCAAAAAGAGTTCTGGTACATCCATCCATAATCCTGAGGTTCTTCATGTTGAGTTGCTCCGTTTTCAACAGCTGCGTTAACAATTTTATCAACTTCTTCACGACTGTTTAAGCCAATAGCTACCAAAACCTGCGTAGTATCACCTTTTGGAATCGGTCTTTCTGAAAAAGTCTGGAAATATTCTTCCGTTAAAAACATCACGTAAATAGTATCGCTCAACACAACACAAACTGCTTTGTCATCTGAAAACTGTTCGTTAATAGTGAATCCTACATTCGTCCAGAATTCTTTTGTTTTTAGAATGTCTTTTACCGGAAGGTTGACATAAATTTGGTTGATTTTCATATTGTAATTTTTGGGTGTAATACTTTTAACCAAAATTACTAAGTCGCTACGAAAATCAACTTGCCATAAGACAAGATTTAATTTTTCTTGGGATGGGAAACCAATTCTTTACGAATTCGGCTTAAAGAAGTGTCTGTCACACCTAAGTAGGAAGCAATTTGCTTTAGTGGAGCAAATTGTACAACATGAGGTTTTTGTTCTAATAAATTGAGGTAACGTTTGGTGGCAGAAAGCGTAAACATCTCTACAGAACGTTGTTTATAAATGAAAAGTTGCTGAGACATCCATGCTCTTCCCCATTCTCTGAGGTTTGGGATTTTGTGAAATAATTCCTGAAAGGTTTCAAAATCAAATTTCCAGCATTCGCAATCTGTAATGCAAACAATATTTTCCTGAGTCGGAATTCTTTGGAATAATGATGAAACATCAATAATGATTTCATTTTCTACAAAAAAGTGGGTGGTGACTTCATTTCCATTAAAATCATTGACCCATGAACGAGCAAGACCTTTTTCTAAAATATAATATTCATTGGCGGTTTTTCCTTCTTCGAGAATGTATTCTCCTTTTTGAAAACTTACTTTTTCATGAGCCTGAAAAATTTCAACAAGTTCTTTCTGAAAGAAAAAAGGAAAATCGCGATAAACATCAAAGGCTTTGCTAGTCATCCAAATACTATTTTGAGATTTTAAATTTATAATTTTTATTGGAATTGAACGTATTTTTTTTGACAGCTTAAATTTTCAACTCATCGTAAGGTTTTTAAATCCCTAATACTTATTATCATTGTTGTCCGATTAAAACAATAAACAAATTGACAAACTCAATGTTAATAATGTAAATCGATAGGTCGCTCCTCTGGAGCTTTGTTTTGGATTATTTCATTTTTTCTATTAACAGAAAATCCCGATGGGATTAATGCAGCTCCATTAGGAGCAAACTGTTAATAGAAAATAGTGGTTCTTTTATCATTAAAGCTCCTGAGGAGCGAGCTGTTAATTGTATTTCTAATTTTTACCGGACATCAATGATTTATCATAAATATCTATAATTGGTAATAAGTTAGTTTTTAACAGCTTATTTGTTTTTCCTTAGGAAACCTAATCTAATGGTTCGACGAAGTCGATTTAAGATACTTTATATTTAGTATATTAAGATTCCTACGGAAAGACAAAATGTCTGCTGGTTTCTAAACTTTGGTTAAAAACGGACATTCATAATATTTATAAATTGATTTTCTGTTTTAAGACAAACACCCTTGTTTTAACTAAAACAGATTTCTACGAAAGGATAAACACACCCGTTTTAATACAAACAGAATTGTGTTTTTATTAAATCACTATTGTTTTAACCAAAACAGATTTGCGATTGAGTACAAACACCTTTGTTATAATTAAAAATCAGATTTACAAGAATAAATATTTAAAACAAAGAAAGCTGAATCGGCTTTGGTTTTGAAGGTTTTTCTGCATCCCCAAAAACAGTTTTTCCACCAAAACGCCAAGAGTTTTGTCTTTCTTCTTCAATCACCTCATTAATATCAAAATCTGGTGTGAAGTTTTTCTCAGCTTCAGAAATAATCGTGTGAAGCTTATTGATAGACTGCAATTTGTCTGAATTTCCCAACTTAGATTTTTCAATTCCTTTTTGCAAAATTGAAATTGTCTCGTCATAAACATTGATGGGAACAGGAAACGGATGACCGTCTTTTCCACCATTCGCAAACGAAAATCTCGCAGGGTCTCTGAATCTTGAAGGCGCCCCATGAATCACTTCACTTACCAATGCCAAACTTTGTAAAGTTCGCGGTCCTACGCCTTTTAATAACAATAATTCTTCAAAATTTTCAGGTGGCTTTTCTCGGGTCATGTACAAAAGTGTGCCCAGTTTTTTCAAATCTACATCCGAAGCACGTACGTCATGATGAGCAGGCAGAATGAGATTGGCAAAATCCTGCATTATTTTTTCTGAATTGGTGTGTGAGATTTCCAAGATTCCTTTGCGGCTGTTTTTAGCTTCACTCGCTGTTAGATTTAAAATTTCACCTCTATTAATCCCTTGAATTCCTTTGTGTGGTTCTTCTACAAAAGATTCCATATTTTCAGAATGCCAATGGTAACGTCGCGCTGTGCCATCAGAATCATTCATTCCTTGCTGTACAACTGCCCAATTTCCTTCATCTGACAAAATAAAATTATGAAGATACAGTTGATAACCATCCTGAATCGCAGTATTATCCACTTTTGCAGAGAGTTTACTTGCACGAACCAATTCGTTTCCATTTAGTCCGGTTTTATCAGCAATAACTAATAATTCATTCGGAGTTTCTTTGGAAAGCTTGCCTTTTCCACCACAAATATAAATTCCTAGTTCTTTAGAATTAGGATTAATGCTGCGTTTTAATGCTCCCATTACCGAAGTTGTGATGCCTGAAGAATGCCAATCCATTCCCATTACCGCACCGAAACTTTGAAACCAAAACGGGTCTGCTAATCTGCGAAGCACTTCATTTTTACCATAATCTGCTAACATTACTTCTACGATGGAAAGTCCGAGCACGGCCATTCTTTCGTATAGCCAAGGCGGTACTTTTCCGTAATGAAGTGGTAAAGTTGCGGTTCCGGAGCGTTTCATTTATTAGAATTGATAGTTGATAGTTGATAGTTGATAGTTGATAGTTGATAGTTGATAGTTGATAGTTGATAGTTGATAGTTGATAGTTGATAGGCAAAATTAAAGCCTTACAGTTGAAATACATAAGGCTTTAACATTTTTATTTTTTTGATGCAATGATTTTTAATTAACTAAAATTAATAGAATAATATTAGACTTATTGATGTGAAAGAATATTAATGAGCTTTCCGAACGGGTCTATCACAAAGAATCTTCGAACACCCCAATCTTCATTGGTTATTTTGTAGATAATTTTAAATTCTGAATCTACCATTTTGTCATATATTTCATCGACATTATCAACTTCAATAGAAAAGTCGGGAACCTTGGTGTCATTTCCACCTTGAGTTGCAAAACTTATCTGAACTTTTGATTTTTCCTCATTACCGAAAGTTTTAATCCAGCCATGATTCATCAATGTTTCGAGACCCAAAATATCATGATAAAATACATCAGCTTTAGATAAATCTTCAGTTTTTATATTGGCTACGATTCTTTTTACCATTTCATTAAAATTAAAATTTAAGTTTAAAATTAACAAAAAAGCCTTGTAAAAATAATTCTACAAGGCAATATTTATTATTAATTTGAACTTTAATGCTTCACAATTTCCTTTACAATTCCGCCTTGAGGTTCTCTTACGGTTTGGGTAAAAATAAATGCTTTCGGATCAATTGAACGAACAATATTCTGTAGTTTTCGAACTTCCAGCCTGGTTACAATTGTAAAAATAATATCGGCATCGGCGCTTTGCTCAAAAGATTCTTTCATAAAACCTCTTTCTCCTCTGTAAACAGTAATTCCT